>NZ_JBFTSK010000070.1:0-30133 GCF_056399985.1 Chitinophaga sp. 01L420
ACAATGACTGCGCGTTTTTTTCCTGCTTCCATAGCTTATTGTATAAAATTATAGTCGTAAAAACTTTTTATCAATCCTTCCTTTTCGTTGAATACTTCGTCAAAAGTTCCCTGCCGTATAAACTTCCCTTCATCCATTACGGCCACCCGGTCGCCTACTTCTTTTGCACAGGTAAGATCATGGGTGATAATAATGGAGCTGGTATTGAACCTTTCCTTCACGGCGTTGATCAGCTTATTCAGTTCCATACTGGTAATAGGATCCAGTCCTGCGGTGGGTTCGTCATACAACATGATTTCGGGTCGCAGGATGAGCGTCCGGCCAATACCAATACGTTTTTTTTGCCCGCCGGATAATTCTGAAGGCAGCTGGTTAATCGTATCCGGTAACCCGATGGCATCGAGTACAATGTCTACGGTCTTCCGGATCTGATCTTTGGTGATGTCCCGGTTATTCCGTTTCAGGGGAAACGCCAGGTTCTCACCTACTGTCATACTATCATAGAGAGCACTGCTTTGAAAAGAGAACCCTACTTTCAGCCGCAGGGCACGCAGATCCACATCTTTCAGTTGATCTACTTCTTCTCCCAACACATTAACGGTGCCGGCATCCGGTTTTAATAACCCGATAATAATTTTTATCAGCACAGACTTACCCGTACCGGAACGGCCCAGTACCACCACGTTTTCACCCTTATGCAGGTCCAGGTCTATGCCCTGCAATACATGCTTTTCTCCAAACGACTTATACAGATCACGTATTTTGATCACTGTTTCATTCATGTCGATATGATGCCCGTTTTCTTTCATATACTATCGGATAGAATTAAACACGTGAACAATAATGACTTCTTCAATAAATATCAGGAACATGGAAACGATCACGGAAACGTTGGCGGCCTTACCTACCCCCATTGTTCCCTGGGAAGCATTCCATCCCTGGTAACAACTCACAATACCGATGGTAAAACCATAAAGGATTGCTTTGGTTAACGCGGTGGCATAATCCAGGAAGGTGATTTGGGCGAAGGCATTGTCAAAAAAGGATACCAGGCTGGTTTGTTCATGAGCATGTACATCAAAATAAGATCCCAGACAGCCTATCAGGGCGTTATAGAACATCAGCAGCGGTAAACATATGGTCATTGCCGTTACCCGGGTAACGATCAGATAGCGGAAAGGGTTGATGGCGGATACTTCCATAGCATCAATCTGCTCGGTAACTTTCATGGAGCCCAGCTCGGCGCCGATACTGGATCCTACCTTACCAGCACAGATCAGGGCAGCAATCAGCGGAGCCAATGCCCGTACAACGGCAATGGCCACCAGGGAAGGTAGCCATGCGGTAACGCCAAATTCTGATAAGGTAGGGCGCGACTGTTCTGTGAACACCACGCCTGTAATAAACCCTGTTACCGTAACAAGGGCCAGTGACTTATATCCCACCTGGTAACACTGCCGTACAAACTCACCCCATTCTATGGGAGGCCGGAAAGCCTCTCTGAAGAAACGAGCTACAAAGACGGATACATTATAGAAGGTGATAAAAAATCCATCAATTTTGGCGGTAATAACCGGCTTATCCTGTTTTCCGTTGGTAGAATTCATCTGTATGTAAAATGCTTACACACTAATTACAATTCTATGCCGCTTTTGTTAACGATCGCGAGGAATATGTCAGCCCCCGCTATGAAAGCGGATCTATTTCCAGTGGTACACTCATTGTCCAGCATTCGGTTATTTTGCCGTCCTCAAATCTGAGGATGTCAATTCCCACTACGGTAAATTCCTTCCCCACTATATCACCCGCCTTGCCGGTCAATCCCGCAAATACACCGCGGGCCTTCCAGTAACAAGTCACCGTTTGGGCAGTTACGTCTACAAAAGGACCGGCATGAGTAGCATACACCAGCTTTGCATACCTGCTTCTTACCCGAACCACCCACTTCTCCACTTCCACAGCATTGCGAAGCGTGGCCGGATCGGCGGTGAGGGTATTGGAAAGATGCGCATAAAATCCGTCTGCGATAATATCGTGAGCAAGCGGCAATTCACCATTCCACATATCGGTCCAGCTATCCCATAAAGAGCGGCCTGTTACTCCTGTTTCGTTGATGTTAATGGCGGTGGTAGCGGTAGTTGTTTGCATGATGTGTTTGTTTTTATTTGTTTACACAAAGAAACAACCATGGAGAGGGGTAAAAAATAAGGTAGATTAAGAAAAGCTTTTAGCTGTTAGCCGTTAGCTTTTAGCTTTTAGGCAAATGCAGCGAACATCGGCATATGATCTTCAACATAACATTTGCTAAAAGCTAAAAGCTAACTGCTAAAAGCTTTATATGATCTTCAACATAACATTTGCTAAAAGCTAAAAGCTAACTGCTAAAAGCTTTAGAGGATACTTCTCCTTCCCGGAGCAGGAGTTCTTTCCGCCGCAGCCTTTTCTCCTGCAGCAGTGAACAGAAAAAGTTCGTTTCTGTGGCGTCCAGGACGATGTGTTTGGCGATATTGGTTAGAATAGCTGCTTCGTACATAAAATTATAATTGCATGCTGATGCCACCGAAATAGTTTCTGCCGGGGGCCGGATTATAATATCGGCCGCCTACGGCATTGAGGTCGTTACCCAAACTATAACTTACGTTGAGCAGGTTGTCGGCGCCGGCACGTAAGGACAATGCATAGCGGGTATGCAGGGGCAGTTTCCAGCTTACATTGGCCTGCAGCAGGTGATAGCTGCCGGCATATACGCTGTTGCCATCGTCCAGCGGAATGCGGCTGGTGAAAGTATGCCGGGTATACAGTGAGATACTTGCCGGCAACTGCCATAACAGGCTGCTCACGAGTACATGTTGCGGTACCCCGGTTAGCCGGTTGCCGGAGTAATTTTTTGTACCGCTGATATAATCCCGGAATTTAAAATCGCTGAACGTATATCCTTCCTGCCATTTAATGCCCCGCAACACGCCATGTGTGCGCGGTTTCATGATCCACCACATGCCCTGCAACTCGATACCTTTCTGTGTTACCCCGCCAGCGTTGACAAAATAATCATTGCCATTCGCATCCTGTCGTTTAACAATAGCATTTTGCATGCGGTAATAAAAGAAGGCGGCATCCAGCATGGCCCTGCCCCGGCGGGTGGCCGCACGCACACCGGCCTCATAGTTCCAGCCGGTTTCCGGTTGCAATGAAGTATTAATAACGTTGTTAGATGCACGAACTTCGGCGGTGGCCGGAGGTGAATATCCCCTACTCACCGTTAAACGACCGGTTAACAGTGGTGTAAACAGGTAAGACATCGATAAACGCGGCATCAGCTGCGGTGTAAAATGAATATTCGTGTGTCCATTGCTGTTATAGCTGTATCCATAATAGTTTAAACTGGCAGCTGCCTCCAACGTGAAATTGTTGATGGTCGCGTGAAAGCGGCTAAAGAAAAAGTACTGCCGGGCATTCAGCTTATCAGCCGCCATCACCRTATCTCTTTTTCCGCCTCGGTTACCATAATTAATGACATCGGTAACGGTTTGTTGCCACTCCACGCCGTTCAGCCATTTCCATTGCAGGATACTATGCTGCTGCGGATTGTTAACCCATTGCAGATAGGTCCGGAAGCCCGCAGTATTTTCATCCCGGGCTTCGTAGTTGGTAAGAAACGGATTTTCGAAATGGGTATTGGCACCGAACACCGACAATACGTGTTGCAGGCGTGGCGTAAACTGTGCTTCATGAATCAGTCCTCCCTGGAAAGTACGGTTATAGATGCCCGCCTTTAGTGCGATGGCGCCGGCGTTGGCAGGCGTAGCTGGTCGGGCTGCACGGGGATTGGCCTGACTCTGCGCCAGGTCCAGTCCACCTGGCGTGAGGTAAGACAAGTCCGAGTAAAATGCCAGCAGCTTCAGGGCGTAACCTGGTTTGTACTCCCAGCGCTGGGTAGTCTGGGTATAAGATCTTTTCATGGCGGTATTCTGGCGGTAGCCATCTGCCCGCTGGTATCCCTGGAATACCTGTAACTGGTAGTTCTTCCATTGTTGCTGCCAGGCGATGCTGCCATGAAAAAGTCCGTAGCTGCCTCCCTGCAGATTTACCTGCAGGTGATGCGTATCACTGGGTGGTGGCGCCAGGGAAAGGCGCACCACTCCACCAGAGTTAGCGCCAAACAGGCTACCATCAGGCCCTTTCAGTACTTCTGCCCTGCTGATAGCATCCGGATCTACCAGGTTGAGATAAGTGTTGCCCCCTGCATCAGTCAGCGGGATATCATCTGCATAAATTTTAATATTGCGGATACCAAAAGGAGAACGGAGCAAACTACCTCTGATGGATAAACGATAACTACCGGGTGACCTTTCTTCCATACGTATACCCGGCACCGTATTAAAAGCCGGCAACAGGGAAGCGCCCTGTTGTAGCTGCATATCGGCGGGCGACAGTACACTCACGGCGGTGGGTACACGTTGCAGCGATGCCTTTGAAAAATAAGATTGAACAACGACTTCCGGTAATTGCTGCAGGGTATCTTCCTGTGCCTGCAATTGGTTAGTCATCAATAATATGGTTAATAAAACGCCTACCGGTAAAATTCTGATTCGCATGTCAGTATAAGTTCTTCTGCCGCCGTTGTGGCGGTCAGCCTGGAGGGCTTAATATAGAAATATTTCTGCGAATTGCACCGGTATTTGTGTAGAGCGCCCTATACGCCTGTTTTTGTGGTAATTCTCACCTGGTGGGTATTAAACACCTGGGAAAAAGGAGGAACACTCTTCGTAATAAACACGCTGCCGCCAATGATACTACTTTTCCCAATGACGGTATTGCCACCCAGGATGGTGCTGCGGGCGTAAATAATCACATCATCCTCTACAGTGGGATGTCTTTTTACATCAGATAATTCCTTGGTCACATGCAGTGCTCCCAGGGTAACGCCCTGGTAAATGACCACATTGGAACCAATGATGGTGGTGGCACCTATCACAATGCCGGTGCCGTGATCAATAATAAATGGTACATCAATACTGGCATTGGGATGAATATCGATGCCTGTTTTGCCATGCGCAAATTCACTGATAATACGGGGCAATATCGGTATATCCAACCGGGTGAGTTTATGCGCGATCCGGTATACGGTGATCGCATAAAAACCGGGATAGGAAACAATTACTTCATTTACGCTGGTAGCTGCCGGATCATATTCATGAATTTTAGCCGCGTCCTGACGCAGGTGCTGATAAATGGTTCCCAGGGAGTTATAGAAGGCGTGTACAATATCTTCTATAGGTACTTCCCGCGGATCCAGGTAGCTGAGCAGGATATTTTCCAGGTCTATCTGGTTCTTTTTCAGGATGCCTTCATAGGAAGTTTGTTTGGGAAGATGATTGCCGGGAAACAGAAAACCGACCAGATCATTCAGCCAGGTGATGGCATCCTGCGCAGCAGGCGTAGCCTCCCACTCTGCATGATGCGTTTTACGCAACAGGTTTATTAATGACTGTGTATGACGACTATCCAAAACACTTGATTTCAGGGTAAGATATGAATAATCTACTAATTTAGTAGGATAATGTTTTTCCGGGTAAAAATTAAAAATTGGGGCGGTTTATTAATGCATTAATTTTGCGGTATATTATTGGAAATCATGAAGAATCTACTCTTATTTATTTGTTGCCTGTTGTGTTCCTTTGCTGTTTTCGCACAGGACACATCCTTCCGGATTCACCCCACCCGCCTGACCGGAAATGTTTATGTGGATGTATCTTATGGCGAATACAAAGGCGCCGCAGTTCCGGCTAACGGGTTGTATATTGTTACCGGCAAAGGCATCGTTCTGATCAACACTCCCTGGAGTGAGAACCAAACCAGGCAACTGGTGGATACTCTGGAAAAACAGTATCATCAAAAAATCACACATTGCATTGTAACGCATTTTCATGCCGACTGCACAGCGGGATTAGATATATTAAAGCAGCTGGGGGTTAAAACCTACAGCACGAAACAAACATTGGATCTGTGTAAAGCAAAAGGAGAAAAAGAAGCGCAGTATGTTTTCAGTAAGGACACCACCTTTAACATCCACGGTGTGGCCCTGCAAACTTATTATCCTGGCGAAGGACATACCAAAGACAATATTGTCATCTGGCTGCCACAATCAAAAGTATTATATGGTGGTTGCTTTGTAAAAAGCCTGGAGGCCACTAATATGGGCTTTATGGGTGATGGTAATATTAAAGCATATCCGGCTTCCCTGAAACGGTTAAAACGCAAATTTCCGCGTCCGGCTTACCTGATTCCCGGCCACGACGGCTGGAAAGGCGGTATGGAACAAGTGGATCATTCGTTGCAATTACTGAAGTAATCCTYATATAAAAAAGGGGGCAAAGTAAGTTTTCACATCAACTCACTTTGCCCCCTCAATATTTTATTTAGACGATACGACCTTCCATTTCTTGTCGCCCAACTGTTTTTCTACCAATACCACCAGATCCATCATACCGTTGGTTCCCTTTACGATAACATGAATTTCCGCACTGCCTTCCGTTCCTGCAGCACTGGTGCTTGTAGAAATACCTCCTGCCGGCATCAGCACAAAAGTTTGAGGACCTCCTAACGTAGTCATTATCCATTTATCATTGCGAAGATGTTCTTTGGTCACAATCCAGCTATCGGAGTTTAAAATGGCGATACTCATCACCAGCTGTATCACCGCTACAAAACACAACAGCCCTACTCCAATCTTCAAAGGGGTGGCTTTACTTCCTTCCCGCTTCCTGATTTTAATGATCTCCAGCAATGCCAATATGCCTCCAACTAATAAAACCTCCCATCCTATAGGCAGACTTTCCCAAAAGAAATACAGATGCAAACCCCGGCACAGGTAGCCATAGCCGATTAATGCAGCAGCCGTTGTCAGCACAGTTCTTGTGTAAATACTCAGCAGGTTCCATTTCTTTAACATAGGTCAGGTATTAAAAAATTTGGTCGAAGGTATTAATCTAAACGGATGATCGCGCTATCCTGCTCTCCTTTATTTTCAAACAACACCATGATCTTGCCGGACTTTATCTTCTTAATAAAACCGGAAAAGTTCTCCCGCGATGCCGCTGCATCTCCGCCAATGACCTTATCCTGTAAACCGAAAAGTCCGTATTCGCTATCCGTCATCGGTAAATCCGGGAGTTGCCAGTCCCATATAGGGAAACGGTACAGTACCTCCCACTGATGATTGCGATAGGTCACCAGGGTGCAATGATTCAGACTTGACCAGTCTGCCAGATCTACCACATAAGACAATTCATCGGTGCCATCGCCATTTAAGTCACCCTCATTCTTCAGCCACGACAACCCAAACATTAATCCACTTCCGATTTGCAGGGTATCTATCTTGCTGTTACTGCAGCTCACAAAGGAGAATGGAGATTGATGATCGTTTAATTTTACCATCAGATCATAGTCCAGGTCCTTATAATACTTATTGGTTTCCAGGTGATCAATGTTGCTGAAAAAATGTTCGGTCAGGGTATCGGTTAGTCCGTCACCATCGAAGTCACCCTGCAAAACGAAGCGGGAGCCCATGATAGGAACCAGACAGCTGTCCGGGCTGCCCACAGCCGGCCAGGGCGTCCATTTAGAGATCATGGCAGCTAAGGAGGAAGTAGTATTCCAGTTATCAGTAGCCTCACTCAGTGCCGCCGGTTCTGTGTCTACAGGCGTATCATCAGGTGTATCCTCCGCGTTATTGGCTGAAACACGAATAGGCGCACTTCTTTCCAGGCTCATTGCCACGGGAAGCGGCTCTCCGGGCTTAATCGGTGTTGCTGACACATTGGTTGGAGGAGGTTTTTCCTCGGGTGTTTTAACAGGCTGTTTGCAGGCAATAGCCAGAAAGAGTGCAGTTAATAATATAAAAAAGATACGTTTCATGCGGGCGTCACTGATCTTTAAAGGTAATTGTTGCGGTTAGGTAATTCAATAGCACTTTACTGCCATCCTCATTTGCAACGCTAAAAAACCACTTGCTTACTTATATATTTTAATATATTTACCCGCCAATTTGTAAACGAAGCGTGTGCCCCGAAAATGATACACGCTTTTTTTATGAATGCAGCTATCAATGACGACCACTTGAAACTCATGAAAAAGAAAACTCGTGTTGCACTAAGTGAGTCCTAAAAAAAGACATACCGTCTTTAAAAAGAAGTGTATTTCACTTAAAGCTTTACTTCAGGTATACTTAAAGCTTTACTTTAACTGAAGGGCATTTTTCATTAGAATACACTTCAGATAACCCGATAAAACAAAAAGAAAATCAATTAGATATGAAATCAAACTGGTTGAAGGCTTTTATACCGCATTTAGCTGCCTTATTGATATTTGTAACCCTGGCTTTAGTATTTTGTAGTCCCGTCTTAGATGGCAAACAATTGTTTCAATCGGACATGATGCATTATCAGGGCATGTCAAAAGAGGCGGCTGATTATTATAAAGCAACCGGTGATTTACCGATGTGGACCAACAGCATGTTTGGCGGTATGCCCTCTTATGTCATCTTCACAGGTCCCTCTACCAACAAAGTTGGGATGGTGAATAAACTACTGACGCTTTGGTTACCCAACCCGGCAGATATGTTTTTTGTACTAATGATGGGCATGTATGTGTTCCTATCGGTAGTGAATATACGCTACTGGATTAGTATCATGGGCGCCATCGCCTATGGTTTTGCCACTTTCACGGTAGTCAGCATGGATGCGGGGCATATCACCAAGGTAATGAGCATGGCCTACATGGCGCCGGTGCTGGCAGGTATGATCCTCGCCTACCGCGGGCGCTATATTGCGGGCGCCTGTCTTACTGCACTCGCTGCAGCCGTACAGATCTACAACAATCACCCGCAGATCACATATTACACGCTGATCATGGCCATCTGCCTCGCAGTGGCTGCTGGTATTAATGCTTTCCGGGAGAAACAACTCCCTGCCTTTTTCAAAGCATCGGTATTACTGGCCATTGCCGGCGTAATGGCCGTATTGCCGGCGATGGATAACCTGCTCATCATGAAAGAGTATACGAAGTATACCATCCGGGGCAGCCAGTCAGAGTTAACACTGAACCAGCAGGACAAGGATCATAAAAAATCCGGTGGACTAGATATTGACTACGCTTTCCAATGGAGCTATGGCAAAGGAGAAACCTTCACGCTACTGCTTCCCCACCTGGTAGGCGGTTCTACCAGCGAAAAACTATCGACCGGATCACATACCTATAAAGCACTCACCGAAATTGGCGTACCTCCTGCTAAAGCGGAAGATGCTGTGAACACCGCCAGCTGGCAGTTGTACTGGGGGGCACAACCATTTACTTCCGGCCCTGCCTATATAGGCGCAATTATCTGTTTCCTGTTTGTACTGTCGCTGCTCATCATTAAAAGCTGGCATAAGTGGTGGCTGGTGGCTGCTACTGTGATCGGTATTGTACTCAGCTGGGGATCCAATTTCCCGGAGCTGAACAACTTCCTGTTTTATCATTTGCCTTTGTATAGTAAATTCCGGTCCCCTACCATGGCGCTGGTGATTCCGCAGGTGAGCATGGTCATATTGGCCTGCCGGGCGTTGCAGGAGTTGATCTATGGCGATTTACCTAAAGCATTCTTACAGCAGCACCTGAAGATGGCGTTGTTCGTCACGGGCGGACTGGTAGTACTACTTGCATTGGCGGGCAGCGTACTGTATCCTTTCAGCGGTCCGGCCGACAGTGCTTTACTTTCCCGTTACGCGCAGATGCTCGGAGGCGAAATCCCCGCTGCTAAACTGTTGGGCGCCCTGAAACAGGATCGCAGCGCGATATTAAGAGCAGATGGTATACGCGCGCTCATATTAATATTGATTGCCTTTGCAGCCATGTGGTATTTCCTGAAAGGGAAATTAAAAGCCGGACTGGCGGTGGGCATCATCGCGGTAGCCGTATTGTTTGACCTCTTCCAACTGGACAAAAGCTACATGAATGAAAACAACTTCAGTGAAGCACCCCTGGCGGAATACGTTTCCCCGTCCCCAACAGATGAACAGATCTTACAGGATAAGGATCCTTATTACCGCGTGATCAACCTCACCACCAATCCCTTCCTGGATGCGAACACCTCCTACTTTCATAAATCGGTAGGCGGACAAAGTCCCGCCAAGCTCTGGATCTACGAAGACCTGATTGAACACCAGCTCACGAAAAACAATATGGCAGTGTTCAATATGCTCAATACCAAATACTTTATTGTACCGGACCGGCAGTCCGGACAGCCTGCGGTACAGCGTAATCCCGGCGCATTGGGCAATGCATGGTTTGTAAAAGCCATCAACTGGGTGCCTGATGCCAATACGGAGATGAGCGCACTGGATCACTTTAATCCAAAGGATACCGTTATCATCGATAAACGTTTTCAGCCCATCACCGGCACCTTCACGCCTGCAGCGGATAGCAGCGCGCAGATAGTATTAACCAAATACGGCCTTAACCAATTACAATATACCGCACAAAACAGCGGCGAAGGACTGGCGGTATTCTCCGACATCTATTATCCTGCCGGATGGAAGGCCTATATCGATGGGAAGGAAACAGCGATCATCCGCGTGAACTATGCCCTGCGCGGACTCAAGGTCCCGGCGGGCAAACACGATATCACGTTTAAATTTGAACCGGCTACTTTCTTCCTCGGAAGAAAAATATCCGCCATATCCTCGCTGATATTACTGATCGGCGTGGCCATCGGATTTATATGGAGTGGTTGGAAATCTACCGTGAAGAAATAACACGACAAGATAAAGACGAACCGGATGTTAAACAAAACATGTGTGCTTTCGTCCCATATAATAATCGTTCTGTCACATTTAGGTGAAATACGCCACTGCTTTGTGTAATTTTTGGATAGTTACTGATTCCAAAATCACATCGCATGAAAATCATATTTACCCTTCTCGTTGCTTCCTTCTCCCTGTTATTACTCAGCCAGTGCAGGGAAGAAGGAGGCACAATGAAGGCTTACTTCTGGACACGCCACCAAAGCAACGGTCCCTACTTCCTATATATCAACGACAGCTTACAAGGCACGCTCCCTTACCTGGAAAAAGCACCCAAATGCGGGGAAGACGACCTGGATAAAAAGGCGCGCTTCGTACTACTTACCTCCCGCACACATATTATTGAAGTCAGAGATCAGCAAGGCAATATTAAGTTCTGGGAAAAATACGGGCTGAAAAAAAACGCGAACAATATATCATTGAGCATCGCTATCAAAAGCGCTAACGGCACTAATCACCGCGATGCATCCGGCGATTGTACGATAGAAGAAATCGGTTTTTAATCTCCCTCAACTGTTTTCTATGTTCAAAAATTATTTCAGACATGGCTGGAGAAATCTCCTGAAAAACAAATTATCTACCCTTATCAATATTGGTGGGCTCTCCATCGGTTTAGCCACCGGCATCATTATCCTGCTTTGGATCAATGATGAATTTAGTTTTGATACGTTCCATAAAAACAGCGCCGACATTTTCATGATAATGGAAAACCGGCAGCAGGGAGGTTCCTGGAGCACCAGCGATAATACGCAGGGACCACTGATGAAAAAGTTGAAGCTGGACCTGCCGGAAATAAAATATGCTTCCCGCAGCGCCTTTGGCGGGCAACAACTGGTACTGGCCGGTAACAAGAGCATCTACCAGCAAAGTATATATACCGATCCCGACTACTTCAACATCTTTACTTATCCTGCTATCAGTGGTGATCCGGTAGCAGCGCTGCGGGAACCCGGTAACGTAGTGCTCACGCAAAGCGCCGCCAGCCGGCTATTTGGCGAGCAGGACCCTATGGGTAAAATCATCCGGCATAATAGTCTGCATGACCTCAAAGTAGCGGCGGTGATCCGCGATGTGCCCCCTAACAGTACCACCAGATTTGATATGATCCTCCCCTTCCGCCTTTATGAACTGGAGAACGTGGACTGGATAGATAAGTGGGATAATTACCGGCTCACCACCTGGGCACAGCTGCAACCGGGTAGCAGTCTTGCCGGCTTTAACAACAAACTGAAGCAGGTGTCCAGACAAACCGCCAGTGAAAATGATAAGACCAGCTATTTATTCGCCTACCCATTTGCAGCACTACATATGCATGGCGGTTTTAAGAACGGGCAGCCGGATGGTGGTCGTATCGAGATCATGATGTTGCTGGGCACTATCGGACAGTTTATATTATTGATTGCCTGCATCAATTTCATGAACCTTTCCACCGCCCGCTCAGAGCGCCGCGCCCGCGAAGTAGGCGTACGCAAGGCTTTGGGCGCTTCGAGGCGTACTCTCATCCTGCAATTTCTGACGGAGGCACTCCTCATTACCTTTCTGGCGATGCTGCTGGGTATCCTGCTGGCCAAGCTGGCTATCCCGGGATTGAATCGTATTTCAGGCCGGAGTGTTTCTTTTAGTTTCGGCAACTGGAAAATTTTGTCAGGCTTACTATTGCTGACCCTATTCACCGGCCTGGTGGCAGGTAGCTATCCTGCTTTTTTCCTCAGCAGCTTCCAGCCGGTAAAAGTGCTGAAGGGCGTTGTTGCCAACCAGCATGGCGGTGGCTTCTTCCGGAAAAGCCTCGTGACTTTTCAGTTTGTGATCTCTATTTTTCTCATTATTACTACCATCGTTATTTATAAACAACTACAGCATGGAGAAAACAGACCACTGGGATATAACCAGGATAACCTGCTGGAAATACCGGCTCGTGGCGATATGACCAACAAGTTTAAAGTGGTGCGGGAAGACCTGTTAAGGATTCCGGAAATTGAAAGTGTATCTGCCGGATCAGATGACCTCTTAGGATTTGGCGGCGCCACCGATGGGGTGCAATGGCCGGGAAAAACGCCGGACCAGAATTTCCCCATCACCATTACCTGGGTACAATACGACTGGGTAAAAACGGGTGGGCTGCAACTGGCGGCTGGACGCGATTTCAGCGCAGACTATGGCAGTGATTCTATCGGCTGCCTGGTAAATGAAGCCGCCATAAAAAAAATGGGATTGAAAGAACCCATCATCGGTACACTGTTGGGCACCAACCCGATTATTGGCGTTGTGAAAGATTTTGTGTCCAATGATCCCTACAAAACTCCAGGTCCTATGGTAGTATACCTGGGTACCGGTGCTATGGCTCATTTCTTTGTACGGCTACGAAAAACAGATAATCCGCAAACGGCGCTGACTAAAATTGAGGCGGCCATAAAAAAGAGCAATCCCGAATTTCCATTTGAATTTCACTTTACAAAAGAAGCCTATCAGCAGAAATTTACGGGGATCAGGTCTTCCGGATTTATGCTGAACTGGACAGGCGGTCTGGCCATCCTGATCTCCTGCCTGGGATTGTTTGGACTCTCCTCTTTCCTGGCTGAGCGGCGAACGAAAGAAATAGGCATCCGCAAAATTATGGGCGCCAGCGCAGGCAGGATATGGTTTATGCTGGCACAGGAGTTTCTGAAACCAGTTTTCATCGCCTTCCTCATTACCGTACCTATTGCGGTGTTAACGATGCAACAGGCGTTGAAAGGTATCGACTACCGCATTGAATTGCAATGGTGGATGTTCCTGGCAGCTGGGATATTAACAGTGATGATTGCCATCGCCACCATCAGCTACCAGGGCATTAAAGCAGCAGCTGCAAATCCCGTGAAGGCATTACAAATGGAATAAGCGGATCAGGGATGGGTCAGTAAATGCTCGGGAGCTTCCAGCAGCGATTGTGTTTGCAGGAATACTTCCTTCATCTTCAGCTTAAAGCGGGTAGCGGCAGATAGTTCATCCGGCACCACTGTTTCAAGCAGCTCACTATGGAAGAGCACTTTCAGATTCTCTTTCAGCTTATGCAGGTTTTCCTGCTTGGCCAAACCAGCTGCAAAGCCGGCCTCCCGGATCGCTTGCTGCTGTGCAGGCTCAAACGATGCGGCATACCAGATTAATGGCACCTGTTTCAGGCGCCTCATTTTTCTGAGTTCCCGCAAAAATGAAATGGCTTCGTCTGAAGGTTGCAAGCTGTCCAAAAAAATGTAATCCGGTGTAAAGCCGGATTGCTTTTTTAAATACTCCAAAGCCCTTGTCGTATTATCCTGGGCAATACAAGCCTTGCTGATATTCAAAAGGTCCAGTGCAAGATAAAACTGGTTACGCCGGTCGCGGTCCGGGTCAATTAATAAGGAGGTTAATTTTTCTCTCATTGCAGGGCAGTTTAATGGCAGGAAAAAATTCAGTAACAACAATCTCTTGAAAACAAGCGATAGAAAATTTTTGTTCTTCAGCTGCAATATKACACCCGGAAATGTTCCTGAAAAAATTGGATGGTTACAATACACCGCTATCTTTCAAAAAACACCAATAATTAACAAAACAGCAACAATGCCCTATGGCATTGCCGGTAAAATCACTTTGAATTCTGCCCCTTCATCGGGAATACCATATGCATAAATATATCCCTTATGGTTAATGGCAATTTTACTGCACAAAGCCAGTCCTATACCGGTTCCTTCAAATGCGGTACGCTCATTTAACCGCTGGAAAATCTGGAATATTTTATCGGCATACATCTGATCAAAACCTATCCCGTTATCTTTTACAATAATGACAACATAAGCTTTCTCCTGGTCCAGATCCGGCAATGTTGCCAATTCGTCTGCGGATAACGGTTCCGCATATATTTTTATCTGCGGCTTCCTGTTAGGGGATAAAAATTTAAGCGCATTACCCAGGAGGTTGTGAAACAACTGGTTCATCTGCAACGGGCTCACAAACAGGCGCGGCAATTCCGCCGTTTCCACCTGCACATCATGCTGACTGATGCCTACCTCAAAATCTATCAGTACATTTTTCAGTATTTCGTTGAGATCTGTTTCCACAAAAGGATCCTTCACATGTACGAGCCGGGAATAATCCAATAATTCATTGATCAGTTGCGACATACGTTTGGCGCTGAACATCACTTTATCAATGTACATCCGGGACGTATCGGAAAGGATGTCTTTGTTTACGTTATATAACATGCCTGCAAAAGTGTGAATCTTGCGCAGCGGTTCCTGCAGATCATGACTGGTTACATAGGCAAACTGTTCCAGTTCACGGTTTGATTTTTCGAGATAGAAGTTAGCATCCTGCAGTTCACGGGTACGTTGCTCTACCAGGACTTCCAGCTTATAGGCCAGTTGCATGTACTTGGCTTCACTTTCCTTCAGTGCGGAAAACAGTTGCCGCTGCTGGCTGATATCCCGGGCTATTTTGGAGGCACCTACCACATTACCCTTCATATCTTTTACAGGGGAGATGGTTAAAGAAATGTCCAGTAATTTCCCATCTTTGGTAATACGTTTTGTTTCGAAATGATCTACCCGTTTCCCAGCTTTCAGTTGTTCTATTATTTTAGGTTCTTCATTCAACTTATCAGGTGGAATAATCCTCGTAATGGCTTCTCCAATCATTTCTCCGGCAGTAAATCCAAACAATTTTTCAGCGCCGGGATTCCAACTCGTAATAATGCCATCCAGGTTTTTGCTGATAATGGCGTCATCTGAATTTTCCACAATGGCCGCCAGTTTAGATACATATTCTTCTGCGAATTGCTGATCGGTAATATCCACCAGCATATTCACGGCGCCGGTCAATATACCATCAGCATCAAAAAGGGGATCAGGATAAGGTTGTATAATCCGGCGGCTACCATCTGGTCGTTCTATCACGATTATTTTACCTCTGACAGGAACGGCGCCTTTGATGACTTGTGCCATTGGGCAACTATCGAGTGCTATGGGGGTAATACCATCCGGCTCATAAATTTTCCAGGAGCCGCACCACATATCTATGCCGGCCCGTGGCTCCCTGCCCCACAGGGTTACAGCAGCCTCATTATACATAAGTACACGCCCATTTTTATCACAGGTGTATACTGCTGCGGGCAAACATTCTATTAACTGCCGGTAGGCTTCTGTCCCAACATCCTGCCGTAGTCTTTCTTTGGATATCTGGATGTTGGATTCCATCGCAGACAAAAAATCCTTGTATTGTTTATATACTACCGGGCTATTTCCGCTGCTCACTTTGTCTGCCGGCAAATGTTCTTTTCCTACCGGAATGGTCACGTAAAAAGTGCTGCCTTCTCCCGGCGAACTGCTGATCTGTAATTCCCCTGCATGTCTTGCTACCAGCTCATTTACCAGGGCAAGACCATTATTACAATCTTCTTTCCGGAGCAGGCTTTGCCTGATCTCTGTGAGTAACAAAGGGCTCATGCCTATGCCGGTATCGGCTACAGACAATTGAACCTGTCCGTTTTGCTGGGTAAGTCTTACTGCAATGGCGCCGTTCAACGTATATTTGAGCGCGTTAGCCAATAGCGTCAGGAGGGTCTTCTCCCACATTTCCCGGTCTATGTATACTTCATCAATGATTGGTTCAATACTAATGACAAGGGTTAATTTCGCCTGTCTGATAACGGGATCGAAATGCGCCAGTAATCCTTTGGTGAAGCTGCTGATATCTGTTTTAACAAAAGAAGAAGGCGCCGGATGCGGTAATACTGCGCCAATAGAAAGAATGCCAGTGATATGGCCCTTTTCGTCAGGAATGGGACTGCCGCTGAAATTATAGTACAGCCCATCCCGTTGTACCATCTGCAGTAATGGGGCATCTGATGCGTCGGTACCTGGTACCAGGAGGTCATTAAATCGTGGTTGCAGCTGATCCCAGAGCCCGGCCCATACTGCCGATGCCGGCAGGCCTAAAGCACCCGGATGCTGATCTCCCAGCAATAGCCGGCAGGCATCATTATATATATGGATGGCTTCACTACCCCACCACAAAAACATCGGTTGAGGAGAAGTAAGCAGAATACGCATGCAGGTCTGTAAACTTTGCGGCCACTGGTCCACCGGCCCCAGTGGGGTATCGGTCCAGTTGTAGGAACGTATCAGTTCACCTGTTTCTCCGCCACCAGCGAGAAATCCAAAGGAAGGTGCAGACAGTTCACTCAAAGTTGCCTTCAATGGGGCATTTATCATCGTACAAAAAATAAAATCGTAAAGGTTTATGATGGTTGATCCACGCGCTACATTGATGCTATTAAAATCCACAGTCACCTTAAAACTGGGTAAAAAAATGCACAAAACACCCAATCTGTGTATGATACTGTTTCGCCCGTAACGCTGATCCGTTCTTTTGTTCCTGGTAAGCCTGTCCTATCGCAGCGGCTGCAATACTACTAAACGGGGATGCCCCTGTGACAGTCCGGGCTTCTTCCATCCACCTTACAATTGCAATAATCGTGACGAAAGCTGCTCTGCCAGCTTTATTTATCCGGAAACTTTATCTGTTCGTATGCGGGGGCGGCTTCTATATAGCCCAATGGGGTAAACTGTTTCCCTTCCTGTTCATTATAGGAAACGAAGAAATGCTCTATCTCTTTGATGGTTTGTGCAGACACCGCATCTATTCCTTTGAAGATTTTAGACACTACGGGCACCGCAATATAGCGGTCGTTTCGCAGCATGGTGCCATCTCTTTCCCGCTGTTCCGCCTTAATGGCGCCCAACAAACGACATTTAATCAGACAGCCAGGGAAACTTTTAAATTCAGAAATCACCATGACATCCAGCGGATCACCGTCTGCCCCCTTGGTACCCAGAATAAAACCAAAGTCATAAGGGAAAACCATTCCGGCGGGCAATATTTTGCTGAGAACAAAAAACCGGGATAACGGATCAAAATCATATTTTTCGCTACTCCCTTTCGGGGTTTCAATGACAACAGGTAACTCTTTAATGATCATACGCACATTTTGTTGGTCTAATAAATAGGATAAAGAGGACTCAACTGCGAAGAAACAAAAAAAGGACCAACCAGTTGATATATAATACACAGGAGGGCATAATGATTGTACGAATGACATAAACATATAGCCATGAGTACCTTCCATATACAACTGCACGACCATGAAATCGGCGTTTCCCGTCAGGATGAAAATGTTTTTATTGTCCGCCTGCCGGAAAAGACAATTCACCTGCTCAGAAGACAGGACAACGAAGGCGCGAACCATTGGTTCGAAGAAGGAAAAGACAATGAAACACCCCAGACTGCCGAGTTAGGCGCCGCCATTGAAACCTGGCTGGCACAGGGGCATCAGGATGCATAATACAAAAAACATGTCCCTGATATTTACAACATCCTTATCTTGCGGATTCCTTTATAGAGACCATAGATAAAGGACCCCCTAGTAATGAAGAAGTTAATACTCACAGCAATTGTTTGTAGCCTGGCAACCAGTGCCAGTGCTCAGATCTTCGATCGTATCAAAAACAAAGTACAACAGAAGGTCAATGAAAAAATAGATAAAACCATTGACCAGGCTACGGAAGGCAAGAAAAAAGATACGCCTCCCCCGGCAGATCAGCCATCGGAAGGAACTACACCTGCAGCTGACGGAACCCCGGAAAATACAGCTGATAACGGTAAAGCAGGTACGAATATAAAGACCGACATTACCGCTTACTCTCATTTCGATTTTGTGCCTGGAGAAAAAATAATTGTAGAAGAATCGTTTGCCCAGGACGCCATAGGTGAATTTCCCGGACAATGGAATACCCACTCCGGCGCAGAACTGGTAACAGTAGACAACCGCCCCGGCAAATGGCTCAGCATGAAGCAGGATGGTATCTTTTTCCCTGAATACCTGACAGGCAACCTGCCGGAAAATTTCACCCTGCAGGCCGATGTGATGGCCAACAACAATATTTCCAGCATTGGCGGATTCACCATCAGCCTGATCAAGGCGGCCAATACGGAGGAAAAATTTAGTTATGGCGATGAGCATGATGTAAGCTCCATCCCCTCCTTTAAAGTAACACTCACCCCTAAATCTTCCGGTAGTGGTATGTTGCACTATTCCTCCAATGTAATAGGCAGCAATACCATATCTGCGATGCCCGCCTTTAATGTGCCGAAAAAGAATGCAGTAAGAATAGCTATCTGGCGGCAAAAACAAAGAGTAAGGGTATACCTCGACAGCACCAAAGTACTGGACCTGCCCCGCGCACTGGATGCTGGCGCCGTCATGAACGCACTGGTGTTTTCGACTTATGCACCCGATTATGGTCAGAGTGGCGGCACTTTCTTTCTCAGCAATATACGCCTGGCGGTAGGTGCCCCCGATACCCGGAACAAACTGATCACCGAAGGTAAGTTCGTTACCCATGGGATTCTCTTTAATTCCAATAGTGATATGATACTGCCGGAATCCTACGGTGCCTTACAGGATATTGCCACCGTGCTGAAAGAAAACCCCGCCTTACGGGTAAGCATCACCGGTCATACCGATGCCGATGGCAACGAACAGTTGAACCTGGAATTATCCAAACGCAGAGCCGAAGCCGTGAAGACCGCCCTCAGCAAAAATTTCAGTATTGATGCCGGCAGAATGGTCACTAACGGTAAAGGCAAAACGCAGCCGATAGATAGTAATACTACCGAAGTAGGAAAAGCCAATAACAGAAGAGTGGAATTTGTTAAACTATAGTATTACTTATTCCCTTTGTTATAAAAAATAAACAATCCATCCTTACCGGCTACGATGATATCCTTTTTACCGGAGCCGGTAAGGTCATATATCCCAAAGTAAAGCCCCGCCCCTTTTGAGCCATAGCTGATCACCTGCTTGGTAAAAGATTCACCGTTCCATTTAAAATAATAAATACCACAGGGATCATCGGAGCCCGGATCATGATCGTTAYGGGCACGGTAACGCTTACCCGTTACCAGTTCTTCCGCACCATCCCCGTCAATATCTGCCCATGCCATGGTGTGGTACTGGGAATTATAGGGATCGATGACATGTTTGATCCAGGTGCGCTTATTTGTTTTGGCTTCCTTTTTTTGTTCGTACCAGTCCAGCCCATAATCATGGCCCTGCCCGGCAATTAAATCAGCTAGCCCGTCCTTGTTCACGTCTGTAATGATCACGGGTACACTGGCGGTGCCCAGGTTAAACTCCGGATGAAAAGTCCAGGGCGCCATAAATGGTGCTGCGGGCGCTTCTACCCAGCCTTCTGGTATTACAATGTCTACGCGGCCATCACCGTTCACATCTCCGAAACCAAGACCATGACCGGACTTTCTGTCCAGGATCTTATGGGCAGTAAACTCCCCGGTAGCTTTATTGTGGTGATAAATAATCAGCGGGTCATTGGGGGTATTGGGGATGATCTCCGGCACACCATCTCCATCTATATCCCAGGAGCGGGTAGTTTCTATATTGCCAGGTGTAGCGATGATATGTTCTTTCCATTCATTATCATTGCCCGGATTTTCTTTCCACACCAACGTTTTCCCAAACCAGCCGCCGGTAATATAATCCATGCGGCCATCTCCATTTACATCAAAAGGGATGGTGGAAAAATCATCCCAGTATTCTCCGTACTGTTTAACCGGACCAATATAATGGCGCTTAAAATATGCCGGTCCTTCATACCAGAAAGCCCCGGATACCAGGTCAGGGATCTTATCATTATTTACATCAAACACGGCCACCGACTCATAGCTTTCTGCTGCGATGGCCTGCTTTTCAAACTTCAATGATGGTGTTACTTTGGATACGTGCTGCTGCGCATTGGCAGTAGTAACAAATAATAGTCCGGCGAGCGCTGGTATCAATCGTTTTTTCATATCAACGTGGAATCAGTTATACCCAACAATATACTGAACCTTCCCAATAAACTATCCTGTAGTGTCCTGACCGGCGGATACCACATGATATCCGCCGGCAGCTGTTTTTAAATATTATGATCTTTCGGCAAAATCATCAGCCGGGGAATTCTTACATGTGCAGGCTGCTGCATGATAAATTTCACGGTAGCCACAATATCCCCCGTGGTGAGTGGTTCATGAATCCCCATCCCATCTTTCGGATGCACTTCCCAATCTTTATGCAGCTCTGTCATCACCAGCCCGGGTTCAATACAGGACACCTGTATATTACTTCCGGTAAGCTCCATCCTTAATGCCTCCGACAAGGCTTCCATCGCAAACTTAGTAGCGGCATAAGCGCCTGCGGTAGGTCTTACTTTGGTACCAAGGATACTGGATATATTAATGACATGACCGAATCCCTGCTGACGAAAGCGTTTCAATAATTTATAGGTCAACCGGAAGGTAGCTGTCACATTCAGGTGTATCATATCCGTTACCTTATCGATATCTATCGCTTCGATGGTACCGGTGGCAATGGTACCGGCGCAATTAAAAAGGTAATCGCATCTGCCGTATTGTTCATATACAAACGTCTCCATCTTATCCTGAAAAGCGGGATCGCTCAGGTCACCGGTTAAGATCGCTACGTTAGGTGCCTGCAGTTGCAGGAGCCGGTCTTCCCGGCGGGCAGTAGCCACCACCTGGAAACCTTCTGCCCTTAATGCATCGGCGATGGCATAACCGATACCGCTGCTCGCTCCGGTAACTAAACATACTTTATCTCCGTTACTCATTCCTGTTGGGTTTATGCCAAGATAATAATTTTACAATTACTGTATATCCCAGGTACCGGCGGCACGTTCCAGTGCAATCAATGCTGCGGCATAGTTGTACAAGGTCTGGTAATAATCCTGCTGCACTTCATTCCAGGTACGCTGCGCATTCAGTACTTCCAACAGGGAGGTTTCACCACGTTTGTAGCTGTAAACTTTTCCCTGCAATACTTTTTGTGCATCTGCCAGTAATCCGTTTTCAAATTGTTTTACCTGCTGCCCTGCCGCATTGTAATTAAACCAGGCCTGCATCACATCGGTGTGGATTTGCAGCAGTACCTGTTCATACTCCACCGCTGCCTGTTTCACTGCATATTGTGCAGCATGGAGGTCTCCCTTATAATGATTGGAAAACTTCAGCGGTACCGAAATGCCGGCGCTGCTGGCAATGTAACGCGGTGTAGGCGCAATTTCGCTGGTAGCTGCTGCATTATACCCTACGCCTGCATTGATGCCCGGATCTATTTTCCGGTTGGCTTTCACCAGCGTTAATGTTTTGCCGGCCACTACTTTACCGGCGTTGGCAGCTACGGCATCTGCTCGGGTATTTTGTGCGTTGGTCACCAGGTCTTGTAAGATGAATACCCGCTGCAGGTGTTCAAAGTTCCCCGATGGCCATAACAGGGTATCCGCATGCGCATGTCCGGTATTGATATTCAGTTGCAACAGTGCGGCTTTCCAGTCGGCCTCCTGCTGATACACACTGTTCTGCAGGTTGTCTGCCTCCAGTTTCGATTGGCGTGCATCTGTTTCCGTTATCACGCCTTTTTGAAAACGGATGGCGTCTGCATTTGCCAGTTGCCGCATCAGTAGATAAGACTGTTGTTGTACTTCGTACAGATGTTGCTGTTGTATGGCATTAAACCAGGCCAGGGCAGCATCTGCGCGCAGGTTGCGGAAGTAGTCGAGCAACAGGGCCTGGCTTTGTTCCAGGCTGCTGCGGGCTAGTCCTATGCGGGCTTTTCTTTTACCTCCCAGTTCAATGGTGGTGCTTAGTCCTGCATTATAGCCATAAGAAAGATGGAGCACCCGGTGCTGATTATCGAAACCTCCCAGCGATAGCTCCGGATCCGGGAAAACTTTAGCACTTTCTATGCCGGCAGCGGCGATGCTCACATTATATTGCTGGGCTGCATAGCCCAGATGTTGTGTGCTTACCAGATGCAGGTATTGCGGCAGGGAGAGCAGCGTTTTATTAAAACTACTGTCCGGTTGTGCAAGGGCGGGGCTGTGAATGAACCACAGCGCCCCCGCCAGTATAAGATATCTTTTTAAAAACTGCATACAATGACTTTACGCTTCAGGTGAAGAATTCCATTTCTTTTCGATGAGATAATACAGCGCCGGCAATACGAACAGGGTGATGGCTGTAGCCACCAGCAGTCCATACACGATTACGGTGGCCAGCGGACGTTGCACATCCGACCCGATACCCGTGGCAAAGGAAGCTGGCAACAAGCCCAGGGCGGCTACGGAGGCCGTCATCAGCACCGGCCGGAAGCGGTTACGTGCCCCTTCTATAACAGCCTGCAACAGCAGGTAGCCCTGCTTTCTCAAATCATTGATCTGTGAAATCAAAATCACCCCGTTCTGAATGGCCACGCCAAACAAGGCAATGAAACCCACTGCGGAAGATACATTCAGCGTCATGCCACGAAGGTTCAGGGCCAGCATCCCACCGAATAATGCAAGCGGCACAATGCTGATGATCAGGCCCGCTTGCCGGAATTTTCCGAAGGCGCCGTAGAGCAGTAAAAACATGATGGCTAACGCCAACGGTACTACGACAATCAACTTCGCATAGGCCCGATGCTGGTTTTCAAACTGTCCGCCCCATTTAATATTATACAGCTCATGATTGTAGTGCACATTCTTTTCAATCTGCCGCTGTGCCAACTGCAGAAATGTGGTGAGGTCGTTTCCCCGCAGGTTGAGCTTCACGGTCAGGTGCCGTTTGTTTAACTCGCGGGTAATGGTGCTTTCCCCGGTGGCTGTTTTTACGGTAGCCACCTGCGACAACGGGATCTTTGCACCCGTGGCTGAAGTGAGCATCAGGCCTGCAATTTTCTCCGGCGTATTACGACTTTCATCGGTATATCGACAAATAACATCGTATACTTTATTGCCGGCAAAGACCTGTGAGATGGCTTTCCCGCCAATCGCCACTTCTATCAGCTCGGCCACATCGCTTACGTTCAGGCCGTAGCGTGCAATGGCATCACGGTTGATAGCAATCTGCAGCTGCGGCAACGGCGGCTCCTGGTCGATCGCCACATCGGCCGCTCCCGGAATCTGTTTTAATGTAGCAGATATTTCTGCTGCTATGCGCCGCGTTTCTTTAAAATCATCACCATATACTTTTACCACCAGCTCACTATGTGCCCCGGATATTTTATCCATTACACCGTCAATCATCGGCTGACTGAAGCCTACGTTATACCCCGGCATAGCGACGTAGGCGGCAGACAAATCGTTGATAAGATCTCCCTTGGTGCGACCGTTCTTCCATTCATGATAGGGCTTGAGACCAATAGAACATTCAAAATGTGAGGCCGTCCAGGGATCGGTACCGTCATCATTACGGCCGGCCTGTACCATCATGTAGGTCACCTCCCCAAATTGCATGGTACGCTGCCGCAAACTATCACTCATTTCTTTAGAGCGCTGCAGCGATATGCCCGGAGGCAGTTGCACCTGCAGCCAGATAGAACCTTCATCCAGCGGTGGCAGGAAGTCCTTCCCTACTGTAAAGGAAAGGATCACCGCCCCCGTCAGCACCAGCGCCAACGGAACAAATACCCGTTTGGGTTTTTCCATGATCTYTTCCAGCCGCCGCCGGTAAGCATTTGTTAACCCCTCCAGCCATTTATTATGATATAGTTTACGGGGCTTGCGATATATCGCAAACGCCAAACCGGGTATGAGCAACAATGCTACGGCCAATGCGCCCAGCAATGCATAGCCTACGGTAAAAGCCATCGGCGTAAACAGCTTGCGTTCTACTCTTTCAAAAGAAAACAAAGGCAGGTAGGCAATGATAATAATGACAGTAGCAAAAAGGACAGGCTTGGCCACTGCCGCCGCTTTCTGCGCAATGCTGGTTTCGGACAATTCCTCTTCCGGGTTATCTTCCCGCTTCTTCAGGATAGCTTCCATCATCACAATGGCCCCATCTACAATGATCCCGAAATCAATGGCACCCAGGGAAAGGAGGTTAGCAGGAATGTTGGTGAAGTGCATTAATATAAATGCAATGAGCAGCGCCAGCGGAATGGTGATAGCTACTATCAGTGCCCCGCGCCAGTTACCGAGGAAAATGATCAGCACAATAATCACCAGCCCTATGCCTTCCAGCAACGTATGCGATACCGTATCCAGCGTATTGTTGATCAGCTGCGTACGGTCCAGGTAAGGACGGATGGTGACACCTGCCGGCAAAATATGCTGATTAAGATCATCAACGGCGGCGTGTATGCCTTCCAGTACCACAGAAGGGTTCTGGCCTTTCAGCAACAATACAATGCCTTCATCACCTTCACTGTAATTCACCTTTCTATCGGTGTACCCCAGGATACCCTTACGTTCCAGGTTGCCCAGTTTAAGACGTCCCAGGTCTTTTAAAAATACGGGCACACCGCTTACTGATTTCACCACCACATCACCGAGACTCTCCAACGTTTTCACCAGCCCTATGCCACGCACTACGTAACCGAGATCACCAATGGTGAGTACACTCCCCCCGGCATTGGCATTATTGTTACTGATGGCGGCCTGCACATCTGCCAGCGACACATGGTACTGCTCCAGCAGCTGCGGATCAATCTCCACCTGGTACTGGGCGGTGATGCCACCGAAATTGGTCACCTCTGCCACGCCCGGCACCTGTTTGATACGGGGAATAATAGTCCAGTTCTGTAGGTCGGTGATGGCTTTCAGGTCATGGTTGCTACTTTCAATAATGTAGCGGTATATTTCACCAATGGGCGAAGTCAATGGGTCCAGTCCGGGTTTGGCACTATAAGGCAGATCTACATCGCTGAGCCGTTCGGTGATGCGCTGCCTCGCCCAGTAATCTTCCATCCCATCTTCAAATACAATGGTGATGACAGACAGGCCGAAAGTACTTTTGCTACGCATCACATGCATGCCGGGCATCCCGTTCAGCGCACGTTCTACCGGAACAGTAATTTGTTGTTCTACTTCTTCGGCAGCCAGACCAGGCACCTGGGTAACTACCTGGGAAGTCACATCCGCGATATCCGGATAAGCTTCCACCGATAGTTGTTTCCAGGAGTAATAACCAAACAGGGCCAGGAGTAAAAAGAGCACAGCAAAAAGCCAGCGCTTTTCAATAGCGGTAAATATTAATTTCTTCATAAAAAGTCGTTGATAAACAGGAGTACTTATTTAGCGTCCAGCAGGTAAAATCCACCTTCCGTTACAATCCGGTCACCAGCCTGCAGACCGGCGGTAACTACCACCTGGTTGTTGCTGCTGCCATTGGTAGTAATAGCACGTTTTACAAACTGTCTTTCCCCGGTAGCTACAAATACATAGGGAGCATCGTTGGCCTGCAAAAGTGCAGTGGCGGGGATCAGCAGCGCAGGAACGGGATGATCCATAAAGTTTACGGTTACATACATGCCGGGTTTCAGGGCATGATCGGTATTGGCAACAGCGATTAATACCTGGACGCTACGGGTATCTTCATCTACCACCGCATTTACATGATATACTTTTCCTTTGAGCAGTATACCCGGTAAGGCCACTACTTCAATCGTACATTCGTCACCGGTATGAATAAAGCGGATATCTTTTTCTTTTACCTGTCCGGCAATCCATACACCGGATAAGTCGGCGATGGTAGCCACGCTGCTGGCATCATCTTTTATAAATTGTCCCAGCACTACTTTATTTTCTATTACTTCTCCCGCCACCGGCGCACATACCACCAGGGGTTGTCCGAGAGATAATTGTGCTGGGTTGACTTTAAAAATACGAATCCCCATGACGGCGTTTTCATACTCTTTCTTTTCTACCTCATAGGCGGTCTGCGCTTCTTCCAGGTCTTTCTGTGTACCTACTCCGTTGGCCATCAGGTCCTGCTGCCGGTTCCAGGTTCTCTCGGCCTGCTGCAACTGTGTTTTTTCCTGGAAGAAAACTTTTTGCGCCGCAATAAAGTCCGGCGAACTGATTTCAAATAAAGGTGTTTCCGGCTGTGTTTTCATGCCCAGGTATAAATAAGATTTCGTGACCCGGCCCTGGAAAGGCGGGGCAATTTCCGCATACTGAGTGGGAATAGCTTTCACAGTACCGGCGGTGCTCAGCTCCCGGCTATAAGGGGTACTTACTACGACATTGATTTTAATCCGGTTCTTTACGATTGATCCGGCAGGAAGGGTAATCGTATCTCCCTGCGGAACGGCAGTCGCGATGGGCGCTTCCTTTACAGAATGACAGGCAGCAGCCGTCAGCATGCCTACGGCAATTAGTCTTGTTCTCATGATGTTTGCGGATTGAAAAATGATATAGTACCCGAAGTGGCCCTGTTGCTTACCTTCCTGCGCGATGACTGCTAATCCAGCAGTCTATCGCAATCAGCAACAGGACCACTATAATAGTGGTGATCCACCACCGTTTTGAATGACTCATAACCACTGATTAAATCTCCTGATATACCAGTTTTTGATGACCTGTGTCAGCATACAGTAACCAAATAAAATAGCTGCCAGCCAGGGAAAATAGGACAATGGAAGTGGTTGCATTTTCAATGTTGCGGCAAACGGTGTAAACGGAATCGCGATACCGATGAGCATAATCACACTGGTCAATGCTACCACGGGCGCAGTCGCCCAGCTTTGAATAAAGGGTATTTTACGGGTGCGGATCATATGTACGATCAGCGTTTGTGACAATAATCCCTCTACAAACCAGCCCGTCTGAAACAGGCCCTGGTGTTCAGGACTGGCCGCTTTAAACACATAAAACATGAGCGCAAAAGTGGCGTAATCAAATATGGAACTCACCGGGCCAATGAACAACATGAACCTGGAAATATCTGATGCATCCCATTTCTTCGGCTGGTCTATAAAATCCTGGTCCATTTCATCCCAGGGAATAGATACCTGTGAAATATCATATAGCAGGTTTTGTACTAAGATCTGAACGGGCAGCATGGGCAGGAAAGGCAATAATGCGCTGGCGCCTATCATGCTGAACATATTACCAAAGTTGCTGCTGGCCGTCATCTTGATATACTTAATGATATTGCCGAAAGTTCTTCTTCCATAAATAACGCCTTTGCGTAATACCATTAAATCTTTTTCCAACAGGATAATATCTGCACTTTCTTTGGCGATATCTACCGCCGTATCTACACTGATGCCTACGTCTGCATCACGAAGGGCGGCGGCATCATTAATGCCATCTCCCATAAAACCCACAGTATGGCCTCTCGACTGCAGCAGCTTTACCACTCTTGATTTCTGCACCGGACTGAGTTTTGCCAGAATAGCTACTTCATCTATTTTTTCACCCAGCGCTTCATCACTCATCTGCGCGATGTCATTACCCAATAATATTTCGTTGAAAGAAATACCTACTTCCCGGCATATTTTCCTGGTCACTATTTCATTGTCGCCGGTGAGTACTTTCACGCGTACCCCTAACTTTTGCAATGCGTCTATCGCCAAACGGGCAGAAGGTTTTGCCGGATCCAGGAAGCCGATGAAGCCGGTAAGTATCATGTCTTTTTCATCTTCCACCGTATACGTCAATGCACGGTCATCAAACTCGCGGATAGCTACCAGCAATACTCTCAGTCCTTCTTCGTTGAGCTTACCGGAGATACGCAGAATGTTTTCTCTTACTTTTTCGTCGATAGCAATTACTTTGTCAGTCTCGATATGCAGCTCTTTATCTTCACCCGGATCAAAGGCATGGGTGCATAGTTGCAGCATTTCTTCTACCGCTCCCTTACAGATCAGCAGTTGTTTGCCATTGCGTTGTTTCAGGATCACAGACATGCGGCGACGTTGAAAGTCGAAAGGAATTTCATCTGCTTTAAGGTAATGTTCTTCTACTTTCAGGTAGTCGTGCAACTCCACATGTTCCAGCACGGCCACGTCCAGCAGGTTTTTAAGGCCGGTTTGATGAAAGCTGTTGAGGTACGCCCATTTCAGGACYTCTTCATCTTCTTCTCCAAAAATGTTCAGGTGTCTTTCCAGCACAATTTTGTCCATGGTCAGCGTGCCTGTTTTATCGGTGCACAATACATCCATCGCACCAATATTCTGGATGGCATTCAGGCGTTTGATGATCACTTTACGTTTGCTCATGTTCACCGCTCCTTTCGCCAGGTTGGCGGTAACAATCATAGGCAGCATTTCCGGGGTAAGGCCCACTGCTACTGCAATAGCAAAGAGCAGGGCATCCCACCAGTTACCTTTTACCAATCCGTTGATGAGGAAAATAAGTGGTACCATCACCAGCATAAAACGGATGAGCAGGTAACTTACTTTATTTACACCTTTATCAAAACTGGTTTCCGCACGTTTGCCGGTAATAGATTTGCTGAGAGAGCCAAAGTAGGTCTGGTTACCGGTATTGACAATAATAGCGGTAGCTGCACCGCTTACTATGTTGGTACCCATGAAGCAGATGTTGTCTAACTCCAGCACCGTTTTATGATAAGCGTTTGCCAGCGGGAGACTATGTTTTTCTACCGGCAGTGATTCACCGGTTAACAT
This sequence comes from Chitinophaga sp. 01L420, assembly GCF_056399985.1. Lineage (NCBI taxonomy): Bacteria > Pseudomonadati > Bacteroidota > Chitinophagia > Chitinophagales > Chitinophagaceae > Chitinophaga > Chitinophaga sp. 01L420. Next base: position 29,326 of record NZ_JBFTSK010000070.1, read on the forward strand.
GGCCTGGCTCACGAACAGGTCTTTCGACTGCACCAGGCGGCAATCCGCGGGGATCATATCTCCGGCAGATAAAAAAATGATATCACCGGGTACCAGTTGTTTGATATCTGTTTCTATTTTCTCTTTGGATTTACGTAGTACCGTGGCCGTAGTTTTCACCATACTCTTCAGTTGCTCTGCGGCGCGGTTGCTGCGGTATTCCTGGAAAAAACGGAGCAGGGAGCTTACCATCACCATGATGCCTACCATGATCACGGTTTTATATTCTCCTTCGCCGGGAGCCGCCATCCATACATCGGTGATAAATGAAATCAATGCAATGGCCAGCAGGATGGCGATAAAAGGATTAACGAATGCCGTAAACAATTGTTTGTACCAGGAAGGCGCTTTTTCGTGGTGTACTTCATTCGGGCCGGTTAACGTTAAACGTTTCCGGGCCTGTGCGGCAGATAATCCATCGAGGTGACTGTCCAGCAGGGACAGATATTCCGGCTGATCGGCAGCCGCTACCTGTTGCAGCTTGGTGGTGGCGCTTTCTTCATTGCCTCCCGGCATTACTCTCCTGATTTCAGGCATGCCGGACTTCCTTCTGAAGGCGTAGTTGCGCACAAAATGTGGGTGCTTATTTACAGCATTTGATAAGTATAACACAGCGCTATATTTTCCCTGCTGATGAGCACAGCAGGGCTATGTTATCAGGCAGGAGATGAAGAAATAAAGTAACGTTCGGGACCAGCGTCCATGATCTTTTTTATTTTTTAATGCGTTGCAAATGTACGCCGGCACTGCGGTATAAGCCGTTAGAGGG
>NZ_JBFTSK010000071.1:0-29625 GCF_056399985.1 Chitinophaga sp. 01L420
CGACAGTGGTAGCCCGTACCCCGCAGGCCACTGCACTGGTGTTTGAAGGCCAGGCTATGAGTTACGAGGAACTGGATGCACGTGCTACCCGGTTGGCGGTTCATCTCCGCAAAAACGGCGTAGGGGCTAGTACGTTAGTACCGCTGTTCATAGAGCGTTCTGCTGATATGGTAGTGGGTATCCTGGGGATATTGAAGGCTGGCGGTGCTTATGTGCCCATCGAGCAGGATTATCCTATGGAACGGATCAGTTATATTTTAAAAGATACCGCAGCAACGGTGATCGTGAGCAGTAGTAGTTGCAGGGGATTGTTGCCCTCAACAGCGGCGCAGGTGATTTCACTGGACGAAGATTTGTTGAGCGATGCCGGATCCGCCCTGCCTCGTCCGTCGGCTTCACAATTGTTGTATGTGATTTATACCTCTGGTAGTACAGGTGCTCCCAAAGGTGTTATGATCACTCATCGTAAYYTGTCTGATTACCTGGCTGGTTTGCAGGCGGCCCTACCGATTGCTGATTGCCATTCGTTTGCTTTGCTGACSGGTATCGCCACGGATCTGGGYAATACGGTGTTATATGGTTGCCTGGCYACGGGAGGGGAATTGCACCTGTTCCCGAAAGCCTTTATCAATGATAGTGACAAACTGCATGATTACTTTACCTCTCAYCGGATAGATTGTATCAAGGTAGTACCTTCTTACTGGAAAGCAGTATCAGGCTCCGATAAACTATTGTTGCCGGAGCAACTACTGATATTTGGAGGTGAAGCGCTGGAAACAGCAGTAGTAGACAATATTCTTGCCGCCGGCAAGGGCTGTAAGGTTGTTAATCACTACGGTCCAACGGAAACGACTATMGGTAAATTGCTCCATGTAGTTAGCGATAGCATCGCTTATGGTAGTCATATTCCTATAGGTAAACCTTTCTCCAATACCCGTGCTTATGTTTTAAGTCCGTCCCTGGAACTATGTCCTGCAGGTGTTCCCGGCGAGTTATACCTGGGCGGTGATGGAGTGGCGGCGGGATATCTGAATAATGTAACGCTGACGGATCAACGTTTTATTGATGATCCATTTAAGGGAGATGGAAAGTTATACCGCACCGGTGATGTGGTGAAATATGGTACGGATGGTAACATCCTGTTTATTGGCCGTGGAGATGATCAGGTAAAGATCCGTGGGTATAGGGTAGAATTAGGAGAGATAGAACGTACACTGAATGCCTTCGAAACAGTAGAACAAGGTGTCGTGATGGTAAAGGCAGATGCTGTCAGTGATAAAACATTGGTGGGTTACCTAACGGTTACAGACGCTTTTGATAAAGAAGCATTATTAGCTTATTTAAAAGCACAATTACCGGATTACATGGTGCCGGTGCAGCTGGTAGTGCTGGATCAATTTCCGTTGCTGAACAACGGAAAGATTGACCGCCGTGCTTTACCTGAGCCGGGAGGAGATAATATGGCTGCCGGTAGCTACGTAGCGCCGGCTACTGCACTGGAAACAGCGCTGGCCAATATCTGGATCTCGCTACTGGAAGTGCCACAGGTAGGACTACACGACGACTTTTTTGCATTGGGAGGTCACTCGTTGCTGGCTATTCGCCTGATCTCGGCCATGCGTAAACAATTATCGGTAGAGGTAACGATCGCTGATATCTTTGACTATCCTACTATTGCCCTGTTATCTGTACAGCTGGATCAACGTTCCGGTAATGTATTATTGCCGGCTATTACCCGCCAGGAAAGACCATCACATATCCCGCTTTCGTATAGCCAGGAACGTTTATGGTTCATCGATCAGCTGGAAGGCAGCATCAACTACCATGTGGCGGCTGCATTCAGGCTGGAAGGAACCCTTGACCGTACCGCTTTGTCCCGCGCCATGAAAAAAATTGTAGACCGCCATGAGGTATTACGAACCATCATAGCAGATGATGCCGGTACGACCTACCAACAGGTGTTGGATGCCGGTCTTTGGCAGTTGCAGATAATGGAGGATCCTGGTTATTCCGCTCCGGGTGTGTTAGAGGAACATATACGGTCATTTATTGAAACGCCGTTCGATTTATCCGCCGATCATAAATTAAGGGTACAGTTGATAGTGTTGGGTGAAACAACGCATATCCTGGTAATTACGTTACATCATATTGCCTCTGATGGCTGGTCTACCAGCATCCTCATAAAAGAGTTGGTAGAATTATACAGCGCCTTCACAAACGAAAGGCCCGCACAGTTGGCAGCATTACCTATACAGTATGCAGATTATGCCATCTGGCAAAGGAAATATCTCACGGGTACGGTATTAGATAAAAAACTGGATTACTGGAAAAGTAAACTGGCAGCAATACAAACACTACAATTACCTTATGATTTTCCCCGTACAGCTTTCACCGGCAAACGTGGCGCCTACAGGTATTTCCAGCTGGATCAGGATTTGGCCGACCAGTTGAAAGCTTTGTCGCAGCAACACGGGGTGACCATGTATATGACATTATTGGCCGCCCTGAAGGTATTGTTGTATCGTTATACCGGTGAGGAAGATATCTGTGTTGGAAGTCCTACCGCCGGAAGAACGCAGCAGGAAGTAGAAGGCCTGATCGGATTTTTCATTAATACGCTGGCATTACGTAGTGACCTGAAAGACAATCCTTCCTTTGCGGCATTCTTACAGCAGGTAAAACAAACTACTTTGGATGCCTATGCACATCAGGAGGCACCTTTTGAAAAAGTAGTGGAAAGCGTGGTTACTACCCGCGACCTTACCCGCCATCCTTTATTCCAGGTGATGTTTGTATGGCAAAATACGCCTGATTTACCGGCCATTCGTTTTGGTGATGTGCAATTATCGGAAGTGCCGGTGTCACGCACCACTTCCCAGCTGGATCTGACATTATCCCTGCAGGAAACCAAGGATGGCTTACAGGGAGCGATCCAGTATTTTGCAGATCTGTTTAATGAAGATACTATCGCACAACTGWTATCGCATTACGAAGCATTGCTGCGGGCAGTGGTACAATCACCTGACGAGCGTATCAATACTTTGAGGCTATTGAGTGCAGCTGAGGAACAGGTATTGCTGGCAACACTTAATGATAACGTTGACGCCTATCCGGAAGATAAAGCACTCACCACTTTGTTTGCAGAACAAGCTGCACTTCATCCTGCGGTTATTGCAGTGGTGGCAGGTGAACAAAGACTTACCTATGGTGAGTTGGAGCAACGCTCCGACCAACTGGCCCATTACCTGCAACAGAACGGTGTAACTGCGGGATCATTTGTAGGTATCTGTATGGAACGATCCGTGGAGATGATAGTTGGGATATTGGGTATCCTGAAAGCCGGCGCTGCTTATGTACCCATAGACCCGGACTATCCATCCGAAAGGATCATTCATATGTTAACGGATACCGGTGCAGAGATGGTATTAAGCAGCCGTGCCGGCAAAGGAGCTGTCGGGAATAAGGGCCGCGTCATCGTTGTACTGGATGAGGATTGGGATAAGGTGGCAGCCTTGCGTGTAACCGAGCCGCTGAAAGCCGTGCCTGCTACGGCAGCAGCTTATGTGATTTATACCTCCGGTTCTACCGGCAAGCCCAAAGGGGTGATCGCCATGCATGGTGGGGTAGTAAACCTGGTGCATTGTCAAAGCAAAGTATATCAGATTGGATCGGACGAAAACATATTAATGACATCTGATTATTGCTTTGATGCCTCTGTGGAGCAGCTGTTTTTTGCCTTGTTAAATGGGGCAACGCTGGTATTGGTGGATAAGGAAATACAGGCAGATATGGCACTGTTTGAACAGTTCTTAAATGAACAACGGATCTCGCATTTAGAAGCCACACCRGGTCTTCTTTCTAATATCACTGCCGGCAAATACAGTGCATTGAAGCGGATTATATCCGGAGGGGAAACCTGTACGAGTGAACTGGCCGGACGCTGGAGTAATTTAGTGGATTTCTATAATATCTATGGTCCTACAGAAGCCACGATATCTGCATTAATCTATAAATACGAAAAGGGGAGGTCATATCCTGCTGGGACTTTGCCCATAGGCAAACCGTTGGCCAATGTGCGTGTTTATATCCTGGACCAGGCGGGGCATCCGGTGTCTGCGGGGGTAAAAGGGGAGTTGTACATAGGCGGTGCCGGCGTTACGCGGGGTTATCTGAATAATCCGGAATTAACGGTAGAGAGGTTTGTTGCGGATCCATTTTCCAATAAGGCAGGTGCTAAAATGTATCGTACCGGTGATATGGGTAAATGGCTTGCTGATGGAAATATCCAGTACCTGGGCCGCGCAGATGAACAGGTAAAAGTTCGGGGCTACCGCATAGAATTAGGTGAAATAGAACGTGTATTGCAGCAAAATAACCTGGTGAAACAGGCGGTGGTAACATTGCGTACAGATGCAGTGGGAGATAAACAATTACTGGGTTATGTGGTACCCAATGGACATTTTAATAAAGAAGATCTGCTTGTTTACCTGAGGAGTTTATTGCCGGCATATATGGTACCATTGCTCATAGAACTGGAGCAGCTGCCCCTGACAGCCAACGGCAAGGTAGATAGGAAAAAACTACCTGCTCCTTCGGGGGCTGTATTGTCTCAACGGGCATACACAGCGCCGCGTAACGAAACAGAGCAGCAGCTGGCAGACATATGGGCAACATTGCTGGATATAGAAAGGGTAGGTGTAAACGATCACTTTTTTGAACTGGGTGGACACTCGCTGAAAACATTACTGGCTGTTGCAAAAATCAACAAACACTTCCAGACAACATTGCCGCCGGCGGATATATTCAGATATCCTGTTTTGCAGGATCTTGCAGCAGTCTTATCAGCGCATAAGAAAGAGGATATACCCGTACTCAAACACGTGGCTTTATTGAATCAGAAAATGGAACAAGGTGTAATGATGTTCCCACCTGCTTTTGCGCAGGGGATTGTTTACGCCGGACTGGCGGGTTCGATCAAGTCTCACGCAATGTATAGTTTCGATTATATTGAAGATCCCGACAGGCTCAACAGCTATATAGAACTGATCACAAAACTGCAGACAAAGGGTCCGTATATCCTGATGGGATACTCCATAGGTGGAAACCTGACATTTGAAGTGGCCAAAGGATTGATTGCTGCAGGACATCGTGTATCAGCTGTTATATTGATTGATTCGGTAAGAATAATACGTCAGGCAGAAGATGAAAGTATCAGTAAGGATGAACTGGGAAGGATAATGACAGAGATATTGGTACAACAGTTATCAGGTGTGGAAGAGGAGCTGAAAGCCGGAATGATTGATGAGGCCTATGCCTATTCACAATATCATAATCGTATGGTGAATGATGGCGTAATAGATGCCGACATTTACCTGGTGAAAAACGGAGAGAAGAGAGCCGATACAGATTATCGTTGGGAAGGCGCCACTACCGGGACATACAACATTTACGAAGGTAAAGGGAAACACGAAAAGATGATTACCGAAACGAATAACCTGGAACATAATGCTGCTATCATCAAAGGTATTCTGGAACAATTAAAAGGATAATCAGTTAGTAAAGAAGCCATCAGTTCCCATGGTTTTTAACAAGAGGTCGTCTCATTAATAATGAGGCGACCTCTTGTTATTTAATATCTATTGTATAATGAGTGTAGTTATTATGCGTCATATTTTAATAATGATGATTGTCAATCTATATGACAGGCTTTATAGATTTTCCCGATTGCGAAAATCAAATTCCCGATAGGCGGCCTTTATCGTTTTGGCGGCAGTTACATTTGCGTGCAAAAGGAAAAGCAATGAAGCAATTTTATCTGCGCATTCCAGTAAAGAAGGTATTTGCCCTGTTTATACTCTTATTTGCTGTTTGCACCCAAACCATAGCGGAAGACATTTTATCAGCCATAAAAGGAAAAGTACTTACTTCGGATGGCTTACCAGCACCTTACGTTACTGTCAGGATACAAAACTCCAACCACGGCGCCCTCACTGATGCCAACGGTGACTTTGTAATCAAAAAGGTGAAGCCTGGAAAATATACCCTCATCGTATCTCTTGTAGGATATGAGAACGTACTCCAGGAAGTAGCGGTGGAGACAGATGGGATCACCCGCACCACCATTACGCTCGGTGCTTCCGGTCAGCAAATGAAGGAAGTGACCATAGTTGGGGAGTATAATAAATATACGGTACTCACCCCCTCCAATTCATTGCGACTGAATGCGCCCCTGGTAGAGGTACCTCAAAGCATTACGGAGGTTTCCAGGGAAGTATTGGCAGACCAGCAGATCTATAATATGCAGGAAGGTGTTACCCGGAATGTGAGCGGTGCTTCCAGGCTGGGTCACTGGGACATGTATTCCAATATCCAGATTCGCGGTTCCCGCGCCAGCTCCCTCCGCAATGGAATGAATGTATTTATCAGCCCATGGAGTCCGCTGACAGAAGATATGAGCATGGTAGACCGTATCGAGTTCGTGAAGGGGCCCGCTGGCTTTATGATGTCCAATGGAGAACCTGGCGGCATGTATAACGTGGTGACCAAAAAGCCTACGGGTGTAGACCAGGGCGAAGTAACCCTCTCTCTGGGCAGTTACGATAACTACCGTACCACACTGGACCTCGACGGTAAACTGTCTAAAAATGGCAAACTGCTGTATCGCCTTAACCTGGCCGGGGAGCTGAAGAACGGCTGGCGCGATTTCGACTATACCAATCGTTACAGTATTTCTCCCGTATTAAAATACCTGATAGACGAGAAAAATACGGTTACGCTGGAATACAACCTGCAATACATGCAACTGCCGGTAATCGGCGGCAACTATTCCTTCTCCAAACGTGGTTACGGCGATCTGCCTGTGAACTTCACCACCATTGAAGGCAATATGGATCCTACAAAGATTAATGATAACAGCGTAATGRCTTATTATGAGCATAAGTTTAGTCCCGACTGGAAGCTAAATGCCCAGTTTGGTTTCTTCCATTACAAACAGATCGGCCAGAGTATGTGGCCTGCTGGTTTCTCCACAAAGGGGAACGACAGCCTTTTACAAAGGAGCATGAACATCTGGGACGCATTGGGCCTGAATAAAACAGCGCAGGTATTTGTGAATGGTACCATTCGTACCGGCGCGGTGACCCATAATATACTGGGCGGTGTGGACATGAAATACAGTAATTATTATGCTGACTGGGGACAGGGTGCATCATTTGGTGATTCTACTTTTAATATCTACAATCCTAAACACGGTGCCGTTACTCAACCCAAATGGGACCGCTCTACGGATATCCGTACCCGTGGCGTACAATACAATTATGGTTATAGTGCTGTCTATCTCCAGGACCAGCTTGGTTTCTTCGACGATCGCCTGCGGGTAACCCTGGCCGGCCGTTATACCACCAATAAAGTTATTAGTCCGTACGATGGAACCAACAAAGACAGCAAATTCACGCCCCGCTTTGGTATCAGCTATTCTCTCGATAAGAACAGTTCCGTATATGGCGTATATGATGTGAGCTTTATCCAGACTCCGGGCCTGGACTGGCAGAAGAAACCATTCGATCCTATGACAGGCGACAACATCGAGTTCGGTATCAAACGTGATTGGTTTCAGGGCCGCTTTACCTCTACACTGGCAGTATACCAGATCACCAAAAATAATGTGCTGACAACAGATCTGGAACACAGGGATCCGGCTTCGAACCAGTTCATCTATAGCCGTCAAAATGGGCAGCAGCGTATTAAAGGACTGGAAGCCGATTTCCAGGGTGAAGTAGTGAAAGGGCTGAACCTGATGGTGAACTATGCATATACCGACGGTGTCGTTTCTAAGGATGCCGATCCCAAACTGCAAGGCAACAATGTGCCAGGCATTGCCAAACATATCCAGAACACCTGGCTGACCTATACGCTTGGTAACGGTGCGTTGAAAGGGCTGCGTGCAAACATCGGCTATCAGTATCAGGCCGGCCGTATTGCTGGCCAGGTATATGATAAGAGCGAAAATTTCCTGCCTGACTATTTCAGGATGGATGCAGGCCTTGGATATACCATCAATAAATTCAGTGTGAACGTACTGGTAAATAATGTATTGGATAAATACCTGTATACCGGCGCACCTTCTGCAGACAACTATGGGAACAAAATCTATTACTGGCAGACAGAACCCGGACGTAATGTGAGGATGAGCGTTGGATACCGTTTTTAATTTTAAGTCCTTGAACTATTGTAAGGATGTAATTAAATAATCCATATATGCCCTTAAAAAAAACTATCCTGAAAATACATCGCTGGCTCGGACTGACGTCCGGGCTGGTTGTATTTATACTGGGCATCACCGGATGCATGTATGCATTTATTGATGAACTAAAGCCCGTCGTGTATCGGCAGCGTATGTTTGTGGAAGTGCCAAAAGATGGCAGGCGTTTGCCAATGAATGTTATCAGGGAAAAAGCACAGGAGGCGATAGGGCAGCAGTATAAGTTGCAATTGGCAGAAGTGCCGATGGCGGCAGAAAGAAGTGTGTCGTTTCGTACGCTGAAAGTGAATCCTGACGGCCTCTCGTATGCTACCTATATGGAGTACTTCTATCGTATTTATGTAGACCCGTATACAGGGGCGGTGCTGAAGATAGAGAATACCAAGTGGGAGTTTTTCAATACGGTAGTGAACCTGCACATCAACCTGTTACTCGGGCCAAAGATAGGCGGAACGATTGTGAATTGGTCCGTTCTGATTTTTGTGGTGATGCTGATATCCGGGATTGTTCTCTGGTGGCCTGGCAATAAAGCTGCTGCTAAACAGCGTTTCAGTTTCAAGTGGAAAACCACTACCAAATGGAAACGTAAAAATTATGATCTGCATAATATCCCTGGATTTTATTCCATGCTTATACTATTGGTCATTGCCATTACAGGATTGGTTTTCTCCTATCAATGGGTCAGCAACGGTATACAATGGATCGCCAACGGAGGAAAGCCGACTGTATTGCCTGCTCCTGTATCATCTGACACTACCCACGCAAGTGTTTATTCTCTGGAAAAGATATTGGCAGATGCCATCCTGAAAGCACCTGAAGGGACTACCTTTTTTGTGGGTATCCCTAAAAATGACAAAGCTGCTGTTTCTGTATTTGCCCGCCGGGATGGTAAGCCGCTTTATAGCGCCGTTCGTATGCAATATGACCAGCATTCCGCTGTTATGCTTACGCGCAGGGCCTTTGCTGATATGGGCAATGGAGAGCGGATAAATGCCATGAATTACGATATACACGTAGGCGCGGTACTTGGCATACCAGGAAAGATATTAGCCTTCCTGGCTTCCCTGATCGCCGCTTCCCTGCCGGTTACCGGATTTTATATCTGGTGGGGAAGACGGAACAAAAAACAGGTAACGCCACGAGCGGATAAGAACAGCCAGCTTAAGAGGACCCGAGAAGAAAAACCGGTAACCCTGAAGTAACATTAACCATATATCTTCCTGCTTGAAACAGGTCATTGTAAAGTGTTATCAGCATAATGAACAGTTCAATCACGACCCGTATTATACTGGCGGATGCGCAACCTGTTTACAGAGAAGGAATCAAAAGTTTGTTAGCGGATCATCAAAGTAACTACCGGATTGAAGAAGCAGGCAACAGTGAAGAACTGCGATCTGCTTTACTCTCCTTTCAGCCGGACATACTGATACTGGATTATGATCCAGGTTACTTTGATGCTGATGAACTGGTGAATACCTTGTCTGTTATCCCGGAATGCAAGGTGATACTCCTTTCCAGCCAACAGAAGAAAGTAGATATTTTCCGGTTGCTTGATAGCAACATTTACTGTGTGCTTACCAAGGAATGCAAAAAACGTGATGTCCACCAGGCTATCAGTTGTACGTTGCGGGGTGAAAAATTCTTTTGCACTTTTGCCCTGGACTTATTGCTGGCCGACAGAAGAAAAACGCTTTCTGTTCGCAGTCTTCCGCCGGAAGGATTGTCTGTCAGGGAAACAGACGTCATCCGTCAGATCGTCAGCGGAAAATCCAACAAAGAGATCGCCGGATCTATGCATTTAAGTCAACACACCATTCATACTCACCGTAGGAATATTATGCGGAAACTGCAGTTACATTCTGCCGTTGAATTGTGTAACTATGCGCTGGAAACCGGTATCGTTAAACTCGAATCCTGAGTCAGGTAGGTTAGGAATTAGGAATTACGAATTAGGAATTACGAATTACGGATTTGTGGGGAGATCAACAACTGCTGGTCTCCCCACAAATCCGTAATTCGTAATTCCTAATTCGTAATTCTTAAAACAGTTCCCCTTCTTTATTTTACTCCACTGCTCCTTTTCTGCATTTTATACCACGATCATGGTAGTTCGGATACCATACCACTACCAGCATTTTAGCATCACCGGGTGATTGGCTGCGCCGTTTGACACACGTACTTTTAATACCCTGTATTATTAAAATGAAAATTCTATGGACAAAATGATTTATGATTTTGCGGCTGTTGGTGTTGGCCCTTTTAACCTAGGACTGGCTTGTCTTACTCATGCCATTCCTGATCTGAACGGTATATTTTTCGACAAAAGAACGGACTTTAACTGGCATCCGGGGATGCTGATGCAGGACACCACCCTGCAGGTACCTTTCCTGGCGGACCATGTAACCCTGGCAGATCCTACCAATCCCTTCAGCTTCCTGAATTACCTCAAGGAACGGGGACGCATATACGGTTTTTATATCCGGGAAAATTTCAAAATGCTCCGCAATGAATACAATCAGTATTGCCAGTGGGCCATCAGCAAACTGCCGGAAGTTCGCTTCAATACTGCTGTAAAAAGGATTGATTATGATGAATCAGCCGGCGTTTACCTGCTGCAATGTGCGGATGCCACGCAGGGAGATTTGCTGATCAGGGCACGCAAACTGGTGCTGGGCACCGGAACCGTGCCCTATGTGCCTGCCAGCTGCCGGGAACTGATGACAGCAGCGGTGCATTCAGCCAATTACCTGAAACATAAACATCTGCTGCAGTCCAAACGCTCCATCACCATTGTTGGCAGCGGCCAGAGTGCTGCGGAGATCTACTATGACCTGTTGCAGGATATCGACACTTACGGTTATTCCCTGCATTGGATCACCCGCTCTCCAAGGTTTTATCCGCTGGAGTACAGTAAGCTCACACTAGAGATGACATCACCCGAATATGTTGACTACTTCTACGATCTCCCACCTTTTAAACGGGACAAGTTATTGCATAGCCAGAAGCATCTGTACAAAGGCATTAACAACGATCTGATCGCCGCTATTTTTGATACCATTTATGCTAAGAAGCTGATAGGTGATATTGATATCTCCCTGCGTACCAATGCAGACCTGCGTGAGGTGGTGTATGACCAGCAGGCGGAAAGTTTTCGTATGACCTTTTTCCAGGAGGAACAGGAGAAGTATTATGTTCACCAGACGGCTGGCCTGGTGCTGGCTACTGGTTACACCTCCCGTATTCCTGATTTTATGGAACCTATCCTTCACAAAGTACAGTTGGATGAAAAAGGGCGTTATGCAGTAAACCGCAACTACACCATCGATCAGGCGGGTTCCATATTTGTACAAAATGCGGAGCTGCATACCCATGGTTTTGCGGCGCCCGACCTGGGCATGGGCTGCTACCGCAACGCCTGGATTATCCGGGAGATGCTGGGCCGGGAGGTATATCCGATTGAACAGCGGATTGCTTTTCAGCAGTTTGCTGTAAGTGCCGGCGAAGAAACAGTACTCACACAACCTCACCTGATCTGATATGCCACTGCGATTTTATCTGATACTAATGACGCTGGTGGCCGTAGTCAGTGATTATATGATGCATCCGTTTTATCCGTTGTTCTTTGCTTCCCGCTTTGGCATACAGGACCCACGTGTTACCGGTACCTACTTCAGCGCGGTATGTGCTACAGTAATGGTGGCATTCCCCGTATGGGCGATGGTATCAAGGCGCATACCGGAACTCCGCATACTGGTGTACACACAGGTCATTGCGGGCATACTGGCCGTCTCCTGCGCTTATATCACCAACTATACGCTGTTCTGGGTGGTATCGCTGGCGATCATCATTTTTAAAGGCAGTTATCTGCTGGTATACCCTTTTATATTGCGTATCACGGATACAGATAAACATGTGAGCATCATCAGCATACTGTCAGTGATTATTCACCTGGGAAGTGTATTGGGAGCGGTGTTTGGCGGTATGGTCATAGACTGGATGCAACCGCAGTACATATACCTGGGCATGGCCGCGGGAGATTTCTTCCAGGCAGGGCTGAGCGGCTACCTGTTGTGGAGTCGCGGAGAAACGATTCCACAACAGCCGATAACGGAACAGCATTCACAAAGCTGGACAGCGCTGATACCCTCCGGTACTGTGCTGCGGCTGAGTGTAATCACCCTGTTCTTTTACTACAGTGATTTCATCATCCGCCCGTTTTTCGTGAAATACTGGGAAACAGTGTCCATGCTGCATAGCAGCATGCTATCCGGAGCTGTATACGCTATTCCGGCAGCAGTGGCTGCCCTGGCCCTCTGGATGAATCGCCGGCGCAAAGTACCGGATACGCCCTGGCATGCTATCCTGCCGGCATTGTTACTGGCATTGGTGGGATTGCTGTTGCAGTCTTATCCATCCACCGTAACGATCATTGCCGGCCGATGCCTGTATGGCTGGGCATTTTTCCAGTCGGCTGTCCGTTTCGATGCCCTGTTGTTCCATGTCTGCGAGCCGACTTCCTATGCTGTTGAATACAGCAAAATACATTTCTTTCAAAACCTGGGCGTGCTCACTGCCTCATTTTCTGCCGGTATACTCGTGGAGCATTATCCGCTGCATATCCCGTTCATAGCTGCCTTTGCGGGCTATGTGCTGGTAACGGTCATGTATTACCAGTTGGCGCGTCCTTATGTTCAACCGGTTAATCCATCCTGTAAATGAAGACACCGATCATACCATTACAACTAACGCCCGCATACCGGGTTTCCACTCCTCTCCTGGGGACTGTGGAGCTATGGCCCATGGACCTGCAGTGTGATACGCCGGAAATTTATCGTTGGGTTACCCAGCCATATGCGCACTATTGGGGCATGACCACCAAATCTTACGAAGCGGTGCTGGCGGAATATATAGCCATAGATAATAACGATCATGCCTGTGCATTGATTGGGAAGATAAATGGGAAAACGGCTTTTCTCTGTGAGTGCTACGACCCGGTATATGATCTCATTGGGAGTTTCTACGAACCCCAACCCGGAGACGTAGGGATGCATATACTGGTTGGCCCGCCGGAGATACCTGTTCATGGCTTTACGTGGCAGATATTCTCTATCGTTATGGACTTCCTGTTTGATAATCCCCAACACAAAAGAGTGGTGGTGGAACCTGATATCCGCAACGAAAAAATRCATCCTATCAACAGGAGGGCAGGCTTTACCTATGAGAAGGAAGTGCAGTTGCCACATAAAACCGCTGCCCTGGCCTTCTGTACGCGAACACAATACTTAAATGCAAAAAAAAATAACTGAATATGAATACCAACGAAACTATTATGAATTCCCCCGAAGAGGTGATCAGTCATCTGCAACCTGATATCTGGGCTATGGCCAACCGCCTGCATGTGGCCAAAATTATCAGTGAGTTTGCCCACGAGTTGCTGTTGCAGCCCGAATGGATCAGTGATGACCAGGAGTGGTCGCAGTACCGGTTAGCCGCTCCGGACGCAGCACCTGTTACTTACTTTTTCCGTGCCCGTATCCTCCGTCTTAATCATTGGTCCATTGATGCAGACAGTATCCGGAAAGTGAATAACGGACAAGACCTGCCACTGGACAGTATGCTGTTGATACAGGAGTTCCAGCGCCTGTTGAACATCAGTACAGAAAACCTTCCTTCCTACCTGGAAGAGATCATCAGTACACTTAACGGTAGTGCCTATATGATGAGCAGGCCGCAGTTGTCCATTAGTGCGTTGGCACAATCAGATTACCAGGTTTTTGAGCATGCCATGACTTCCGGCCACCCTTGCTTTGTAGCCAACAACGGTCGTATTGGTTTTGATGCCAACGACTATGGCAGATACGCCCCTGAATCGGACCAGCCAATGCAACTGGTATGGCTGGCCGGTCATAAAAGCCGCACTGCTTACAGTGCAGTAGAAGAGCTGCCTTACAGTAAGCTTATTGCGGATGAACTGGGGGAGGAAACGTTGGCCTCATTCAATAAAAAACTGAAAGACAAAGGTCTTTCTCCTGATGATTATTTCTTTATTCCCATACATCCGTGGCAGTGGTATAATAAACTTGCCATCATCTGCGCGCCTGACCTGGCCAATCAGCATCTGGTGTGCCTGGGATATAGCCCGGATTTGTTCAATGCGCAGCAATCTATCCGCACGTTTTATAACCTCAGTCATCCTGAGAAACATTATACCAAAACGGCGCTGTCTATTTTGAACATGGGATTTGTACGCGGGCTTACTCCGTACTATATGGACAGCACGCCGCCTATTACAGAGTGGATACGTAAATATGTAGGTGAAGATCCCTATCTCAAACAGAATGGGTTTACGCTGTTGTGTGAAGTAGCTACCGTTGGTTACCGGAATTTTTATTATGAGCCATTTGGGAAGCAGGTGGCTTATAATAAGATGCTGGCCAGCCTTTGGAGAGAGAGCCCGGCGAAAGTACTGCAACCCGGCCAGCAGTTGATGACGATGGCAGCACTGTTGCACATTGATTACCAGGGCAATGCTTTGCTGCCTGCACTGGTAGCCGCTTCCGGTATCTCTGTACACGATTGGCTGGAGCGTTATCTGCAGGCATATCTTACGCCACTGCTGCACTGTTTCTATGAACATGATCTGGTATTTATGCCGCATGGAGAAAACCTCATCCTGGTGCTGGAGAATCATGTGCCGGTGAAGGCTATTATGAAGGACATCACTGAAGAAATCGGCGTGTTCCGTATGAATACTGACATAGCAGAAAAAGGAAGACGTATATGTGTGACTGTTCCGGAGGAACTGCGGATACTGAGCATACTCACAGATATTTTTGATTGCTTCTTCAGGTTCCTGTCAAATATTCTCGTGACCAAATGTGATTACCGGGAAGAAGATTTCTGGCAGCAGGTAGCGGCATGTGTATATGCCTACCAGGAAGATCAACCACAACATGCTGCCAAATTTGAGCAGTACGATATGTTTGCGCCGGAGTTTATTTTATCCTGCCTGAACCGTCTGCAACTCCGTAATAACAGGCAGATGGTAGACCTGGCCGATCCGGCCGGAAGCTTGCAACTGGCTGGTATGTTGCAGAATCCTATCGCTCCTTTCAAACGTAGCACCGTAGCTCCCGCCGGGCTGGAAAATACCCTGAGTCAATGATGATGTGTGAAGAAAAACGAGATGTCCGTCAGCAGGTGCTGACGGACATTATCCGCCGGAGGCGAAGTGTATTTGCCGATGACTACCTGGATATACCGGTGGCGGAAGCTGTTATCCGGGAGATACTGACCAACGCCACCTGGGCGCCTACCTATAAAATGACGCAGCCCTGGCGTTTCATTGTATTGCAGGACAGCCAGCGTGCACCTTTCGGGGAGTACCTGGCCGCGTACTATCGGGAACGGCTATCCGCAGCAGAATGGTCACACAGCAGGCATGAACGGGCAAGGCTATATCCATTGAAAGCACCCTGTATCATCGTCATCATCATGCGGTGTAACGCGAAGATTGATATAAAGGAATGGGAAGAAATGGCTGCTGTATGTTGCGCTGTGCAAAATATGGCGCTGACCTGTGAGGCCTATGATATCGGCGCCTATTGGGACAGTTGCGATGCCTGCGTTGCCTACGCCAGGGAAAACTGGCTGGAAGAAAATGAACAGTGCCTGGGTTTCTTTTACATGGGGTATTATGACCGGCAAAATTACTGCAGCGCCAAAAGGCGCACTGACATTGACAAGAAAACAACATGGCTCTATTAATTTTTTAACCCGCATAACTATTCTATTTTATGGAAACTTATCTTCCGCTGTTGCTGGGTAAAATGCAGGGCGTATTCGGATATATCGTACTTGGGCTGGTGGTACTGGAGTGGGTAATACTGGTCATCACAAAAAAAATGGAAAGCAATAAGGAGGGCTGGGTAAATGTGATATCCTATGTATTGGATAGTTTCCCTTATTTATTCCTGGGCAGGATTTTCATTTTCGGTACCATGATGTGGATGTACGAGTACCGGTTCTTTACGCTTGGATATGCCTGGTATGTATGGATACTGGCCTATCTGGTGTATGACTTTATGTTCTGGCTGGTACATTACCTGGGGCATAAAGTACGGTTTTTCTGGTGCATTCATGGGGTACACCATACCGCTGAAGAAATGAAACTGACTGTGGCTGTGCGCGGTTCCTTCCTTGGGTTTCTGCATATACCCCTTACCGTTATAACCCTGCCCATATTGGGATTTGATCCTTTTATGATCTTCATCTGCGAAGCCATTGCAAGGTTGTATGGTCTTTATGAGCATGTTAACGATCACTTTGATGAGATAGTGGGAAAACAACGGTGGCTGGAGTGTTTGTTCATTACGCCTTCCGTACACCGTGTGCACCATGCAAAGAACCATATCTACCTGGACAGGAATTATGGAGAAACTTTTTCCATTTGGGACAGGATCTTCAGCACTTTTCAATCAGAGATGGAACAGGTGAAACCTGTTTACGGCATACTCAATGATAAAATCAGCGGTAAAAACCTGTTGCAGGTGCAATTGCAGCTTTGGCGGGATCTGTGGGCGGACATAAGAAACGCGCCGGGCCTGAAAAACAAGCTGAAATATATGGTGATGCCTCCAGGCTGGAACCACATCGATGGCGGCAAAATGGCCGCGCAATATCGTGCGGAGGGTGGAGCGCCCTGCAGCAGGAGAAAAGGAAAAAATCAATGATCCATTTAAACCCTTCAACATGAAAAACGCAATAGTAACAACACCAGATATCACAACAGATGTATGGAAGGAGACTTCCGTAACGCCGCCGAGAGCACCGCTGATTGTGGACATTACCGCCAGAGAATCCACCGCCATGTTTTACATAGGTCAAAAGCTGATCAGGGAATATGGCAGTTACGAAAATCCGGCATTCATTGCCTCGCTGCACCTGAATGCCTATCAGCTGCTACCGGAGCGTATTGCACGTATACTCAGCAATTTCGGCACAGATTATTCCGCCACTCAATATGGCGCCATTGTTTTCAGGGGACTGATACAGGTGGACCAGGATGAACTGGGCAAAACGCCTTCCAGTTGGAAGGAGGCCGATTACGAAAAGTTAAAGGCATATGGTTTTATCAGTAGCCTGCTGCATGGCGCGGTGCCCAGCAAACCGGTACAGTATTATGCTCAGCGTAAAGGTGGTGGGTTGATGCATGCCATCATACCGGACGAGAAAATGAGCCATACACAAACGGGCAGCGGCTCGCGTACAGATCTGTTTGTACATACCGAAGATGCATTTCTCTTTCATCAGGCCGATTTTCTGAGTTTCCTGTTTATCAGGAATGAAGAGCAGGTGCCTTCTATGTTGTACTCCATTCGTTCGCATGGCGCTACAGACGAGGTGATGCGGCCGTTGTTCCGGCCGCTGTATAAATGCCCCAAAGACGCCAATTACGCACAGGATGCCACCGCAGGAGAAGAAGTGACCGCGGCTGTACTTTACGGCAATGAAACATACCCTTTCATCCGTTTTGATGCAGCCGAGCAGCTCTATAATCCTGATACCAATCAGAGTGCTGAAGCCCTGCACCATCTGGAAGAATTCTGGCGGGTAGCCAAAACATATATCTATAATGATTTTGTACCTGCCGCCGGTGACCTCATCTTCGTCAATAATCATCTCTGTGCACACGGAAGAAACGCTTTTCTGGCAGGCTACCGGGAAGAAAAAGGTGTACTGGTACCCTGCGAACGGAGAATGATGTTGCGGATGATGAGTAAGACAAGTCTCATCAACATCCGGGAGGTTACCAAAACAGAAGACCCTTATTTTATCATGGAAGAGCATTATGGCAGCATCTTCCGTTAACCTTTTCTTTCCTAAAAAAACTTACTTATGCATACAGATCAGCTTACAAAAGCAGCCCCTCAATTATACAACAGGAGCAACCCATTACTGAACGACCTATTATATGAGGCAACCAGTGCTGAATACCAGCAGGCCGTGGAAAAAGCCCGGGCGGCAGTAATAGGTTTCCTGCAGGATACTAAACAACCTTTTACAGGTATAAAACCAGCTACCATACAGGAGCTGGTGTACAGCGTGGACCTGAGCAGGCCACTGGCGGGTTACGATGCGCTGCTGGAGGAGGTGAATGAGTTGTACATCCGGCATGCTACTGCCTTTCATCTGCCTGCGTATATCGCTCACCTGAATTGCCCGGTGGTGATACCTGCATTGGCCGCTGAGGTCATCATCAGCGCCGTCAACTCCTCCCAGGACACTTATGATCAAAGCGCAGGAGGCACCTTTATCGAGAGAAGGCTGATAGACTGGACTGCTAACGAGATTGGCTATACGAATGCGGATGGCGTGTTTACAGGAGGAGGATCACAGTCCAACCTTATGGGGCTGTTATTAGCCAGAGACCATTTTGCCATAAAGATGCTCGGACATCATATCAAGGAGGATGGTCTACCTGCACAAGCATCCCGTTTCAGGATATTTGTTTCCGACAAGGCCCATTTCAGCAACCAGAAAAATGCGTGGCTGTTAGGGATGGGGGAGCAGGCGATTGTAAAAGTGAAGACAGACAGTCGTTTCCGAATGGATACCGCCGCACTTATAGCTGCTGTAGACGAGCAGTTGAGCCAGGGGAATATTCCGATTGCAATTGTAGCCACCGCCGGTACTACTGATTTCGGTAATATAGACCCATTGCAGCCTATCGCGGACATCGCGGCTACCTACCAGTTGTGGATGCATGTAGACGCTGCCTATGGCTGCGGCCTGTTGCTGTCCAACAAATATCGCCACCCGCTGAAAGGGATAGAACAGGCGGATTCCGTTACCATCGACTATCATAAATCTTTCTTCCAGCCTATCAGCAGCAGTGCCTTTCTGGTGAAGGACAAATCCACACTGCAAGTGGTCAGGCACCATGCGGATTATCTGAATCCGGAGGACCAGGACTATGATGAACTACCGGCACAGATCAATAAATCTATTACCCAGAGCACCCGCCGCTTTGATGCCTTAAAACTCTGGTGTACGCTGCGGCTGATGGGGAAACATAAACTTGGCGTATATACGGATATGATGATAGACACCGCAGCGGCTACTGCAGCCTTGCTGCAACAGGACCCTGAGTTTGATCTGCTTAGTAGTTCAGATCTCGGAGTGCTGGTATTCCGTTTCAGACCGGCAGGTATCAAGACCGATTTGTCGGCCCTGAATCTCCGGATTAAACAAGCCCTTTTCTTCGAAGGTGTCTGTATAGTAGCCAGCACCAAAGTGGAGAACAACTTTTACCTGAAGTTTACTATTCTGAATCCTGTTACTACGGTGTCGCATATACGGGAAATACTTGCCACTATTAAATCCAAGGGATATAGCCTGCTTTGATCGTGGGGCGAGTGACCAGGAAAGTCCCGGGGCGAATGTGCCGGGACTTTTCAATTACTGTTATTAACCCTATCGATGTTAAATCATGTTTTGGTGCTATTGACCAGTAAAAGCAATGGCATCTATTTCCAACAACCAATCCGGGTTAACCAATCCAGCAACCATCAGTACCGTCACTACGGGCGGGTTGGTACCGTCCCCCATAAATTTTTTAGCGGTGCCAAACGCAATACGTGCATCCTGGCCTTGTACCAGGTAGATGTTCAGCTTTACCACGTCCTGGAAGGTAGCATTACAGGCGGAAAGCGCGAGTAAGATATTCTTCATCACCTGTTCAGTCTGTTGCTGGATATCTCCTTTGCCAATAAGGGTTCCCTGATCATTCACCGCGTTTTGGCCGCCGATATAAACGGTAGTTCCATTACCCTGCGTGATGATGGCCTGTGAAAATGCCGGACTCTTTATCATCCCATCGGGATTGATGTGTTGAATTTGTTTGTTCATGACTCTTTTTATAATTTTCAACTAATGCTTATCATCTCTAAAGATATTATACCAATTTTAATTTTTAGCTGTTTAGATCCATTCACACGGTTTTAGTTTGGGTGTAGTAGTCTAGCGCCATACCGCCCGACAGGCATAGTTCGCTATGTTAAACGAGCTTTTATTGAAAATTTTGGGTTGCCTAATCATTATTTTTTTTACGATTGGGTGAGACCCAAAAGTATTTCTATTGCGTTTTAATGTCAATAACTTACCAAAAAGTAGGCTAATGGGTAGCCCTTTAAACTGCTAACAAAAATTAATGGAACAGGTGGAGTCCTGGGGCCACTCTGTTTGAGGCGTGGTCTATTTTTTTGTACCTGGAGAGCGCTATTTATAGCAAATCAACTCCTCACGGTACATATTTTTGGCTACCTTCATGCATTTATTTTTTATTGCCCAGATGAAACCGCCTTATACTATTATCTCTATAATGTTGCTGTGCCTATGTATCGTTACCTGTAGCGCCGCTGATACCACCACTTATTTCCTCCGACATTTCGATAATAGTAACGGATTACCACAGAATAGTGTGAATGCCGTTGTATACGATAAGTATGGTTATCTCTGGCTGACCACCGAAAATGGGTTGGCACGGTTTGATGGTGAAAAATTTAAACTGGCAGATACGGGGCCGCTGGCATTGAAGTCTAATCGCTTTTATACGATTTTTCTGGATACATTGGGAAATGTAGGCGCACTTAATGAAAAGGGGGAAGCGGTGCATATTGTTGACGGTGTTGCCGCGCGATATACTTTTCCCTTAAACGAACAGCATAGTTACCTGAAATGGTACCAGCCAGGAGTGAAAGATCACCATGGTATTTCCTATACTATGACACTGCCTAATGAAAGTTCGAGGTGGGGAGCCAGGATAAATGAGCTGAAATTGTATAGCGATGAAAAGAGTTTTTATCTATACCATAATGATACCGTAAGATATGTCCGGGATGGAATTACCCGCAATACATTACCATTCCCCAATAACGGAAGCTTGAGTTTCTTTATATTGGACGGACGGCTTTTCCACCTTCAAAGTGATGGAATAGTAGCAGCGTTCAGTCATTACCTAAAACGTTCCGCATTAAAAGGCGACATCCTGTCTGACCCGTTTTATCACCGTCCGGGAAGAGTGGTGGTACCTTTCTGGAGTATATATGATACCAGTCATCTGCTGGTTAGCTTTAATCACACCTTCTATCTTGTAACAAGAAATAGCAATGATGAATTGGTGACGTGTAAACTGGTGGACAATTTTGATGTAACGGAAACGGAGATACGTTGTGCCTTTTATAATGCAAAAGATGGCCGGTTGTTTCTGGGCAGTGCTACAAAAGGTTTATTTGTGTTGTCGCCATTACAGTTTGTGTCAAAGTATGTGAGTGGAGGGTCTGCAAGTATGTACAGCCAGCTGCCTTATGGAGAAGATGGTGTTTTTGTACCCAATGGATATATATTGAAGCCAACGGGAACTGCTACTCCGTTGCCGCTGTTCAAGCCGCAAAATGTTTCCGATTTTTATAGTATCAGCACCGATGGAAAAGGCGGTAGCTGGACCAGCAGAGGTCAGCAGCTATATCACCTGCAATTGTCGCCATTCCGGCAACTTTCAGCATATACCCTGCCTGCTTTACCTACCATGTTATACCGCGATGAGAAGGGATTGCTTTGGATAGGGTTGAAGAATGGTAATGGGATTGCTGTGCTGGACGGCAACAGGAAAGATGCGGTACCGGTATTGACCTATGCCATGAAGGGAGATGTCACTTACTTCGCTACGGTTAATTCCCGGCAGATGTTTGTGGGGACCGATGACGGGCTTTTTCTGCTGGATCGCCTGACCGGTAGGATAGATACGATAAAGGGACTGGAAGGAAAGTATATACGTAGTATCACGATTACCGGTCAGGACGAAATATGGGCCACCACTTATAATCACGGATTTTACCTATATCATAAGGGTCGGGTAACAAACTTTCCATATGATGTGGATGGGTATATTGCTACTGCTCATTGTATGATACAGGATAAAAAAGGCTTCTTCTGGATCACCACCAACAGAGGACTGTTCCAGGTAAGCAAACGGGATTTGCTGGCCTACGCAGAGAATGGCGCTTTCCCAATTTACTACCAGTATTACGACCGGTCAGATGGTTTTTTCAGCAATGAATTCAATGGTGGGTGTCAGCCTTGTGCGGTTAACCTGAGCAATGGTTATATTTCTTTACCCTCCTTTAACGGGTTGGTATTTTTTAATCCGGATGCTATCAGGCCGGTGTTRCCGGAAGCAACAGTAGCGATTGACCAGGTGTTATTGGATAATTCGCCTTTAGACTTCAAAGATAATGTGAGGTTGCCAAGGGAGTTTTCATCGCTGCAGGTAATGTACAGCAGTCCGTATTTTGGAAATAGTAAAAATCTCATTGTCACATATGCGCTGGTAAAAAACGGAGGGGATACTACATGGCTGCCATTACCTGCAGGAGGTAAAGTCGCCATCTCTACCTTGCCGGCAGGAGATTACAGCCTGGTAGTACGTAAGCTGAATGGCTTTGGTTATGGTAATTTTTCAGATAAAGTATTACAGCTTATAGTGCCATTGGCCTGGTATGAAACCGGATGGTGTTATGCTGGGGGCGCACTTTTATTACTGGCTGTATCCTGGTTGTTTGTGTATCTGCGTGTACGGTATTTGCAAAAGAAGGCCCTGCTCCTGGAAGTGATGGTGGATATAAAAACGAAAGAGTTACAGGAAAGGACGATGTTCCAGCAAAGGATTGTGCAGTCGGTAAGCCATAATGTGCTAAGTCCGTTACAGTATCAGCAATTCCTCTCAGAAAAGATTTTGACGGAAGCGAAAAAGCAGGGAACAGCTACTGTAAAGATGGCAACAGCAATGAATGAACACACCAGCTATTTGTTTCACATGGTATCTAATTTACTGAAATACCTGAAAAGCCAGGTAGAGATGGGGCCTGTGAGCAGCATATTTTCACCCGCTGTTGTGGCAGGAGATATACAAAAAATATTCCTGGCTATCGCCTCGGAAAAGAACACGGAGATCCGGAACAATATTCCTGATTCATTGATGTTGTGTGGAGATGAACAACTTTTATCAGTGGTGTTATACAACCTGGTGGACAACGCCGTAAAGGTAACCCGGAAAGGTATAATAGTGATAGAGTTGATAATGGAGAATCACCTGGTATTACTTCGTGTAGGGGATACCGGGCCGGGGGTGCCGGAAGATATAAAACAGTGGTTCAATCAGCCGGGGAGTGAGGCAGGCCCCCGTAAGGGTTCCGGCATAGGCTTGCTCATTGTAAAGGAGCTGGCGGTGACACAGGGATTGAAAATAACCCTGGACAGCTACGAAGGACGAGGCAGTAGTTTTACGATTGCATCTTTTCGGCGGCATGTATAGCATTCATCTTGGCAGCAAGTTCTACTACATTGCTGACCTTCATTTTTGTAAATATTTTTAGTTTAAAGGTACTCAGGGTCGAAGATTGAATATTGAGGGCTGATTTGATATCCTGGTTTCCAGCGCCCTTTACCAACAATTGCATCACTTGTGTTTCCCGTGGTGATAACAGCGTCATAACTCCATCCGGCCTATGTTTTGGATGCTGCAGGTTATTAATCATTTGCATTTGTACGGTGTCGCTTACAAAAGTATTGCCTTCTAATACAGCAGTGATGGCTTCTTTCACTACATCCGGTGGCGCAGTTTTGGGAAGATAGCCATTAGCTCCCGCCTTGATGTAAGTTAAAGCGTGTGTATCTTCTTCAAAATAAGAAAAAATAAGGATCCGTAAATCGGGCTGCAGGGCTCTGGCCGCTGCTATCATCTGCGGACTGCCGCCCCCGGGCAACTGAATGTCCAGGATCAGCAGATCAAAGGTATGATGCCGTAAATGCTCCAGGGTGTCGTAAAAGGTATCTGCCTCTTTAATGATAACGGCGGGGTAAACTTCGTCGGCGATAAGACTAATTCCCATTCTTAGTACGCTGTGATCTTCTGCTATTAAAATTGATTTCATGGCCAGGCTATGCTTTCGTTAGGATAGAAAATTTTCTATGTATCAAATAATTAGGCGCTTAAATATAGAAAAGTCTCTATGTACGTGCAAGTTTCAAAGGTATAATTTTGATAAACGGCAAATCCTGAACATTTTATAAGATAGGCAAACAACTGTATTTAGTAAACAGATTATTCCTATGAAATAAGATTTTCCTCAGTTTTTACGGCGCGTGATCCCCGGTATCGGGCAGGTAAAATTACCGCTTTCCTCAGAGGAAATGGCGGGCAGACTTTTTTTTGTTTACACCATACACTATGAAGAGATTTACTACCCTTGTATGCTTGCTATTATCTTTTCTTTCTTTGAAAGCTTCCGATTATTATTGGGTTGGTGGCGGAGGTAGCTGGAGTGACGTGAATCATTGGCGGCTTGGCAGTACTACAGGAAGCATTCCCGGTATTGTTCCTTCTTCTTCAGATAATGTTATTTTTGGCCCGGGCAGTGGCTTTGGCGGCACCGTGGTCACACGAACGGTTACACTGGATGCAAATGCATTTTGCAACAATATGACCTGGACCACGAATGTACCGAATAACCCTATATTCAGCCGCCCGGGTGTGTCCTCTCTGACTATTGTCGGGAGTCTTTCTCTTGCTCCTACGGTTACTTATACAGCCATACCCATTACGTTTACCAGCGCATCGGCTGTTACTTTAACGACCAACGGCAGTATACAGGGATCGATGAGTTTTGACATCAATAAGCCGGGGGGCAGCTTTACGCTGGCAGATGACCTGATTTATGCTACTCCTTCTTCCGGTGGGAACGCAGTGACGTTGACGGCGGGTGCTTTTAACGCATCGGGAAAAAAAATAACAACCTATACATTTGCTACCAGCAGCGCACTCGTGCGGAGCTTGGATATCAGTAACACGGAAATGAATATTTACCTTGGTTACAATTGCCAGGGTGCAAATAAAACGTTTAATGCCACAGGAAGTGTGATTAGAACCGGTAGGTTCTATACAGATGGAGGAGCATACAATATTGTTGAGATAGGAACCACCTCCAGCAGTGATCTCTCGATTGTTAACACGATATTCAAAAAACTGACTTTTGTAAATCCTTCATCTGCCTCCCTGGCAAGGATACACTCGGGTAACACGATCGACTCGCTCATATTTAAAGGAGCGGGAGCAGTAAGAAACGGTAATAATACGGTGAATTATGTGAGCTGGGGGGCTGCTGCCACTATAGGAAGCAGCGGTAATTATCTTAAATATGTGACCATCGCCAATGGTCCCTTAGACATTATTGATGGTGGCGGCAATACATTTGATACGCTGCTGACCACCCCTAATCGTAATATTTCTATTTCCGGTACAAATACGATCAATAAATATTTCCGTGCGGGGGGTGCCCCCTGCGATGGCTTTACAGAACTTACCGGAACGACAACCGGGACATTGGCATTTGCTCCCGCAGCAATAGCCAGCATTGATAACGTGTTGCTGACAAACCTGGCGGCTACAGGCAACATTACACCGCTCACGGTAAATGGTATTGACGGAGACGGAAATAGTGGGTTTATCATCAATTCGCCATCTGGCATAGGCACCACGTTGTATTGGGTAAATGGTGCCGGCGACTGGAACGACAATTCGCACTGGAGCTTCAGCAGTGGCGGTGCGGGCGGCGCCTGTATTCCGTTTATCAATGATAATGTGGTGTTTGATGCGAATAGTGGCTTTACAGCAGGAAATAACATTGTTGCTACCACTGCAAATACGTATTGTAACAACATGACCTGGGCCAGCGGCATCACAGGTAACCCTATATTTAATAAAAGCAGCTCATTTACATTCCAGGTATATGGTTCCGTTATACTAAACCCAACAGTAACGATGAATGCCGTGCTGGACCTACGGGGAACTTCAGCCGCCACGCTTACAACAAATGGAAGTACACTGGGCGTGACGCAGTTTACTGTCAGGAAGGAGGGAGGTAGCCCAACAGCCGGCCTTACGCTGCTGGATAATTGGAATAATACCAATTCCGCGTTTGTGCTGGTAAGAGGGATACTGAACCTGAGTGGGCGTACCGTGGATTTATACGCCATAACCAGTAACAGCTCCCTAACCAGAACCATTAACATCAGTAATGCGCGTATTTCCGTAAGCACCTGGAACTACTCGGGCAACCTGATCACACTGAATGCTGCCAATTCCTACCTGTTGGCGCGCAGCGCGTTGATTACCCGCACCACAGCTTATAATGTCGTCGACTGTGGTGCGACAGTAGCCGGTAACCTGGACGTAGCAGGGACTACTTTCGGACAGCTTACTTTTACCAACACCGGGTTTACAAGTGCCGCCAGGATACACGGCGGCAATACGATACGGAAGCTGGAATTTAAAGGACAGGGAATGATCAGGTATGGCAGCAATGTTATTGACTCCCTGATTACCGCTGAGAACAGAAACTTCTTCTTTTATGAAACTGGCGCCGGCAGCAACACCACGATTAACAAATATTTCAAAGCTACACATCCGTCCTGCAGCGGATTAGGAGAAATCAGAAGCGGGACGACTGCCATTAGTACCATTAATTTTAGTCCGAATGCGAAAGTAGACGTAGCCAATGTTTATTTGGAAAACATTGCTGCTACAGGTGGCGGCGGAAGTTTAACGCTTCCCATTCCATTCAACGGTGCGGACGCCGGAGGAAACAGCGGATGGACCATAGGGGCCTCGATAGGAAGCGCGCGTTATTGGATCGGCGGGAGCGGTGATTGGAATGATGCGGCTCATTGGAGTACCAGCAGTGGTGGTGTTGGTGGTGCCTGCATACCTACTGTATCTGACGATGTGTATTTTAACGCGGGCAGCGGCTTTACTGCGGTTTCCAGGACAGTGACTGTTAACACCGGTAATGCTTACTTTCATAATATGAGCTGGGCGGGTGCAGCCAACGATCCCGTCTTTACAAAAAACAATGCCTGGACCATGGAATGCTGGGGAAACAGTATCGTACTGAACCCGGTGTCTACACTAAATATATCTACACTGCTGCTAAAGGGGACGGAGCAAACCGTGATGTCGGGTCAATGTAAAGGCAGTTTTGATTTAGAGATTAATAAACCGGGCAGCGGCCTTACCCTTGCGAATGATTATACCAATACGCTTACCCGCTTTTTGTTAGTGGATGGCAATTTCACCGCTTCTGGTAAAGTACTTAATATTGGAGGCATTGATAATGCAGGCCGCGATAATAATATTGCGCTTGATATCAGCGGCAGCACCATCAATGGAGGTATCCGATATAATGGTACCACTACCAAACGCACATTGAATGCGGCCAATTCGAATATTACCGGTAACGTTATCTTAACTGGTTTTACTTATAATATAATAACTGTAGAAGGAGTTGCAGCAGCTAACGCTACTATTTCCAATACCACGATCAAATCGCTTACTTTTTCAAATCCTGCGACCAACTCCGCAGCCGGTGTAAATGGTGGCAATAATACTATTGGCCACCTCGAGTACAAAGGCAGCGGAGGGATTTATGGCACAGGCAATACAATTGATACACTGGTGTTTTTTCCTGGTGATATTTATACGTTTGCCGGCGGAAGTAACACCACCATCACAGGTGAATGGTTCGGCAGTGGTACGCCATGTCGCCTTACCGAAATCAAAAGCAGTAGTGCTACGAATGCTACAATTACTAAAATCACCGGATCCGTAGAGTTTGACTACATACGTCTCCAGGGTATGACAGGCACCGGCGGGGCATCATTTTCTATAAAACAACATAGCACTAATCTGGGAGGGAATATTGGCTGGACAATTGTGCCATACAACGGATCATCGCCCATTCAGGGTTTAGGTGATGATGTTGAAATATGTTCCACCGCTTTCCCTTACGAATTAAATACCCAGGGCTTCTTCGGATCACCTTCTTCCCAGTATCTCTGGAGCGACAATAGTACCGGCGACAAGCTGATGGCAACAGGGCCGGGCAAATATTATGTGAAGGTAAGTTTCCCTGATGGCTGTTCTGTTAGCGACACAATTAATATAAAGCAGGCAACTGTACCGGTAGATCCCATCACAGGAACTACCGCAGTGTGTCTTGGCTTCAATACTACATTAAGTTCAACTACTCCGGGGGGCGTATGGAGCAGCAGCAATGCAGCTATAGCCAGCATAGATGCCTCCGGTGTTGTAACAGGTGTAACTGCTGGTACTGCCACCATAACCTATACCATTACGAATGGAGGTGGCTGTACCAATAGCCGGACTACCACTGTTACGGTCAATAATTTGCCAGTTGTAAACGCTATTACTGGTATAAGTACTGTTTGCATAAACAGAACTTATACATTAAGTTCCACAACAGCAGGTGGGGTATGGAGCAGCAGCGATGCGGCTGTAGCGAGTATTGATGCAGCTGGTGTTGTAACTGGTGTATCCTCTGGCACCGCAACGATCACTTATACAGTAACTAACGCGAGTGGCTGTACCACTTCGCAAACGGCTAGTGTCACAGTAAACAGTCTACCTGTTGTAGGTGTGATCACCGGTACGACTGCTGTTTGTATAAATAGAACTACTACCTTAAGTTCTACTACTGTTGGCGGTGTTTGGAGCAGCAKMGATGCCGCTGTAGCGAGTATAGATGCTGGYGGTGTTGTAACTGGTGTGGCCTCTGGCACTGCAACAATCACTTATACGGTAACCAACGGGAGTGGTTGTACCGCTTCGCAAACTACTAGTGTAACAGTAAATAGTCTGCCTGTTGTAGGTGCGATCACTGGTACGACTGCTGTTTGTATAGGTGGAACTACTACCTTAAGTTCTACTACTGTTGGCGGTGTTTGGAGCAGCAGCGATGCCGCTGTAGCGAGTATAGACGCTGGTGGTGTTGTAACTGGTGTGGCCTCTGGCACTACAACAATCACTTATACGGTAACCAATGGGAGTGGTTGTACCGCTTCGCAAACAACTACTGTAACTGTAAACAGTCTGCCTGTTGTAGGCGGGATCACCGGTACGACTGCTGTTTGTATAAACAGAACTACTACTTTAAGTTCTACTGCTGTTGGCGGTGTTTGGAGTAGCAGCGATGCCGCTGTAGCGAGTATAGATGCAGGCGGTGTTGTAACTGGTGTATCTATCGGCACCGCAAYRATCACTTATACGGTAACCAACGSGAGTGGTTGTACCGCTTCGCAAACGACTAGTGTAACRGTAAATAGTCTGCCTGTTGTAGGCGGGATCACCGGTACGACTGCTGTTTGTATAAACAGAACTACTACYTTAAGTTCTACTACTGTTGGCGGYGTWTGGAGYAGCAGCGATGCCGCTGTAGCGAGTATAGATGCTG
>NZ_JBFTSK010000072.1:0-26760 GCF_056399985.1 Chitinophaga sp. 01L420
GGGTGATACTACGCGAAAAAACTGGATTGTTACATTAGATGGACCTACGCCAATATTTAACGAAGGAGATGTAGTGGATAATCTTTCATGGCATGCCGATATCACAATCAGCAACAATCTGATAGAACTGGCTTCCTGTCGTGGGATACTTGCGACTTCCCGTGGTAAAATAGTTATTGAAGGTAACAGCATAAATAGCCTGATGCCCGGTGTTTTGATTGAGGATGACGCTAATAAATGGTGGGAATCAGGGCCGGTTCGTGATTTATTAATCCGGAATAATACATTTCTCAATTGTGGTATCGATATTGCACCACAGACTATTCACCCCGATGGCCCGGTTCATGAAAACATACGTATTATAGGGAACAAGTTTGTTGGGCAGGCTAAGACTAATCCAACAGCATCCAGGGGAGTAATAAATTGCCCATTCATTACTGCAAACGGGGTTAAAGGATTGAACATTTCCGGTAACCAATTCCCAGGAGAGCTATCAGTATTTACAGATGACTGTGAAGATTTGATTATTGAAAACAATTTGATAAATCAAAATTAATCTGCCTATTAGACACAAGCGAATCTTTGGAATAGCTCAAGTACTTTAGAGTAGCGATTTAGAGGCTGAGCTTTTCATTGTTCCCTTTGCCAAAAACAAAAAGAAATGCTCAGCAACGAATTGTTCCGGTGAAATAGCCGGACCGATAAAGCAGGATTTTATTTCAGAAATTTTCATTCCGCTAATTTTATAATGTCGTCCACTTCTAAAATTTGTGCAGGATAGCCTTTTGATACAGCATTAATCATCGCTAGTCCTACCTGCTTAAGTTTTAAGGTCTTTGCACGGAAAAATGGCGAAATCAACGGAGCCAGTATTTTATAGATTGTTGGTACGTTTTTTTGTCCCTTGGATCCCGTCATTATTGCCGGCCGGAAGTTATATTGACCTCTGAAGGGCAACTTCATCAATGCATTTTCTGTCCGGCCTTTTACCCTGGCCCACATCACTTTACCTTTTTCCGTACTATCGGTTCGATTTCCGGATACATAAATAAATATCATTGCAGGATTAATCTGCGACAGTGTCGTGGCGAAAGGAACAACAAAATCATAGGTTTTTCTGGTGAAACTTTCTTCATTCTTTCCAACAGAACTTACGCCTGCACAAAACAAGCATCCATCGTAGTGTTTTAATAAGTCGGAATAGTTGTTGATTTCTGAAAAATCATTTACAATCAGCTCTTTCAGCTTTAGATGATTTCTATCATAATGTTTTCTGCCGATAATCAGCACTTCGGTTACTGTCGGATTGTCTAAACATTCAAATAGAACGCCTTCGCCTACCATTCCTGTTGCACCTGTTATGATTACTTTCATTTCTTTTATTTTACTAAATTCAAATGGATTAAACTTTTTCCAGTAGCTACAACAGCTTCTTCATTACTTCCTGGCTGCCAACCCAACAATGCTTTTGCTTTTTCATTGCTGGCCTCCTTTACCAGGTCTAAATGTGGCAGCAGCATTTTAAGTTTAGGCAAAAAAAACAGCCAATAATTTTACCAGAGAGTAGAGGGTATGGCTTAACCAAAAGTTAGTGAAACGATGTCCGTAAATCCCACAGTTAATACGAAGGATCGCTGTCGCGGGCTTGCGCTCTGTCTTGGATGACTTTTCAGCATTTCTCAAAAATCCAAAAATGTGCAATTATGGAAGTTAATGAAAAATTATCAATTCTATAAACATTAGTACTGTCATTAAAAATGCGCAGCGTTAAAGTATAAAGTGCCGTCTCGAAAATAATTTTTGAGACGGCACTTTTTGTTTTACCGACAGCCGCAGGCCGTGTGCAATTGTTGTACGATCGTTTTCGGATTGTTGGACAATACATCCGACTCCCAATTTTTCAGACCCATTTTATCGAGGATGAGGAACATGGCAAGTCCTTCTTCCTGCGACCATTGATTGCGTTTTCGCCGCATTCCTTCTACAGCAGTGGCATAGGGAAACTTTCCGCCATCCGGATGTTGCAGCCAATATAAACCCGAAAACTGTCCCAATCCTTCCATCGTCAGGAAGATATCATCGAGCTGCTGTAGCACCTCTCTATCGTTTGTGAAATAACTGCGCTGCCGTTCATGGAGCATCCGCAATGCCTCACAGGTCAATTTTTTCGCAGTGCGCTTATCCGGATGGAATGCGGCCTGGTAGAAGAGGTCAGTTTCTTTTTTCCATCTTCCAACATACACACTGTCTTTTGAAAAAATATGCTGCACGATGTCGTCAGAAAGGGGAGGATCCTTGAAAGGATGTTTTTGCTCGATGGCCGTTACGGTGGCGCCCATTCCCTGTTGTTGGCGGGTATGCGCGAATTCGTGCAGAAACACAGCGGTGATAAGCTTTTCCAGTCCGAGTTCCTTGCTTTCTACACCGGCGTTTTTCCAGAAGCCCGGTGTGGCCATCACAAAGAATGGATTTCCTGCTGAATCTGCAGCTGCAAAAGACATCAGGCCCAGCGGAACCGATTGGCCGTCGGGAATACGCAATGTGCTGTTGTGTGTGCCGGTATACCATTCCATCAACCTCCCACCCGGGCCCGGGGCGGTGAAACGCTGGTCGGTTGCTGCGACAGGAGCTGTGGAATAATAAGCCGAATCGTCGTATAAGTAGATCGTCGGAACGGTGGAAGACGGGCCAAATTTATGTTGGCAAACGAAATCCCATGCCGAAAACCACGCCGGTACACCGTTCATGCCCGGTGGAATGGATTGAGATGTTGCGGTGTTGCAAATAATAAGAAGGATCAGCATGAAAATCATGTTGCGCATAAGCATATATGTCTGGTAAATGATGGCTGGTGGTATGTCACGAATCGTTCATCCCTTTCATGGTGGTGGGCGATGTGCTTAACTTTTCCGGGAATCCCGGCGGGAAGTGAAAAGGGCTTTCGGGCCGGCTGTTTCCGGACTGCAGTGAAAGGTATTCTAGAAAGTTGAACATGCATAAATTTACCAAAATTCCAGGAATCCTCCGTTTTTTCGAGCCAGATCTTAGCGCCAGGGAATATACTATTTAAAACACGGAATACTGAGAAGTCTAAAGCCCCACCCGCTCCCTCGCCCCGGATTTTGAACATTTCCTTACGATGGTGCAGGGATAACGCTCCGTTGGATTCTCCTAAGCGCTGAAAAAGATCATGCAAGAGTTAAATGTGGTATATGAAGGAGGGGAATGCGCATGGCCGGAGAAATGTAATAAAACCAGTTAACCAACCATACGCTTGAAATTCTTTTTTATGCATTTGATACAACCAGCAGGACCAATTATTTAACGCTTGCTGCTAAATGTGCAGAATCGGTTCTTAGTGCTGTTTTTGAATCAACTCAGGCTGGCCATTGGAACGGATTTCCAGCTTTACATCGGCGCCGTTTTCATCTGAATATTTCCCATCGAAAGTAATTTCATTTGCCCCCTTGGATAAAACTGGTAACGGTTTATTGAGATCTACGGTTTGCAGTAATTGCCATTGCCGGTTGTATAGCCGTACTGTTTTGCCATCACATTTCAGGAATTGATTCCTCTTCAGGCTTACCGGCAACACTAATGCATCCTGGTGATTGATGGCTATTGATATCTGATCGAAAGTTACATCCGGATCAGATTCCTTGCCAGTAGCAAGTGTAATAATAAAAGAAACAGGTTGGGAAGCTGCCGGATTATTAAACATGAATGTGGAGAAAACCGGCTCTCCAGGTTGTTTCATTTGTTGCGTATGTTTAAAATGTGCATTATATACTGGAGTTAACTTATATTCATTGTTGCCTGTCACCTCGAGGTGAAATTCATGCTTTAAGCTTCGCATCTGCTCCTTCTGAGCTTCGCTGAAAATATTCTTCATACGAGCCTCCTCCCAGGTCTTTATTATTCCAAGCAACTCATCTTTCATTCCGTGTTTCCGTAATGTTTCCAGGCTGGTAGCCAGTCCAAATCCGGCGTTATATCCGGCGCCAAGGGCCAGCATCCATTCTATATCTTCCAGTGTGGTTTCCGGACGCAGGCTGAACCAGCCTAGCATTGAGGGCATCAGGTTACGGCGGAAGAATTGCTGGTTCTTGAGGCGCAATTGCAACTGGCTTTCTCTGAAGCCGGCGTACCAGGGCTCACCCCAGTTCATCCTGGTATAAATATGCCAGAAGTAGTGGCCTGGCATGCTGGCATCATTGATAACTTTTCCTTTTAATTCGGGTTTAAGATTATCGTACCATGTTTTAGTAAACAACTGCCTTGCATATTGTCCCATACCGGAAGACCAGCAGCCTTCGAGGCCGTCGAAAGATATTTGCATCAGGCCCGTTTCATTGAAAAGATGTGCAAGGGTCTTCGACATTTCCTCCTGCAGTGCATAATCGGTAAGAAATACTTTGTATGGGTGATCCATCAGTTTGCCAACAGTATCATTGGGGGAATGTGCAGCAGCATTGGTGCCGAAGGAGCCGCGCTGGCAATCGAGCAGTTTCCAGGGAGCAGATGCAGACACAGTTCCGTAACGGATAATTTCATTGCCTATGACAACCGATTTTAACGTATTGTTTTGAAATTGATTGAAGAAAGTCGGGTCCTTAATCCCGATTTCTTTGGTATTGGCATCGATGGCTATGCTGAGTTGTGAATAGCCTACTTTTGCTAACCGCGGATCGGGTATTGGCGTTACGTAGGAATCGTTGGTGGTAATAAAGTTGGATAGTGTATGTATGCCCAGCCGCACTCCCTTTGCTTTTGCCGTTTCAACGCACTGCTTCATAGTGGACCAGTTTTGCGGGAATTCTTTGGCATGCAGCTTAAAATGACCCCAGTTATCAAAGGGATCGCCATGATAGAGATAGCGAAGGCCTGCCTGTTTGGTGACGGTTATTGCTTCCTGCAGATTATCGATGCCAAAATTCATGATCAGGTACGATTCGGAAGCATGCAAAGCCTGTTTTCCCCATTCACCATCCAGTAAAGGATGTGGTAATCCTTCCTTGAGTTCAATTTGTGAAATAGTGGGTAACACATCACCATTCGCCACCCCGAAAAGCGCGATCTTGCTGCCAACAACACCGCCATCTTTGAAAGCGGGGGAGAGGTAAGCGGTATGTCCCCAGTTTTCAATGACCCGGTCCTTGCCGCGATTGCGGCAATATGCCTGCAATACAGCACCGTAGGAGGTAGGACGAGCTACATCTCCCCTGAATAGCTGTTTACTCATGTCATCTTCCTTTACATCTACCTTATTGTGGCCTTCAAATACATCATATGATGGCTCAATATCGCTTTCAGCGTTCGGGTATCCCCCCAGTGTTTTTACATTCAGCGCCTGGATGCCGATAGCAAAATCCTTGTTACGTACTACACCTACTACTTCGCCTACTGTATCCGCTATTGTGATGGGATATGGGCCCCACAATACCAAATCAACATTTTCAGATGGGATCAATTGTGTCAGTTCAAAACTGATGTAATTATCGTTGCGCTGCACTTTTACTTTTGCTTCGATGCCAGCCTGTGGAAAGGATAGTACCAGTTCTGAACTTTTTGCGTTCCATGCACAGCTCCGTGGAGTAAGGATATCCCCGTCTTTCTTTATACTCATTAGTGCAGTAGCTTTGTCTGCAAATATGAATTCCTTTTGCAGTGCAAGACTCTTCATACTAGTCAGCTTTCCGGAATTGTCCAACTGGAGACTCCATTGCTTCGTTTTGAAATTTACCTGTGCGGTAGCTGGTAAAACGGCCATTCCTGCCAAAACAGCCAGGAATGGTACCAGATGTTTGAGGAGACATTTCTTTTTCATTTCGATATTTTAGATGAGTACAGGAGTGCATTTTCGGACCGGTCGCAAATTTGTATATTCTACTCTTCGTATACTAATGTATTCTTATCATTTTCTGCCGTTTTTTTTGCCTGCAGTGGATGTTTTTATGGAAAATAGTATGTTCGGGTATTTGTAAAGTTGGAATTTTTGACATTGGCCAGCAGAATGCTATTCAGGCGGCATATTTAGGGCTTGCGGAGGAGGTTAAAAATAGGGTGGTTCAAAGTTTTTCTACCAGGGGATAAGGAAATATAAGTCTTAACCGGGAGTGCTGTACAAACTAAAAAAAGTAGCCGTGAGACTTCTTTGGTTTTAAGAAGTCTCACGGCAATTAAATGAAAGCATTTCTCTTATGCTCCTATCTCCTCAGAACTTTTCTCCGGCTATGTAAACGGATAATTTAAAGTAGTTATTGCCATCAGCTTTGGCGTTCACAATATCCACCTTAACGGTGTGACTACTACCAGCCGTGATATTACCTGTGATATTGATGGAATGAGGTGTTACTATTTCGGAAGGGCACCAGTTGCGGGGAGAAGAAGAGATATCATAGCTTCTCATCGTATTGGGACCGCAGGGGGCTTTGGAAGAGAAGGTACCTATCCGGCTGTTGTCCCAGCTTACATTGTGGGTGCGGTAAGTATATTCTTCGCCACCGGAGCCGGCTCCCCATGCCTGTGACATCACTACTATTTTTGCATTTTTGAGGTTGCAGGGGACGGTGATGGTTTGGGTGAGGGTTCGGCTATTGGCGCCAGCAGCATCGGTTATTCTGCCAAACTGTACGGCCTGGATATAAGTAGGATTTGTATTAACGGTGCCATTATCGGCCGTAATTTTGAAATCGGCAGAGAAGGAGCGTGGCTCATTTTTTCCTATCCAATCAGATTGATCGAGATGGGTGCCCCAGGCGCTTACGCCTACCCAGCAGGAGTCCTGACCGGTGAGCAGTGATGCAACGTCCTTCAGGTCAAAGGTATATGGCACTGATTTAATAGATTGATACCAATAGAAGAATGGCGTAACATACAGGTAGCCTGTTTTGGGCGCATAGTTATCGATTTTTGTTTTGGCGGCAGCATCAAAAGTTACCTGGTTGTTTAATAGTGCTTTTACCACAGAATCTTTGATGAAGAAGATCTGCCCATCGCGGTCATATCCATCTCCCTGTTGATATATCCTCAGTTCTCCTTTGAAGGTGGCAGTGGAGTCGGCTTTTCCTTTCAGGGATATTTTTTTGATGGCCACTGTGTTGTTCAGATAAATAACGCCACCGGCATCTGTGTAAGCATTGGCGGCGTATCCATTGTAGAAATTAAGCCCGGAAAATACCTGTTCTTCATACGTGCCGGTTAGTTCGGTAGTGGCTTTGGGGGTAGATTTGCCGTTGTTGGGTTGCGGGTCGTCCTTGAGATTGTTTTTACAGGCGGTAAATAAGATGGCTGTTGCCATTAATGAGAGAATACCTTTAGTTTTCATGTTTACTTATTTTGGTTAAGAAAATACTACGGGTTAATCGGATAACTGGCGTGGTACCAGTGGGTAACATTCATTCAAAATTGCAGGTAACAAAATCAGGGTGCTCTTACCTGTTGGGCTCAGATTTTCATACTCATATTCAAGTTAGACTAGAAAATTTTAACCAGCAAGAAGGGTGAAAATTGTAATGGTAATGGAGAAGAAAGTATCTGTTATTCAAACGTTTGAAATTTTGTACAGGGAAGTTGGATTTTCGTAAACCGGCTACAGTAGCAGTTTGTGGGGGATCATTGTATTAACGGTTCAGTATTGTGTTATGGACTCCTCACTATGAAAGGATAGATAGTGAGCGTTGAGGTTAGCAACATAATTATTAAATGTGCTAACCGTTACAATCGGGAATTCAATCTCACCGCTGACCCTATTTGCTGGGATTGCCTGGACAGCCTGGGATAACTTGAATTTATGTGATGCTTCCCTGGAAGCAAATGACAAAAGAAGGGATAAAATTGCATCACTATTTTCCCAAAAAATGGTAGTAGAAAAGAAAATGAAGACTTAATTTCGAGCATTGATGGTTCCACTGGATGTTTCGAATGAGATAGATTGTCTCAGCGCCCCTCAAATCGTCATATATATTTGACCCAATTTTTAACCTGCAAAAAACTGTCTATCCCCCTATGTCTGAAGTATTTTTTGAGAGGATCAGAGTATTTGACAATTTCATATATAGAAAATCAACTGGTACTCCTTCTGAACTGGCAAAAAAAATGCGCATATCTGTAAGATGTGTTCATAAGTATATCAATCTAATGAAGAAAAGTGGTGCACCAATTACGTATTCCCGTAGTAGGAGAACCTATTTATATCATAATGTAGGTAGATTTTACTGCGAATTTTTGCATCCTGCCAATGATGAGAAGAACAATTGACTAACTTTTTCAAAGTACCCCCAGTCCTGAATTCCACCGGTTCATATACTCCATTAGGTCTCTGTTTTTTATAAATCAAGGTACCCATAGTTGATGATGACCGGGTCTAATACCCGCTGAATTGGATAAGATCATTCAATATATTACTGCTGCTATCGCTATATGTACACTTATCATGTTGTATATATACGCGACTTTCTTTTATCGTTTTTCATTTAATTACGAAACAGATATCAATGGTCAGTATCTGGCCACCTTTATTGCTGTTGCCGGATTTACCGCCATTTTAGGACTGAACATTTTCCGGAAGACCAGCAACCAGGCGCAATATTTTTGGCCGATTATTATCACCTTATTATTGCTCTTTTCGATTTTTTCCGGTAGGTATAGTTTTGCCAATGAATATTGGGCAGTAGTACTTGTTGTTTTCGTGCTATTTGCATGCCTGCTATTTCTTCCTGTCCGGCATATAGTGGTATTGCCTTACCTGTTGTGTGCAATGCTGTTATGGCAGCTTGGACTGGCTTTTGAGCAAATGGAGGGATTTAATTTTGATGCAGATGAGTTTACCATACAAGGCAGTTTGCAAAACTCGGGGATATTCTCCTGTTACCTGGTTATTCATCTGCCGTTATTGTATTATGTATTCAGCCATCAATCGGGTTTAAATTCGGGCCTTGCCCGCCATCCGGTAAAAACGTTAAAACTTATTTGTCTGCTGGCTATTCTTGTTTTTATCGGCTTTGTTGTTTATCGTTCTCAGTCCCGATCTGCCATGATAGGTGTAGTGGCTGCTGTAGTAAGTCAAGGGTTGCTTACGTACGGCCGGACTATAAAAAACTGGTTACAACGCATACCGAAATGGGTAACCGTTACCGGTATTGTTTTTTTGCTCATTGCAACTACCTACGGCGCCTGGTATTTATTCTTTTTAAAAAAGGTTTCCGCGCTGGGGCGCACAATGAAATGGGAGATAGCCGGCCGGCATATAGGTGACTTTTTTTTCACCGGAACAGGTGTTGGAAGATTTAGCTGGTATTACCCCCAGTGGCAGGCGGAGTATTTCTCCACCTGCTCTAATCCCTCTGGCGCCTATTTATCGAGTGTAGGGGAGAGTTACATTATTTTCAACGAGTACCTGCAACTTTTTGAAACCATAGGTCTCATTGGTTTCGCCGGTTTCCTGTTGTTATTGTATTGTTTTTTTTATGCGCGGTCTGTCCGGTATGCCCGATTGTTATCAGCAATAAAAGCCACGATGGTTGTTTTGCTGGTTACAGGGCTTACTACTTACTCATTTCATGTGAATGTGTTTTTGATAATGCTGGCAATATGTTTTGCAACTGCGGCCGTTCTTTCACTAAAGCCCCGCTTTATACAAACAGGAGTGGTAATACCCCTTCTCTTGTTCATGATCTCTGCCTATGTCACAGCCCACAGTTATCAAAAATGGAAAGCTGCTGAAAGCTGGAATATTGCCAGGGAGGGCCTCGCAGGGGGAGCTGCAACATTATGGCCTGAATTGCATAAAACCCTGGGGCAGGATGGCAAATTTCTTACTGAATATGGGCGGTGGCAGTTGGAAAGTGGCCATGTTAAGGAGGCGGTGGTAACACTTGGAAAAGCAAGGCAATGCTTTATAAGCCGGATTACCATGGAAGCTTTATCTATAGCTTACGAGCAAAGTAACAACTATGAGGCAGCCACTGAAGCCCGGCGATGGCTTTGTGATTTTTTGCCAAACAGATTTGTACCCAGATATAAATTGCTGAAGTTATATGAAAAAACAGGAGATACAGCTAATATAAAGAAAACGATTAGTATCATATTGAGAATGCCTGTAAAAATACCGTCAGCCGAAGTAGATAGAATAAAGGAAGAAGTAAAAAAAATGGATAATAAAGGCTCACTGAAATAAGGTTTTTTTCAGAAAACATTCACGGCTCGCTCCGTACCGTGAAACCGCATATTTTTGATACTGTCAATTTTTTAATCATTTTAAAACTTAATTATGTCAAAGAAAAAATTATTTAAATGGGTAGTAATACCAATGTTAGCCATCACTACAACCATTGGATTTTCATCCTTTATAGGTGAGGATGAAAGTGGAAGTGGCTCCTGTAATCTCTGTGTGGTAAAAGAAGCTGGTACCGTCATCTTTTCCTGCAAGTCAGCCGCCGAGAACAAATGTAGAAAAGAAAGAACTGTGAACGACCCAACATATGGAGAGGTAAAGGTTGTTGTGAGTTGTGACAATGCAATCGCCTGCCCCGTTAAGTAATTGTTGAAAGTAATATCCTTAGTTACCAAGCAAGCAATTATTTGACGTTTTTCGGTTTTACCTGGGATTTGTGATCCAGGTCATTTATCCTTTATTTTTAATGCTATCAAAATTTTATTCTTGTATGAAGAAAATCCTGAAATTGACAGCTTCAACTATTTTATGCGGAATGTTATTTCTTTCGCTTAGTTCATTTRCTGACGGAGATGAAAGTGCAGGAGGGGATTGCAATTTATGTGTAATAAAAGGGTACAAAAGTGTTTTTGGTGTGTGGGTTCCCGCTGGAACATTTTTTTCGTGTAAGTCAGCAGCAAATACAAGCTGTCACGGCTGGGGTAGCAGGGTCGATGAAAATGGCGCTACTGTAAATTATGATATTACATGTGGTAATGCAGCTGTCTGTAAGTGATTCAAGATCTCAGAAATTCCTGTATAAATATCTGCCCGTAAGCAGATATTTCTTATTAGTGTTATCGTAAAAAACAGATTATGTTGCTTTCAAAATTTGTGACACATAAGGTTATTCCATTTGTTATGATAGTAATGCTACTTGCTGCTTGTGCGGGGAATGAGCGGGTGGAAAATGGCGTCTATTATTCACATGATGACTTTAAGAAAGAAGAGAAGCTTAAAGGAAGTTTTATTGATATTCCTCTAAGGGGAAAGCCTATCGAATACCTGGTGCTGAGAGATTCAATTGTTTTGATAAATTATTGGGAAGCTGAAGATTGCCTGGTAGATATGGTAAATATGCATTCCGGAAAATTACTTAGAAAGCTTGGTAAAAAGGGAAGCGAAAAGGGGGCGCTCGTTTCCGCTTCACTGAGGTATAAAAGTCCTTTAAATAACTACTTTGTTATTAGTGATGGTACGAAAAATTTACTGGTCAGATATAATATTGATTCTTTGCTGAATAATGAAAGCTATRTCGGTGAAGTCTTCGATGTACCTTCTTTTGCAGGTGACGCCACATTTTGGGATCACGATTCTATTTTATTATTTAACTCCTATTTTTTAAAAATAGGGGATAGTGTAATGAATGCCAATAGTAATAGTCCGTTGTTATTTGTCAGTTTTGGAAAAGATAGTGTGCAAAAAGAAATTTCCAGTTTGGAAAGGGCTAAGCAGCCGAAATACTTTACACCCAATGTTACGGGAGGAAGTATTTTAGTTAATCCTAAAGATAGGAGCATTTGGTTAGTGGATAATTTTTTTGATAGAATTACGGTGTACGATAAAGATCTGCATACCCGAAAATACCTGCTTGGCCCTGAAAAAGTAAAGATAAATTATGAATTAAGACCTGATAACGCTGTATACTTTAAAAAAGGGATGTATTGCAGATCTTTTTATCCCGGCATATATTCTGAAAACGCTGTCTATTTATTATACCTTGGTATCAAAGGAATCGATTTAGATCATACGGGAATAGAGCGCCCTGTAACATTACTCAAATTCGATTGGAACGGCACCCCTGTTCAGGAATACAAGCTTGATAGATACATATACAATATGTCCCTAAGCCCCGATGAAAAAGTATTATACGGCACTACTGCAGGCAAATTTGGGGATACTGCAAGACTAATTAAATATAATTTGTAGACTTTTTTATTATTTTCTTTCTATGAAATTTCTTTTTGTTTGTTTAGGCGCCATTTTTTTGGGAGCGTGTCATGCGAATACCTCAGAAAAGGAAGCAGAGATTACCGTATCCCACACTGAAACCCCATTGGAAAAGAAGAATGTAAAGATAAATTTACCTGCTTACTTTCAAGGAATTGGAGGCGACTCGTCAGCATATAATATGTTTTATGTTTTTGATAATAGCTGCTCGGTTTGCATTTCAAAATTCGTAGAGGTAGTGAATAACTTTCA
Source organism: Chitinophaga sp. 01L420 (assembly GCF_056399985.1). NCBI lineage: Bacteria > Pseudomonadati > Bacteroidota > Chitinophagia > Chitinophagales > Chitinophagaceae > Chitinophaga > Chitinophaga sp. 01L420. The sequence continues at coordinate 12,416 of NZ_JBFTSK010000072.1, forward strand.
ATTGTATAAAGGGGCGAATTTTAATAATACCAGGTACTTTTTTATTGCGATTAATAAGGATACAGCCAAGATCATGTATTACCTGGATAAATTCAATATCAGACTTACCAGGAACCAATATTTGTTGCCGGATAAAAACAATGAATTTGTTAAACTAAATCCAGGGATCGCCACAGCAGGTGAAATGAGCTATGTCCTGACAAATTCGACCTATAACACTATCGTACTCGGGGATCCTTTTGGAGATTTTGCCAGTAGAGATGCCTATGATAGCCTGGGGATATTAATAAAACATCCAGGTAAGTAAATTTGATTGTTATGCATAAGATTTTATTGCTTGTATTAAGTTTGTTCATGGCTATTGCAGCGCAGTCGCAGCGTCATGTTCCGGTTTTACATATTGATCCCAAACAGGCTTATGGAGGCCCGATATCTGATTTTTTTGACAGTATCGAATACATTCCATTGGAAACTAAGCCAGAAAGTGTATTTGGAGATATTGCCACCCTGATTATAACAGACAGTAGCTATATTGTTTCTGATAACGATACCAAAGCCATACTGTTCTTTAATGCGGGCGGAAAGTACCTGACAAAAGTAAAATCGGGTAAAGATGTTATTCCTGTCGTTGATTATGATGCCAGTAAGAAGATTGTTTCTGTGTGCTTTATTACCAGGTATGATTTTGACAACGCATCCGGTGTTGATGCCAGGAAGAAACTTCGCTTCTACAGATTTTCGAGTACAGGAAGTCCTGTTGATACCATCTACAAAGAAGTTAAAAGTGATGATGGTTTCAGGGGAATCGACCTGGGGGCAGGCTATGTTATGAAGACGAATAGTTGTTCATTTAAGGAGGCCAGTGAGGCCAGGGATAGCACTGTTTATTTAATAAATATATATAATGGAGATTCTTTGTACAAAAAGATGATTCCGTATAATCAGAAGAAGCAATTTGGGTTTTGCTATTTCAGCGGACGGCTATCTTCCCGACAGGAAGACTATACGGTAATAGATGGAGTTGCTTATGCTGCTACGCCTATTGAACATAAAGTATATAAAATTACAAAGGACACAGCCTTTCAGATATCTGAGATTGTTTTTCCGCAGGATGCTGCGTTGCCCAAAAGCACACTGAAGCTGCAAAGTACCCGGCTTTTGGACRGCGTACGGCTGGTTGCAAGACCACCGGGAATTATATATAATGTCACAAATATTTTTAGTAGTGGTAGCAAATTATTTTTCAAAGGTAGCTGCCCTTTCTATCTGTCAACGGTTAGCACCAGTGAATTGCGGGCGTATAATTTTATTTATGACACCTTACAACATAAAGTAGTTGCCCTGGAAAGAATGACGCCTGACGCAAAATCCTTTTTTTTACCTGTGTTTGATCCCAGGGATGGTTTGATGATAAAAGGTATTGTGTACCATCGAAATAATTTTTATTCCTATGTTTCTTCACTTGATATGTTCGCTGCTCGTGAAAATAATAAGGCAATGAATCCGCAATATTCACCGGTACTACAGGAATATTTCAAAACTCAGAATAGAAAGAGTAACCCGGTAATGGTGAGAATGAAGCTAAAGGAGTGATTCGAAAATTATAAACCACGGACTATCTTGTGAAAATTGATTACTATAAATTACACCGGCATACCTGGCGTATTATGCTTGTCCGGCAGAAGGCTTATTTAAAAGGATTTTATTGTTGTATCCTTTTAATGCTTTCTGGCATAATCGCTACAGGTCAATCAAAAGAGGCACTGGTTGTTGGTTCTGTAAAAGGGAAGGTAAAAGATTCTACCTACAACTTTATGCTCACCAGCGCCACCGTTGCAGTATATAAGGACAGCAGCAACCATCTGCTGCAATATACGCTTCCCAATAATTTTGGTGAGTTTATGGTTTCCAACCTGCCCGTCAATACACCGTTAAAGCTTGTTATTACGCATGTAGGTTACAAGGGACTGGTAAAAAGGATCAACATATCTGACAGCGATAGAAACCTGTCAATGGGGATGCTTTATATGAACCAGCTTGCGCGGGATAGCAGTGGTAATCTGTTGGGTGAGGTAGTGGTGACAGCCGTTGCCCCCATGCGCATGAATGGCGATACGCTGGAGTTTAATGCCGACGCCTTTGTTATGGATCCTAATGCCACAACGGAGGACCTGATGCGCCGCCTGCCGGGTATTGTAGTATGGGGGGATGGTGATATAACCTTTAACGGAAAAAAGATACAGCAGGTATTAGTAGATGGTAAACCCTTTATGGGCACCAGCGATATTACAGTAGCTACTCAAAATCTACCTAAGGATATAATTGATAAAGTACAGATATACCAGAAGAGTGATAAAAGAAATCCTCTGGATAGCATGATGTATGCTAATCTGAAGCTCAAAGAGGATAAAAGGATAGGCTATTTCGGTAAGGTTTCGGCAGGTGTTGGTACATCTCCTGCATCTACGTCTGGAGACAGACGTTATGCAGCTGATGGTATGTTGAGCGGCTTTAACAAAAAGCTGCAAATAGCTACGGTAGCCGCTACCAATAATATCAATAAAGTTGCAGAAAATGTAGATGCGCTGCTAAGGAACAGCTCATTCAAAGGAGAGGGGACTAACCTGGAGTATCAAAGTGATTTTAATATGCGTGGCGTGAACAAACCTATTATGGGTGGTATACGCCTGCAATCTGATTTGATACCTGAGGGGCAGCATGGGAAAAGCAGCCGTCTGAATGCGGATTACTTTATCAATCACAATATTAAGGATGTAGAAAGTACCAACCTGGAAAAGAATTTTATAACGGCGGATACTATTTTATCCCGACGCTCCGACAATACCTCTTATGAGTGGAATAATAATCAGCACGCTGGTGCTAATTATACCGGTAGTACGAAAACGTATTCAACAAACATTTCGGTTTCCGGCGCCATAAATGAAAATAAAAATAGAAACGAATACAGCAGTGAACAGGAAAAAACGGCCATTGGTATCATTAATAAAAATAGCTCATTAAGCGAAAGCAATAATACTACCCGGAATATGCAGGCCGCTTTTTCTGTTAGCAGGGAAGCACCTTATTCAGACAAGGATAAGAAGAGAATACCTACTGAATTTACATTTGGTTACTCCATCAACATAGGCGATAATATAGGTAAATCTCAAAGCCGGAATCGCTATGAATTTGTCAATGAACCAGAACGGAACCGGGATGTGTCACGCATATACGAAAAAATCAGTGGTAATGTGACCGAGCATAAGTTCAATATCAGTTATCCGCGACTGAAAGAGTTGATATTTGGCAAAAGAGATTTTGGCGGCATTAAAATAGAAGTGGCTGCAGCATATAAACTGTTCAGGAATGATGACAGTGACAAGGTCCTGGATCTGGATACCGCCGCTCGTGTTTACAATCCCAATACAGCGCTTACTTACAGTGGTGTGGAGACAGTCAGAGATTTTACTCCCAGGCTGCACGTGTCAAAAGAGTTTTATAAGGTGCTTACCAATAGGTATAATAAGTATGTGTCCATAAATATCAACGCAGTACAGCAGTATTATAATTATGAGAGCAGTAGTACAAGGGCTATTCAAAATTTTGGATACACTTATCAAAAGTTTTTACCTGATGCTTCTATAGAGTATTACAATCATCAGTACGGTCAATATGAAATGAGATATAGTCTTGGATATAGTACCAGGATTCACTATCCTGGGCTATCACAAATAGCACCTGTGGCAGATGCTGCAGATCCGCTTTACCGTCCGCAGGGTAATAAAAACCTGAAGCCCGAGTATTTTCAGGATGCAAGTATTAAATATAATTTTACTACCCGAACGCCTAAGAATCCCTGGAGTATTGATGCCGGCTTTTCACTGGGAAAAGTGACCGATAATATTGTCGATAGCACCCTGTTTGATAATGGGGGAGGCAGAACCGTTTATATGCTAAATATCGACGGCCACAAGTATCTGAATGGGTATACCAATGTCCGGAAATCGTTAACGGTAGATAATGCAAACACTTTTGAACTTGGTGTCCGATACAATTTCAATTTATCGAACGACCTGCGTTACATTGATAGTAAATTGAATATTGCGGTCAATAGAAGCCAGGGAGTGAGCTTATATGCCAATTACCGCTACAAGGAAATTGTGCAGGCAAAGCTGGAGCAAAGTTTAAATTACAATAATGCCGAACAACGCGGGTTTAATGATAACCGGTTTAGAAGCAATTATCGATATACACGTGCCATAGCCACTTTACAGTTCCCTAAAAACCTGGTATGGAGTAGCAATATTACCTATAACAGCAACGTAGCTGATGGTACAGATGCTATTAACTTCACCATCTGGAATGCCAGTCTTGCTTATCGCTTTCTTAAAGCCAACCAGGGTGAAGTAAAATTCTCTGCATTAGATCTCCTGGGGCAAAACAAAGGCATTACCAATTATGTTAGCGGCAATGTGCAGAATTTCGGCTATTCCAATGTGCTGCAACAGTATTTTATGCTTACGCTGGCGTATTACCCCAGGAAGTTTGGAAAATAACAGCTCATTAAAAGCAGTCTTGTTAAGGCCAACATAAAAACATACTGATGAAATATACATTTTACATTTCGGTGCAAAGGAGTATTATCCTGTTGCTGTTGTTAACGCTGTCTCTTGCCGGCTCCACTCAATCTGTAACCCGGATCTTGACGGCAGATAAAACCATACAACAGCTTTTGGACTGGCGAATAGTAGGCCCGTTTGAAGATACATTGAAAAATGTCCGGGATTTGGCCACACTAAAGCTTAGTACGCAGGAGATCAGGGACGGAATGGTCGATACTATCTATCACCAGGATAAGGATTTTATGTATCTGGAGAATGTGTTTAAAACAAAGGCGAAGGTGATAGGGTATGCGGTATGTAAGGTGTTTTCTGATAAGGCTCAGGATATGACCTTTTTTATTAATGCAGATGATGGATTGCGCTGCTGGATTAACGGTGGTGAGGCATTCACTGTGGAGTATACAGCATATAGCGCTGTTATACGAAAAGGGCATTTAAAAAAAGGGATAAATACCTTAATAGTTGAAATAAGCAATTTGGTTGGTACCTGGGGATTTGATATAGATATCACTGCAGATAAAAATGTGCAGCATATGACCTCCCCATTTTCGTCTGCCATCCCGAAGAATGACATTCGTGAAGCACAACAGTCCAGGGTGCCATTAAAAAACTGGAGGATAATCGGACCTTTTAGTTCTACGCTGGCGAATATTGATATGAACCAACTGGAATTTTTGAGATTTATTCCTGGAAACAACAGGAGTACTATTATTGACACCTTATATCAACAGGTAAATGACGAGGTTGATCTTAGTAGTTTATTTAGTATGAATACGCCTGGGATAGCATATGCTATTTGTGATCTGGTGACTGAGGAAGATCAGGAAATGGCCTTTTTAGTTAATGCGGACGACAAAATGCGTGTATGGAAGGACAGTAGTCAGATATTTTCCATAGGAAATTTCACCTCCGGGCAGCCAGTCATAAAAAAAGTAAATGTAAAAAAAGGTGTGACCCGCCTTCTCGTAGAAATCAGGAACACATCTGGACCATGGTCATTTGATATCACCTCATGTGGCTTTGACTATGTTAGAAATAATGCTTTGCTTCCCTGGCTTTATACCAGTTCCCATCTATTTCTTGTACCGGAAGGCGGTAGTCTGTCTCTTGCAGTGGCCGATACTGATTTTGTACCCATCAAAAGTATTTCAACAATGAAAATTTTTGATGCCCTGAATAGGAATTGTTATACCAGCCAGATTGACCTACGGAAAACGGATAAATTACCCTTGCCCAACTTTTTACCCGGAGCATATAGATATGAGTTATATACTGATCGCGACACATTGACTGACTTTTTTTGTTATGGACCGCTGGACAAAATATATAATAGGAAAGAACTTACGCAGAAATATGAAAATAATAAAACGGTATATGATGCTTTGCAGCCTTATGTGAAGAGACTGGATCGTTTGCTGGGTGACTACAGTAAAGCACCTGAAGTAAGTACCAGTAGGAAAATTGTATACTGTATTTACAAAGTGAATGAAATTGATAGCGCGTACCAGCATAAAAAAGGTGCTGCCTTAGATGCAACCGGATTGAGTTTGAGAATGTTTACTTCTGCAATAGATCATGGCGAAGAAAATTATTTATTGTACATACCTGAAAAAGTCCGGAATCAGCAGCGCCCCATTCCATTGTTGGTAATAGTTCCCTATGTAACCAATAGTCATCCATTTTATACAGGTGGTGTTGTAGCTAACACAGATCGGATAGCTTACATATCAAAATATGCAAAAAGGTATGGTATGGCGGTACTTTGGCCAAGTTCCAGAATTTTCAGGTGGTATAATCAAACGCCGATCGTCACCAGGTCGATTATAGAAAGTATAGAAGATGCTTGTAAATATTATAATATTGACAAGAAGCATATGTATCTCTATGGTGATTGTTCCGGGGGCTTGTTTGCCTTTCAGACAGCTATCAGAAAACCTGATCTGTTTGCTGCAATTGCTATGGAAGGTCCTGAGCTCGGGTCGGCAAACATAGACGAAAAAGAAGTTTCCGGGATGCTTGTTAATAATATTTTTAACCTCACTGAAAACCTGTATGGAAAACCGGTTTTTATTTTACATTCAGCCAACGACCAGAAGGCGGATATAGCACATTCACTTAGGTTAATAGATTCTATAAAAAATATAGGTGGTACTGTTTATTATGATAACTTGAATAATGCATTAAAGTCGGTAGACGCGAAGCGATATTTCGAATCAGAATCTATGGGGAAAGTATTTTCTTTTTTTGATGCGCAGAGAAATGTTCATCCTGATACCACAAAGAAGATTGCTACCTATGGATTTTATAATGATACGGTGTACGGCGTTTGGGTAAAAGAGAAACTTATTCCCGGAAAAGCTACTGTATCATACCGGATGGAAAAGAATCGATTGATACTATCTACGGGTAACGTACGTAAACTATTGATTGATAGAAATAAATTAGATGTTGACAATTCAAAGGTTATCACAATTGAACTTAATGGAAGGAGGCTAACGAAAGATATTGATTATAAAACGAAGGGAGCAATTATAGCGTTAACAAACAGCAATGCTGTTGATGGAAAAGGCAATTATTTCACGAGAGAAGTATACGGCCCGGTAAATAAAGTATTGTTAAACAATTTTGCTATAGTGAGGCCGGCGCAAACCAATGAAGAATTGAATTTGGCAATTGCAATGATTGATTCGTTATGGGTAGATGAATATAGGAACCATATCCAGATAATTGATGAAAGCCAGGTGAGTAGCGCAAAACGGAGCGGTATGAATCTTGTTTACGTGGTAAATGATATAGATCAGGTATCTGCGTCGGTATTAAAGCTTGGAGGAATAACATTAAGCAACGATACTTTAGTATGTAGGGGAGAGAATTATCCTAAAGCCGGATTTTCTTTTGCCTTATATTTTAACGATAATAACACTGATAATATGTATATAGGCTTAAGTACAATGGATGTGCCGCGAGAAATGCTGAAATCTATATTCATAAAAAAGGGTTGGTACGATTTTGAGTTGTGGCATGGGGAATATCCGGTTATTCAAGGTAATTACGGGATGCCGGAATAGTTGGCTGGCCAGATTGGTTTCTGCTTAAATCTCTTTATTTTGTAATTACTAATAGTCTTCTGTGGCTGGGGATTGGCCTTTTTTTCGTGATGGTGGTGTCTGCAGAGAGTATAACTCATATACTTTGCCCAGGCAACAAAAAAGGCACTGTCCTGATTGGCGCCAGCAAGTAGTGAAAAATGAAAAATAGTAGTAGGAGACGGGCTTTCCGGGATTGAGAACCCGTAATTCACTCCCCACGTGCCATATATAAAACAAGTTTTAAAAGGACTTTAATTTGACTTCTATGAAATATATAAAAAAGCTCATTTCCTGCCTTATCTTTTTGTGTCTCTCCGCTTCAGTACTTGCCCAAGGGGCTGGCGTTAAGGTGGATGGCGTGACCCCAATGCACGAATTTTTGCAGGAAAATGCGGATAGCACAATTATCTTTCATTTTACTTCTAACTGGTTCCACATCCCGGAATGGTTTATCCTCAGCAAGAAAGGGGATACCTTAACAGCCTACCATTACCATGCAGTTCCAGCATATGATCAAAGAATTATGCTTCCCGAGGCAGTAGCTATAAAACTCAAAATAAGGTTAGTGAATATGCGTCACGTTACTGTGGATATCAATGATTATTTCAACCCTATTTRTATGGAAAAGGATACCATTAACAGGTTTTGGCAAAACATTATTCAATTGAAACCCTGGCAGATAAAAGATGATGCGGATGAAGGCGGTGGATGCCCGGTGGAAAAAGGAAAAACACATGATGATATCTTTGATGCAGGGGGAGTCATCATACATTTAATCACCAGAAATAACATAAAGAAGATATACTTCTATGCCCCGGAATTCTACCAGAAAGAATGCCCGCGAAAAGGAAGAAGAGATGTCCTTGAGTTGCAAAGACTCTTTTTATCGCATTTTACGCCTGTCACGTTGTAGCTTCTATGTTCGCTATTATGTTTGCGGGATAGATGGACGATTAGCTAAAGCTAGTGTATTGAGTATTAAACTACCGGGCTATTGATGCATGTAGTTGCGAGGTCAGATTGTGGTTTAGGGAGTGCGGATTCAAAGTTGTGGTCAGCTTTCCCTTATCTTAAATGGTAGTTATTTTTAATGTTAATTTTGAGTTGATCCCTCGACCAGCCATTCTTGTGTGTGGCTTTCGCATATACCATTGCCGGATTGTATATAAGTTTCTCCGTGAGAAGCCATTCATTTCTAGTAGTCATTCTTTGTAAGCTTTTTCGCTCATAGTTTTTTTTGTTACCTGCCGTTAGATAATATGCATTGTACATTTATCATTAGGTGAATAAATTAAAACAAACTCAATGTCGAAATGAATCAGATAAGTGAATAAAAAAGGATTAACGATCTGATAGCATTTTGGCGTTTTTTTGCCGATAGCAAAAGACCAGAGATATTAGCAAATAATTATATGTTGGTATTTCTACGGCTGGACATAAATTGGACAAAGCAAACCCCCATGACCTGATTTCAAAGTGAAATAGGGGAGCTGAGCGATACGGGGATTTTTCCCGGTATGTAAATGGAAATTAAGAAGTAGTCAGAATAACATAAAAAGTATAAGTGATGTCCTCTGGGTTAAAGCATATGTGCAGCTGAACGCTGTTTTTATAAAGTGCTTTAAATGCCTTGTGTTTCTTTTCAGTAAAGGGTTGTGTGGTGTTTAATTAAACGGGAACGTAACCTGTTGTTGCATAAAAAAACCTCATGAATTTATCTGAGAATACACTTCCGTCATTGAAAAAAAGGAAGGAATCCGATCTTAATATTTTTTTTGGAAGAAAGAAACCGGAAAAATAGTTTACTGGAAATAAAAACTTATTCTTAAGTTTACTTCACCTTAAAATACCATTAGCAGATTAAATCAAGACTCAAAATAACTATTATATATCCCCCAGTTTGTACCACAACCCTAGTAAATAAGAATCTAACGAACAGGTTTACTTAAAACAATCTGGTTCAGAACAAGGGATAGCAATTTTACTTAAAGACCGTAATACATCCTATTAATGAAAACAACAGATTCACCATCTGCATTGTCAGGCATTGTCGTCCCTCAACTTACCTTACCTAAAGGCGGTGGCGCCATAAGCGGTATCAGTAACACCTTTCAGCCGGATGCTTTTTCCGGAACAGGTAGTTATACCATTCCACTACCTGTAACACCTGCAAGAGGATTTGAACCTCAACTATCGCTTTCCTATAATTCAGGACAAGGTAACAGCGCATTCGGGTTAGGTTTTTCATTAACCCTGAATAGTGTTACAATAAACATCAACAAAGGGATTCCCCGGTATATGGGCACTGACCAGTATTCATTAACAGGAGAAGGAGAACTTGTTAAAACCACGGAACGGATCACGCAGCTAAACAATGAAAACTGGCGCGTTATTACCTATTTGCCCAGAGTTCAACATACTTACTCCTCCATTGAGCAATGGATCAGCGAAAAGGACAGCACTTCCTGGTGGAACGTTGTTTCCCGTGATAATATCACCACAACCTATGGTACTGCAGATAATTCCCGTATCGCCAATCCGTCCGATAAAACGCAGATATTTCAATGGCTGCCGGATACTTCAACAGATGCAAAAGGGAATAAAATCGTGTATACCTACATGGAGGAGAACAATCATAATGTGCCTGCTGCCATTTATGAAGTGAACAGGACTTACGAAGCAAACAGGTACCCGCAATCTGTAAAATACGGCAACTATACAGACGGTAAAGGAAATCCGCAATATGCATTTGAGCTGGTATTTGATTATGGGGAATATGATCTGTCGAATCTTCATCAGAAAAATGCAGATCCTTATACGCCGGTCAGGCAATGGGCATACAGACCGGATGCATTCTCTTCTTACAGAAGCGGCTTCGAAGTACGTACCTGTCGCCTTTGTCAGCAAGTACTGTTATTCCATCATTTTGAAGAACTGGGAACTCCCTGCCTGGTAAAAAGCACGGTACTGACTTACGATGCGTTGCAGCATTACCAGCCGGTGCAGATTATCACGATGTCGTTGCTGAAAGAGGTGACCTCAGTGGGGTACAGGAAAAATGATGATGGCAGTTACGACGATAAAAGATTGCCTCCGCTGGCACTTGACTATACCCCGTTCAATGTGCCCGAGGCGCCTGTTTTTGACATACTGGAGATGGAAGGTAATACCATTCCGGGTTACCTGGGAGGACAGGGATTTCAGCCGGTAGATCTTTACGGAGAAGGATTGCCGGGATTTCTTTTCAGCGACGATAATGTTACCACGTACCTGGCGCCGCAAGGCGATGGAAAATACAAATTGCCGGCATCGCCCACACAATTTCCCATTGATAAAAACACACAAAACGATAACGCTTACCTGGTGGACCTGGATGGCAACGGCCAGCTGGAACTGCTTGCCGGCAAAGGTTTCTATCAATATGACAACGATGGCAGCTGGAACAGTTTTCAGTCATTTCCATATAATCCCATCGATATAGGGGATCCGTTCGTGGAATTCACAGATATGAATGCTGATGGTAGAGCTGATCTGCTGCTGGCAACGGAAGGCGAAATACGGACCTATGTGTCCGCCGGCAAAGAAGGTTTCCGGCAGGGAAGTATTACGCAGAATGAAAACGGATTCCCGATCAGAACAACAGATACCTCCGGACAGGTGGTGACATTTGCGGATATGTTTGGTGATGGACTATCCCATCGGGTCTGTATTTTCAGCGGATTGGTAGAATGCTGGCCCTGCCTGGGTTACGGACGATACGGCAAAAAGATTACCTTTGGCAACGCGCCTGAATTTGGCAACGTACTCGATAACAGCCGCCTGTTTCTCGCCGACATTGATGGTTCCGGCACTACAGACCTGGTGTATGTATCTTCCCACACGGTAACCATTTACATCAACCAGAACGGCAATTCCTTCTCTCCACCTATCGTGGTGAATCTTCCCTACCAATACGGCGAATCAGACCAGGTTCATTTCATGGATGTGAAGGGAAACGGAACTAACTGTCTCGTTTTCTCCCGGATGACACCCGTGCCCATACACTACTATTATGATTTCGTTAGCGATGGTATGAAGCCTTACCTGCTGAACCAGATCAGTAATAATGCCGGCGCTGTTACTACTATCCAGTATTGCAGCTCCACGAAGTTTATCATGGAAGATAAACGCGCAGGACGCCCCTGGGTAACCAGGCTCCGGTTCCCGGTGCAGGTAGTGGAAACAATGACCGTAAACGATTTGTTGTCGGGCACCAAAACAGTTAACAGCTATAAGTATCACGATGGCTACTACGATCCGGTAGACAGGGAATTTCGTGGCTTCGGCTTTGTTGAATCCTGGGATACGGAAAACTTTCTGGAATACCAGCAAAGCCTGGATAATCCAACATTTCCGGTGAACAGGCTGAACAAGGAATTGTATGTTGCGCCCGTTTATACTAAAACCTGGTGTCATACCGGGGCGTTCCTGGAAAACGATGCTATCATCCGGCAATACCAACAGGAATATTACCAGGGAGATCCACAGGCGCTGAAGTTTCCGCCAGGTGTTTTTGATCCGGCGATTTATGATGCGGATGCTGACACGCTGCGACAGGCATACGCAGCGCTGCAGGGCATCGTTATGCATAAGGAAGTATATGCGGATGATGATCAGCCGGCATCCGTAAATCCATATACCGTAGACGCTTCCAATGCAACCGTATTATTGCTGAGAGCCAAAGGAGATCAACCATATGCATCTTTTGCGGTGCAAAGCCGTGAAAGTATTCACTACAATTATGAAAGAGACCCTCATGATCCGGCCATGACACAAGACTTCGCGCTGGAGGTAGATCCACTGTGCGGAGAAGTATTGTTGTCGTGCAAAGTGTACCTTCCCCGGCGCAGCGGGCCCTTCGCCGATCGCTACGTATACCCGGAGCAGCGGCAGTTAACGGTAACGGCTCAACGCAACAATTACATCAATACCACCAACCAGGAGTCATACCGGTGGAGGGGAGTGCTTTATCAACAGGAGCAATTTGAGATCATTCATCCTGATATCGGCGGCAATGCCTATTTTACCTTTGATGGTATAAAAACGCAGGTAAATACGGCTCTTCAACATATCATTCCTTACCTGGCAACACCGGCTGCTCAAATACTACAGGCACGGCAGCTCACAATCGGACAGACATACTTCTGGAATGAAGCGCAGGACAGTGTGCTGCCATTAGGCCAGTTATCATCCAGGTCATTGATACATCATCAGCAAACGGCCGTGTTCAATACTGCAAACATCAGTTACCTGTTCGGGGAAAATATGACAGCGGCCATCCTCCAGGATGATGGCGGTTATTACCTGGATCAGTCAACAAATTACTGGTTTAACAGGGGGCTGGTACAATACTACACTACCACGGCTGAATCGTTCTACCAGCTATGCAAAATTGAAAATTCTTTCGTTAGTTCCACTTCATCGCTCTTTAAGAAATCAACGTTCTCCTACGATAGCTACTATTTTATTGTTACTGATGCGAAAGAGTATCTCGATGATAACTCGTTCAATGAAACCACTGCCGTCTTTGATTACCAGACCATGCAGCTCCGGCAGATGGTTGATATAAACGGGAATGTTACACAGGTACTATATGACCCTTTAGGGAATGTGGTGGTAAGCACTTTATTCGGGGAGGAAAACGGTATCCATACCGGCGGCATGAGGCTATATGAATATCTGAGTCAGCCGGCAGAGTATATAGGACGCGCTACCAATAAGAACGGAGGCCCTATCACCTTCAACGATGTGATCAGTGATCCGGAATATTACCTGCAGGGGGCTGCCACGTATTTCTTTTACGACCTGAATGCCTACCAGCAGGATACTCAACCCATCAACAACATCACCCTTACCCGGACAGATTTCTATCATGTGAAAGGCGGCACCAGCACATTTGCCTGCGAGCAGCTTATTCAATACAGCGACGGACAGGGGAGAAGTATCGAAAGCAAACAGTTGACGGCAGCAGGTACCTGGCAGGTGTCCGGCCGGGTTGTATACAACAACAAAGGAGACATTGCGGAAGCTTATCTTCCTTACTTCAGTAACACGCCCAATTATGAATTACAGCAGGCACTGGTGAATGAACATGTTCCTCCACCTACGGTGACGCAGTATGACGCCCTGAAAAGACCTATACGGACAGACTATCCCAAAGGTTTTTATTCCACCATCGTATATACTCCCTGGGAGGAGAAGGAATATGATCCTGACGATACCGTGATAACATCTCCCTATTATATATCCTTTATGGCCAACTATCCTGCTAACCCTACGCAGGAACAGATCAATGAGAAAGACGCCCTGCAAAAGGCGGCGGCTTTTTTCAATACGCCGGCAATACAGGTGAGTGACAATACCGGCAGTGTGTTCCTGAAAATGCAGAATAATCTGGGACATGTTTCCACAGATGCATTTGCAGCCATTGTGCAGGGCGCTCCAGTGACGTCACAACAGATATGGGATGAGCTGGTACTTAAACAATACCTTTCTGCTGACGGATATGTAACGGCGAGTTTTCAGCCCTATGTGCGCAGATTCGTACTACAGCTCGCACCGGCATTCGATAACTTCATCCCGCAAATCACTGCAC
>NZ_JBFTSK010000073.1:0-26258 GCF_056399985.1 Chitinophaga sp. 01L420
TCTCTGTTAAAAAACAAAGTATCATAACTTCTTGTCTGTGATTCCCAGCTGGAGCCATCTTTCATAGGAAAAGTATTTACCAGTTCCAATGAGGGCCGGTCATAACCTACATCATCTTTAGACCAATCCAGAGGAATTAAGCCTCCCTGAAAATAAGTTGCCTGTGGATAGTTGAACCGGCGAACCATCACCACTTCTTTGTTTAACTCATCATCCCATATTTTACTGTAAGGACTATACAACCCTTTACCACGGGCATCTAAAAACTCTTTAGCCGCTTTATTGGCATCGTATGCCTTTTGYCAGGTAGCTACTCCTCCCAAACCATTAAACAAAGGGCTGGCATAAAATAATAATACCCTTCCTTTAAAAGCCATGGCAACGCCTTTATCTACTCTGCCCATATCATCATCTGTAAAAGCATCGGGGAGTAATGCCATCGCATTGTCTATATCTTTTAAAATCTGTGTTACGCATTCCGATGTTTTATTGCGGGGCTTTTGCAAGGTTGTTAAATCTGTACTAGGTAGCTGTGCTTCCAATATGAGGGGTACGCCGCCATAATTACTTACCAGGTTATGATATGCCCAGGCTCTCCAGAATAATGCCTGTCCCTTGATTTTGTCTTTATCTGCCTGTCCGAAACTGGCTTTGTCGATATTGGCTAACAAAATATTAATGGTTCGTATACTATTATATGTCCCAAAGCTATTTTGTGAGTCAAAGGTGGCTGTACCTCTGAACCAGTCATTTGTTTGTTTTTGATAGGGAACGCCTTCATCTGTGTTGTTTCCACTCCCGTACGTATTACCTGGCATCAGACTTGAATAGATCTGATTTAAATAGGCCGTAGCCATATTTACATCCGACCATACCTGATCCGGACCGACAGCAGAAAGATTTGTTTTATCAAGTACTTTACTGCAACCCATCAATAAAAAAGGAACGAAAAAGATGAGCACTGCTATATTTAACTTATTCTTCATTTTTCTTGGTTTTTAGTTTAAACACGCTTTTCTACAACTTTATATCAATTCCTGCGGTAAAAGTTCTCATGGTTGGGTAGCTCATAAATTGGGATACTTCAGGATCATACAACTTAAATTTGGTGATGTTAAACAGGTTGGATCCTGCGAGGAAAATCCTGGTATCTTTAATCGCTAATTTATTTAACACTATATCAGGGAGTTTATAATTGATGTTCAGGTATTTCATTCGTAAAAAACCGCCGTTATACACGTTGAAGGTAGAGGTCCAGGTATAACCTGCTGAGTGGGGATCTCCCCATGGGTACATTTTAGGCGTAGTGCCATTGGGGGTTTCTGTGCTCCAGGAGTCAGCATGGTATTGAGGAACTTTTCCTCCTCCGCCAAAATTCCTGCCCCAGGCATCATTGTAACTTATTTTATATCCTGTGAGGCCGGAAAATAATGCTTCTACCGTAAAGCCTTTATACGATAATGAAATATTCAAGCCATAGGCGATGGGGGCATTATCTGCTCCAAAATAGTTGCCCAGCACCATTTGATCGTAACTATCCACTTTATTATCGGGCTTTCCATCCGGACCACTGAGATCCGCTAATAACATATCACCTAAAGCAGGTGCAACGCCATTGATGGTATAACCAGCCGGTAATTTATTCAAATCGTCCTGTGTGCGTAGTACACCTAAGGCCTGGTAACCGCTTCCATACGCCAACGTTTTTCCGATCGGGTTTGCGTAGTTCTGGGTATTTGCCGCAACATCTTTCTTTATCGCCTTATTGGTCGCATAAGTGAACACGCCTTTTACATTATAGCTGAAATTTTTGCCGATGTTATTATTATAGCCCAGCTCTATTTCAATACCATTGGAACTAACTTTTCCGTAGTTTTCCGGTGGTAAGGATGCGCCAAACTCGTTCGGAATAGCGAGGATGCGGCTACCTAATATATCATAGGATTGACGTTTCCAATAATCGAAGCTGAATCGTACGTTTTTGAAAAGTGTTGCGTCCACACCTATGCCTGCAGAATTTGATTTTTCCCAGGTTAGATTGCTGTTAGGCAAACCGCCATAGGCGAGGCGTGGTGCAGGAGTACCGGAAGCTCCCATGTAATACGTACCACCCTGGATAATATATTGCTCCATCCATCTCCATCTGCTGTTGGGGTCATCTTTGTCCAGAATATCATTACCAGTGGTAGCATAGGATGCTCTCAGCTTTAAGAAATCCACCGCCTGCCCAAGTTTGGATGATTGGAAAAAACCTTCTCTTGAAATTACCCAACCTCCTGATACTGACGGAAACCACCCCCAGCGTTTATCGGGCGCAAAGTTGGTAGAGCCGTCTCTCCGGACAGATGCGCTAAAAAGGTATTTGGCATCATAATCATAATTAATCCTTCCGATGTAAGACAACCTTCCAATCTGACCTTCGTTACCACCTGTAGACCAGTCAGCATTGTTGGCGCTGGTATATAAAAACTGGTCTGTTGCAATGAGGGGGAAATTATATCGATACAGGCTGAAATAATTTGTGTATCCCTCATATTGCTCATAAACAGCCAGCGCGCCGATGGTATGTTTTCCAAATGTCCGGTCGTAATTAATCTGTGCGTTTAGCTGATAGGTATTGGATTTATTATATTCATTGCCCAAATACTGAGTACCTGGATCACCACTTAAAGTGGTGCCCACTAGTGTATCGGTGTAAATCAAGCCATTGGGGCCTGTTTTCTTAAAATTATAGAGCTGCTGTTTTTTAGCAAAAGTTTTTATATAGCTATTATCAAAATTTTTGCTGTAGGTGCCCTTTATGCTCAGACCTTCTACAAAGGGTATTTTGTATTCAGCAGTAACCAACGCATCTATTTGTTGGTTGGTATTACGCCAATAGCCACCGTTTTTCATCATCTCTATAGGATTCCCCAGCCAACCGGGATTATTAGGTTTGCCATCTATGTACGGACTTGCAAATACATCCCAGTACAATAATTTACCCCAAAGGTTATTCAGGTCATCGGAACCATAATCATAGGTGAAGTTGAAACGGCTGCGGTTACCATAACTTGTAGCCATGTTTAAACCAAGTGTAAGATTCTTTACCAGATTGGCCTGTACGTTTCCGCGCAGATTGTATTTCTTATATGACACCTGTGGCAGAAAACCATCTTCTTTAATATAAGAACCTCCTATGTAGCCTCTCAGCTTTTCACTACCTCCTGAAACGCTTAGCGCATAACGTTGACTGGAAGGGTTGCTATAGGCAGCTTTATAATAGTTGTCGCCGTTAGGATTATTTTTCAGCACCCAGTTAATTTCCTCATCGCTTAAACCTCCGTTAACTGCTTTGCTTAAATTCAATCCATCTTTAACGGGCATGTATTCGGGTAGCTTGCCTACGCGTTGGGTGTTGTAGGTAGCATTGAAATTTATAACTGCCGCACCACTCTTGCCTGTTTTTGTTGTTACCAGAATGGCACCGTTAGAAGAGCGGGAACCGTAAATAGCTGCTGAGGAAGCATCTTTCAGAATTGTAATATCTGCTACTTCATTGGGATCTAACGCATCGAAACTGGTTTTGTCCCTTACTATTCCATCAATAACATATAATGGTTCAACAGCACTATTACTAAATGAAGAGCGGGCCCGCACTTTGACATTTGACCCAATACCGGGCGTACCTGTAGGTGAGCTGATAAACGTACCTGATAAACGTCCTGCCAATACATTTGATAAATTGGTGGCAGGAATAAGCTGTATATCTTTTGCATTCATAGAGGAAACAGCAGAAGTCATTTTGGCCCGCTTCTGTGTACCATAACCCACTACTACCACGTCTGTTAATTCTGTGGTAGTTTGACGCAATGCAATATTAAGTGGTGATGCTCCAGCCATCACAAAAGCCGTGTGAAACCCGGTCATCGTGATTTTCAGCCGGCTACCGGCTGGAGTGTTTAACTCGAAGCGGCCCTCCGGACCGGTGATGGTGCCGTTTTTCAAATTCCCTTCCTGACTGACGGTTGCACCAGGGAGCGGTGCACCTGTGGAATCGGTGACTACACCTTTTACGTTCATCTTGTTTTGGGAATAAATGCGCGTGGATTGTAGCATGACGCACAATAACGCTATCGCCCATAGTAACGATTTGGTTTGGCTCATAAAAAAAATTGAATAGGTGGTAAATTTGTAGAATCCTAATTCACTGTGCGACTGATATACTGCTTGGTTGATGATATTTCTATGCTAATCCTAAGTATCAAATTTTGTGGRATACTAATTCACTGTTCGATTGATGTACTACCTTGTTGATGATGTTTCTATACTATCTTAAGTATTAAATTTAGTGGCATGCTCATTCACTGCTCGATTGGTTGATCGATGTCTTAATTCTATCATAAAGATCAAATTATCCAGTCCTGCATCCAAAGCTTAATTTGACCATTACAGATGCTATTTTTGCAGAAGGTCAATTCGCATACGTAAATAAAAATCGTGTACAACCTTAACTACGGCTGTTTTTATAATATTTCGCCGGGAACGGCGAAATCTATTTTATAATTCCACGTGATTTCATCAGTGTCAATTATGTCCCTTAATATAATGTGACACTGTGAATTCAGCCAGGACTGATGTAGTAAAATCTGTGTGCGAAGGATATTCGCAGAATATGGCATCAAAAATCGTTTCGCTTTCACAATTACTTTCTAAGCATAAGAACAGTTGAAATTTGTAAATCCTTTTTTTGAAGAATTATCATGAATCATGTAGGAACATTAAGATCTGCTATGATCAATATTCATAGTATTTGTTTCCTTTAATATATTCCTGTTGAAGTAAATAGATGTATTGCATTCTTTGACTGTCAGGCGAATGATAATGCTGCCTGCCGGTGTTTCGCTGCTCCCCTGTTTTAACAATATAAAATTTGGAAATTATTTGCCTATTAACTACTTCTAATTTGATCAATTGCAATGTTTTTTTTGCACGCGGGATGTGGCAGCTCATATAATTTTGTGCCCAACAATTCTTTCATGGGCTAATGCCCATGAAAGTTGAATTAATAAATAAAGGCCCCCCGGGAACGGGGGGCCGTGAGATTTGCCTTGTTATCACCTATTCGAATTAGAGGAGGGGGTCAAAAGTGCCTCCCCACATCATATTTTGTTGCAGCTTCGGATTCCTGGACAGAAAGCTGAACGGCAATCCGTATATATACATTTTGTCAGGGACCGCCAGGTTTGATTTATCAGTAGTGATTACTGTATAATCAAACCTGTTGTATACCTTATTGATATCATCCATAGGTACAGGATCTGTTTGACCTGGCTTCAAAGTAATGGCGAGGCTGTGGCGTTGCGTTCCTCTTAACAGATCAAACTTTTTCCAGCGGCGCAGGTCGTCCCAGCGTTTGCCTTCGAAGGCAAACTCCACGAAGCGTTCGTCCTGGTAAGCTTTCCTGATGTCTTCCTGAGTTGTGGCAGTGATACCATAGTTGCCGGCTCCTGCTGAAATGCCGGCCCGCTGACGGATATCATACAATACCTGTAATGCCTCGCCGGTCTTACCCAGTTCGTTGGCTGCTTCACCATAATTCATTAATACCTCTGCATAACGGATCTCAGGCCAATCGACATCTGACTGTTCAACTACGGATGCATCTCTGTCCACACCTTTTAACTTCAGGAAAAATCCGTTCAACTCTCCCATACCTTGTCCGATCCAATTCCCATCCGTCACCAGGGCGTTTAATGTACCAGTAACACCTCCTGCTGATGTAAAAGAGGGATTAGTAAGATATGTCCAATAGTATTCTTTCTTCTCCACCATTTTGGGCGTGAACTGAACCGGTGCGCCGTTGTAGTAGATGGAAGCATAGAAGCGGTCATCTCTGTTTTTAAACAGCGTTGGATAATTGGAAGCTGCTGACACAAAACGGCTGCCGTCTTTCATGGGGAATGCGTTCACTAATTCAAGAGAAGGCATATCATTATCCCAGTCATCTGCCGAGTAGCGCAACGGTGCATTCCCGGGCATGGCATAATAGGCATCAGGGTAGGTAAAGCGCCGGAACATCACCTGTTCTTTATTCAGCTCTACATTCCAGATATCTCCGTAAACCGGATACAATCCTTTTCCCATACCGGCAAGGAAATTTTTAGCCGCCAGGGTAGCTTCGTAAGTTTTCTGCCAGGAGGCTACCCCACCCAGACCGCGAAATAACGGGCTTGCGAAAAAAAGCAACACCCTTCCTTTAAAAGCCATGGCAGCTCCTTTATCGATACGTCCAAGGTCGGCGCCCTTCCAAGCATCAGGCAGCAGTGCTACTGCGTCATCAAGATCTTTTAATATCTGTGTTACGCATTCAGATGTTTTGTTGCGGGGTAGTTGTATCTGTGACACATCACTTACGGCATCCTGTGTTTTTAAAATGAGTGGTACGCCGCCTACATCTTTCACCAGTTTGTAGTAGGCCCAGGCGCGCCAGAACAGTGCCTGTCCTTTGATACGGTCCTTCCCGGCCTTTTCAAAAGTGGCCTTATCGATATTATCAAGTATGTTATTACAGGTACGGATATCTCCATAGGTGTTTACTGCCCAGTTGAGCTTTACGCCTGCTGCGGCGTTGTCATAGTTCTCCAGCCAGTCATAGGTAGCAGTACCCAGCAGTACTTTGTCGGAATAGCGATGCGGAGAAATGGCTTCATCGGTGCCGTTACCATTACCGAAATTCACAAATTGCCAGTTCTTTACCCAACTATCCCAGAACCAATTGTTGTATACCCGCGAACATCCGCCAGGGTTGGCCATTCCGTAAGGCCAGCAGGGCATGAGATCATAATACACCGTGTCCAGATAGGCGGTAGCTGCCCGCTCCGACTCCCATACCTGCTTGTTGGTGAGGGCATTCAACGGATCCCGCTCCAGTATTTTGCGACAACTAATGAAAGAGATAAGAATAAAGGCCGCCGGTATTATATATTTCAGAAAACTTTTTTTCATGGAATCACTTTTTAGAATTAGAACTGAACATTGAAGCCTAATGAAACATTGGTCATGATAGGATAGCTGCCAAAGGAATACACTTCAGGATCGTAGAGTTTGAACTTTCTCAGGCAAAAGAGGTTGGTGGCGCCTGCAAATACCTGCGCAGCACTCAGTCCTGCTTTTTTAAGCAATGTTTGTGAGAAATCGTACGACAGGTTCAGGTTTTTCAATCGCAGGAAATCGCCGCTGAAAGTATTCAGTGCCGATACGACAGAATAATCCTGACGTTGGTTGCCGTTAGCATTGTACAGTTTAGGGAATTTTCCGTTGGGGTTGGATTCGGAGTAAGCGTCTCCGTAATAGGCAGGATAGGGGATATTGCCGCCGTTACGTCCCCATGGATCGTTGTAAATAACTTTGTATCCGGCAAGGCCACTCAGCAACATACTCAGCCTGAAATTTTTGTATGCCATACTGATGCTCAGCCCATAGGAAACAGGAGCATTGTTCGACTGATTGTTGCTGCCCGGGACTACCGCATTGGAATACTGCGCCAACACTATTTTGTCGTAGCTGTCGATCAGGCCATCCGGCTTGCCATTAGGCCCGTTTACATCGGTAAAGTTCATCATACCCTTTTCCGGTTTTACCCCGAAGATGGTATATCCTGCCGGCAGCGCCGTTACATCTGCATCGGTGCGCAGGATTCCGGCGGCCTGGTATCCCGCCTGGTAGTTGAGCGGTTTGCCTACCGGATCATCTGCCGGTGTAGCGCCCAGCGCTTTGTCTTTTACCAGCACATGGGTAGTAGCCAGTCCAAAGTTGGCTTTTATATCAAATGTAAAATCCTTTCCTATTTTGCCATACATATACCCCAGTTCTATATCCATTCCTTTTGCATTCATCCTGCCATAGTTCTCAATCGGATAACTTGAACCAAATTCCACCGGTGTTTCCAGTATACGCTGACCAAGGATATTGAAGGTTTTTTTGGTCCACACATCGGCTACAAAACTCCAGTGCTGTCTGAAGTTCAGATCCACACCCGCATTGTACGACTTAGCACCCTCCCAGGTATAATTCGTTTGTGCGATACCGTTATATGCCAGTATCGACTTTGATGATGTCGGATCACCCAGATAAAATGGTGAGGTAGATGCATTGTAAAGCTCCTTGAAAAGCCATGCCGGGATGTTATCATTACCGGTGGCTCCATATGACAGGCGGAGTTTCAGCATATCAATACCGCTTTTCTTCAGTCCTGCGAGGAAAGCCTCTTCCGACATCACCCATCCCAGGGAGGCCGCGGGAAAGTATCCCCATCGTTTGTCTTTCGCAAACTTGGATGAACCATCTGCACGTACAGATGCTGATAAAAGGTATTTATGCTGATAATCATAGTTCACCCTGCCAACATAAGATACGCGTGCATCCAGGTAGGTTTCATATCCGTCTGCTTTGGTGTCGCCGGAAGCGCGGCTGGCAAAGGGGAATTGATCCCTGGTATAAACCGGGAAATTGTATTTATAGATGCTGGAATAATTATAATATCCGTCTGACTGCTCATACACGCCTACAATGTTCAGGTGATGATTTCCAAAGTTCTTCTCATAGGTGGCAATTGCATTTACCTGGTAGGAATTGGTGCGGCCATTTTCATTTCCGATAAAAGGCTGAGCAGGAGAGGTAGCGACCTTAGTGCCGATAATTTCGTTGGTATATATTTGTTGAATACCACTTTTCGGATCAAGTTTGAATTGATATAATAAAGGCTGGATGGCGTATGCTTTGGAGAAATCGTTTCCGTTATATAAGTCGGCCACACCTTTCAGCGTAAGACCTTTGATGAATGGCACCTTGTATTCCAGGTTGATGATACCATCTATGTATTGCTTGTTGATATGCATATAGCCACCGTTCTTCATCATCTCGATGGGATTGGTGACCCAGGTAGGCGCCATGGGCTTGCCATCTATATATGCGAAAGTGGTAGGTGGCATGATATATTTCAGCTTCTCATAAAATCCTGACAGGTCATCATCTTTTCCTTCAATGGTAAAGAACCTGCTGCGTGCTCCTTTGTTGTAGCTAAGGTTCAATCCTAAGGTCAGGTCTTTTGTAATGGCCACCTGTACGTTGCTGCGCAAACTATATTTCTGATAGGCCAGTTGCGGCAGAAATCCTTTCTCATCATAAAATGTACCGCCAATAAAGTAAGTGACACGATCCGTACCTCCGGAAACGTTCAGTGAATGCCGCTGGGTAAAAGGCTGCTGGTATGCCTCGTCGTAATGAAGGTTGCCATCGGGGTTGTTCTTGTGTATCCAGTCRCGGTCGTATTGATTGAAGCGGAAATCTGCCGCGCCTGTGTGTGTGGAGTTGTACATATCCATGCTCTCGTCCATGCTGAGGTATTTCACATCGATTTCCGGTTTGCTGTAAACGCCGAATATACTATTGAATTGTACCGTTGCCTTGCCTGCCTTGCCGGTTTTGGTAGTTACCAGCAACACGCCGTCTGATGAACGGGAACCATAGATCGCTGCTGATGCAGCATCTTTCAGGATGGTAATATTCTGCACCTGGTTGGGGTCAAGGGCATCAAAGGCCGCCTGGTCACGGGCAACACCATCAATCACGATCAGTGGCCCGGAACTGTTCCAGGAGGAGGAGGAACGGATACGGACAATAGATGACTTGCCTGGTACACCGCTGCCTGATTGCACAAATGTTCCGGAAGCTCTTCCGGCCAGCACATTGGAAAGATTGGAGGCCGGAATGCTCATCATATCTTTGGTATCAATACTGCTGATGGCAGAAGTAAGGCTGGCTTTTTTCTGTGTACCATAGCCTACTACCACTACTTCTTCTACTTTAGCTTCAGATGGCTTTAATACGATGGTCAGGAAATCCGCTTTGGAAACCTGCATGCGCATCGGCTGATACCCCAGATAAGATATCAGCAGTGTAGCCCCACCGGGTGGAAGTTTCAATCTGAAATTACCACTGGCATCAGCCGCGGCACCTTCTTTAGTGCCCACTCTTGATACGGATGCCCCCGGAAGCGGGGTGCCTCCGGCATCAACGATCCTGCCCGAGACGACAAATCCCGCGGTATCAATAGCAGGTGCCGGTACCTTTGGGGGCACCACTTCCGATTTATCGGTGATGACAATAATACCGTCTACATCGTTGTATGTAAAACGGTCCTTCCGAAGACAAAGATCCAGCACCTTTTGGATGGGCTGGGCTTTGACGTCGATGGTAATTTTCCCTATCCTGGAAAGTACCCCTTCGCTGACCACCAGGCTCTTCCCTGTTTGCTTTTGTATCTCCCGGAATACTTCCCTGGCTGGTACATCCTTTACGGTTAAGGTGATACTCTGTCCGTTGGTGCTGGCAACGGACTGCAGGCATGCAAAGAGCATTAAGAATGCTGTCGCTTTCATGATCCTAAAAACTTTTAGAATGAGCTTCCCGCCCTCCTGGTTTGATAAAATGGGAATCGGAATTAATTGCATAGTTTTGCAATGTTTGGGTTTATAAATCTGTTTCTCGACGGTATTTAAAAGCCCACATCCCGCCAGGAGTGTTAAGGCCACTCCTGGCTTCTTTTTGGGCAATAGTTTGTTGGTGGAGCTATCTTATAATCAGTTTTCTTCCCGTGGTGGTGTTTACTTTTTCTTCAATGCTGAAATGTACATTCGTGGCTTGTAATACTTTCAGAACCGTGGATAAACTACTGCTGCGCTTTACGATCGCAAAAAACTTTTCTTCAGGCATTTTCCCTTCGAAAACAATATCTACATTATACCATCTCGAAAACTGGCGTAGTACTGTAGCCAGCGAAGCGCTTTCGAAGTGAAAATATCCTTCTTTCCAGGCCATTATCTCTTCTGTGTTCACATGTGTATTTATAGTTAGCTGACCATCGGGCGTTAGCACTGATTGYTGTCCCGGCGACAATCGTACTTCCTGGCTACCTTTCCTTACATTCACCGCGCCTTCTAATAACGTGGTGGTAACAAATGGTTCATCCGTATAGGCGTTGATGTTAAAATGTGTTCCCAACACCTCTACGGTGGTGCCATTCGCAACAACGGTAAAAGGAATGCTCCGTTTCCGCCGGGGATCATTTGCATGTGCTACTTCAAAATAAACTTCTCCTGTCACTTCCACTTTACGTACATCACCTGTAAAGGCAGAAGGGAACCGGATGCTGCTGGCAGCATTCAACCACGCCCTGGAGCCGTCTGCCAGCACCAGGGATATCTGTTGTCCCTTTGGAGTGCTCATGGTATTATATACCACCGGAAGCGCTTCTCCTCCAACTGGTACATAACTGACCACATCTCCTGCCTYACGGATCAACGCATTGCCTTGCTCGGCCAGCTGGCCATCCCCGGTGGCATTCAATACAATCTCTTTTCCGTTACCCAGCGTAAGCACAGCACCGGTACGGCCGGGTGGCACATCAGCCACAGCTAACTGTTTGACAGGGGCGCGGTGCATACGCTGCTGTATAAAAAAAACAGAGGTTGCCAATATCAGCATCATACACACCGCTGCCGCCGGCATCAGCCACCGGCGCCTGCCGGTAAAAGGTTTCTTTATCGGACTATCCATCCGGAGAAATGCTACCAGCGATTTTTCCGGGGAATCTGAAGGATGAGCCAATGGCGGAGCATTCCTTACATATTCATGCAGAATCGCCATCAGAACCGGCTTGTATTGCTCCTGAAGTACTGTATCCATCAACTCCCGTTCTTCTTCCTCATCAGCCTCCTTACGTATGTAGCGGTAGAACAGGTATGTTATTCTTTCCTCTGTCATTTTTATTAAACCAATAGTCTGATAATAAAGAGTACCCCTGGCAGGGCGGTGGGTTAGTGGAGAAAAAAATATTTTCTGCTGAAAAGCAGCAGTCAAAAGATCAAAAACGCTTTGAAGCTTGCCTTGCAATAAGCACGGATAGACTTTAATGCTTTCGCGAGATGCGCCTTTACGGTTTCAGGGTGGATATGCATGACATGGGCAGACTGTTCTCTTGACAAGCCCTCTATTTTTACCAGCTGATATACCTGTTTCTGCTGAGGAGACAATCGATTAACGGCTTTGTGAAGTAGTTGCTGGTATTCCGAAACAAGTATGGATTCCATGGCATCATTGTGATGCAGCTCTTCCGGGCGAAAGGTGGCAGCCTTCTTTTTTTCTATTGCTGTTTTCTTAAGTGCCTTATACGACTTGTTGCGCGCGATGATAAACAGGTATGATTCAAAACAATCCAGTTGCAGAAGATGCTCCCGCCTTTTCCATATAATAATGAAAACATCCTGTAGTAACTCCTCTGCGCTTACCTGTGAACGGGTAAGCGCCAATAAAACGGAGTAAACTTTAGCCTTGTGGTGATTAAACAGTTGTAGGAAAGCCAATTCATTGCCCGATGCAACCATTGACAATAGTGCTTGTTCATTATAGTCCTTAGTCGATCTCATTACGACTCTTCTAAAATTGACGTCATAGATATTTCCTGCTAACTAAATATAGTGCAATTGGCAGGAGGAAAAATTCCATTATTACGGCAAATATTGACGTTATTTTTGCCGTGGGGCAGGTATACATACTAAGGACAGTCTGCTGAAATTTTTTGGAGAGATGGGTACTACATCGTATCGTACAACGCCATATATTGTTCCACCATTTTTTCTGCACTGAATTTTTCCCTGGCATGTAAATAACAGTCCCGCCGGTTGATCAGGCTTAGATCTTCCACTGCGGCCGCAGCTTCGTGTATATTATTTACGAGGAAACCTGTTTTGCGGTCTATGATCAGCTCGGGCATAGATCCTTTATTAAAGGCAATTACCGGTGTGCCGCAAAGCATCGCCTCTGCCACGCTCAGGCCAAAGGGCTCATTAAAACTGATAGGATGCAGTAATGCCTGTGCACTACCCAGCAGCTCACTGCGTTTCTTGCCGCCTACGGCGCCTATGTACCGGATCTGATCTTCGTCAATAAAGGGTTTCACTTTTTCATTGTAGTATCCTTCATCCTGAATAATACCTGCTATGATGAGTTTGCGGCCGGTGTGGAGGGCTATCTGTACCGCCTCATGGGTACCCTTGTCCGGATGGATACGGCCATAATACAGGAGGTAATTATCTGGACTGGGTTCAAAGGCAAAATCAGCTGTCCGGATGCCATTATATATGGTGGCCGCATAATGCAGCGTAGGATGGCGATCCGAGTTACTGATAGATACATATCTGACAATATCATTGAAGCGCTGGTATACCGGTAGTATTTTGGGAGAAGAAAAGCCATGGATCGTTGTTACCATGGGCGTTTTAACCAATCTTGACCAGGTGAGGGGCAGGAAATCGAAATGATTGTGAATGATATCGAAGTCCCGGGCCTGTTCCATCAGGTAACTGATATGCATACACTCATTTACTTTGGCGTCGGCATGTGGATCCTCTGCGTAGCCTTTGGCACAGATAGCCGATAGTTTGCCTGATGTAATAGAGTCAGCTGTCGCAAAAAGGGTGACATCTGCTCCTTTTGCCACCAATCCTTCTGCCAGGTTGCTGGCCATTTGTTCCCAGGGACCGTAATGTCTGGGAGGAGTACGCCATGCTATCGGTGCCAGTATCGCTATCTTCATATTGCGTCTTTTTGAATGAAAGAAGGTGGCCATACGGCCATCCATCCCGTTACCACTGTCAAAACAAGCGCCAAAGAAAACCTTCCGGCCGTATTGGATACCGGCCAACCAATAATCTGATCAACCAATTAACTATTTACCTAACTTCGTACATTCAAAAATTTCGATGTATTGGCACTGCATCCTTTTTTTTAATTGGTAATTTGTAATTCGCAACTTAATATGCTGGAGTATATTCCTTATGGGAAAACTGGTTATTTTAACCAGCTGGTAACAGATTTTTTAGCAGAGCATCCGCAGATAAGACCATTTTATACCTATTCTCCTGTACATCCGGACTTTGCAGCGGCTATTCAGGCAAGGCAAAACTTTGATACACCGAGAGCCGCACTGGTGGCCGCGCTGAAAGCACAATATGCGGCACTCGAACCGGTAAAAGCAGTAAAGGACAATATTGCTGCACTCCTGCAACCTACCACCTTTACGGTGTGTACGGCACACCAGCCCAACATCTTCACCGGCTATCTTTATTTCGCTTATAAAATTCTGCAAACAATAAAGCTTTGCACCACACTGAAACAGGAATTTCCGCAGCATAACTTTGTGCCGGTATACTATATGGGCAGTGAGGATGCGGACCTGGAAGAACTGGGCAGCATTTACCTGGACGGTAAAACACTGACCTGGAACACCAGTCAACAGGGCGCTGTAGGCCGTATGCACCCGGAAGGACTGGAAGTGATGCTGGCCGAAATTAAAAAAGGACTGGGCTATGCCCCACATGCAGATGAGCTGATGGCGCTCCTGCAAAAGGCCTACCTGAAACATAAGAATATTCAGGAGGCGACCCTCTATCTGGTAGATGCACTGTTTGGCCGCTTTGGCCTGGTGGTGCTGGTACCAGACAGCCCTGCATTAAAACGTTTATACCTTCCCGTTATAAAGGATGAATTGTTTCATCAGGCTTCTCATGCCATCGTAAATGATACATTGGAAAAGTTGACCACGCACTATAAAATGCAGGCCAATCCCAGGGAAATAAATCTTTTTTATTTACAGGACGGTATGCGGGAACGCATCGTACAGGAAGGCGATCAGTGGAAAGTATTACACACCTCGTTGACTTTCACCGCCGCTTCCCTCGAAGCCGAGCTGGAAGCGCATCCGGAAAGATTCAGTCCGAATGTGATTTTACGTGGTATGTTCCAGGAAACCATTCTACCTAATATTGCTTTTATTGGTGGAGGTGGTGAAATAGCCTACTGGCTGGAGTTACAGCAGCTGTTTGCACACTATAAAGTTCCTTTCCCGATATTATTGTTGCGTAATTCCCTGCTGCTGACTGATGAAGTGTCCCGCCAGAGAATGCACAAACTGGGTATCACTACTGCAGAACTTTTTAAGACCACCGAAGATATAGTCAACGATTATGTGAAGCAACATACCAATGCTTCCCTGGTGTTGAAAGATGAATATGCTGCCATAGAGCATTTATTTGATGCACTGGAAGAGAAAGCCCGCAGCATTGATGTCACCCTTGTTGCCACCACCGGGTCTGAACGAAAGAAAGCACTGAAGTCTATTGGTAAACTGGAACACAAATTCCTCCGCGCTGAAAAGAAAAAATTTGCCTGGCAAACAGATCAGATCAGGCAAATCAAAAATAAACTGTTCCCCGCAGGCTCTTTACAGGAACGGAAAGAAAACCTACTGCCCTGGTATGCTGCAGAAGGCCCCGCCTTTTTTGATCGGGTGCTGGCCGCCATTACACCGGTAACAGATCAGTTTACGGTACTGGATGTGCCCAATGAAACTGAATAATACGCGGTTGTAATCGTGTGTCATATACGAACGCCCATCGTACAATATTGAACAAGTTTTATATATTTTTAATATATATTATTCTGATGAATAATATGGCATGGCCATGGCATCTCCTTTGTCTCAACGGAGGTGCAACATACTACTATGCTTATAAACTACTTTAAGATTGCCTGGCGCAATCTCGTAAAAGACCGCAGATTTGCCCTTCTTAATTTAATTGGTTTATCCACTGGCCTGGCTTGTGCGCTGTTGATTTACATATGGGTAAATGATGAGTTGAGCATGGACCGGTTCCATAAAAAGGATGCAACGCTTTACCAGGTAATGGAAAACCGCATCCAGGCGAGTGGTATCTGGACGGCCCGATCGTCCTGTGTACCGATGCCTGACGCGCTGGCCAAAGAAATGCCGGAGGTAGAATATGCTACCCTGACAACATCTTCCGGAGATGTAACCCTCTCCGTGAATAATGAAAAAAACATAAAGACTAAAGGGAAATATGCCGGCAAGGATTTTTTTAACATGTTTTCCTATGACCTGCTGGAGGGAAACGCCGACCAGGTATTGACAGATAAAAATTCCATTGTATTGTCCGATGAAATGGCTATGAAATTATTTGGCAGCATCCAAAATGTTATTGGCAAAACAGTGCAGCTTCAACATGAACAACAGTACATGGTTGCCGGCATTTTCAAAGCACCCGGCATGCATTCCTCTGACCAGTTTGATTTTGTGTTGCCCGCCATGGCGATGAACGAGTTAGTGGAAAATAAAGACAGCTGGGGTAATACCGGCAATAATACCTTTGTGACGTTGAAACCTGGTACTGACCCCGCTAAGTTCAATGCTAAAATAGCTGATTTCATTAAGCGGCAAACGAACAATGAAATTACTTACCGTACGCCATTCATCCAGCAGTACTCCACCATTTATCTGCACGGTCGCTATGAAAATGGTATCCAGGTGGGTGGTAGAATAGATTATGTAAGACTGTTCTCGCTCATTGCCATTTTTATACTGGTGATCGCCTGTATCAATTTCATGAATCTCTCTACTGCGAAGGCATCAGGGAGGGCTAAGGAAGTAGGCATTAAAAAAGCGATGGGAGCCGGTCGTGGAGCACTGGTAATGCAGTTTCTCGGAGAGTCCATGTTGATGGCTTTCACCGCATTGTTCCTGGCAATTGTACTGGTATACATTTCACTTTCTGCCTTTAACGGTATCACCGGAAAGCAGCTGTCGCTCTCTCATATTGATACCACATTGATGCTCTCTGTGGTTGGCATTACCTTGTTAACCGGTCTGTTAGCCGGTAGTTATCCGGCCCTTTATCTTTCTGCCTTCAAACCCGCCATGGTGTTGAAAGGAAAACTCAAAGGATCCACCGGCGAGTTGGTGATCAGAAAAGGATTGGTGGTATTTCAATTTACGCTCTCCATTGTACTGATTATAGCGGTGTTGGTAATTTACCGACAGATCAGCTTTATACAAACAAAGGACCTCGGTTACGATAAAGATCATATCATCACTTTTTTCAAGGAAGGAAAGCTGAAAGGGGGCCAGCTTCCCGAAACTTTCCTGGCAGAGGCAAGGAATATACCTGGCGTAGTAAGCGCTTCCAGTATGGGGCACAGCCTCACAGGCCATAGCAGCGGAACTTCGGGTGTTAAATGGAATGGAAAGGATTTGAATGATAAGACCGAGTTTGAAACGATACCGGTGGATTATGACCTGCTGAAAACACTGAACATAAAAATAAAAG
Source organism: Chitinophaga sp. 01L420 (assembly GCF_056399985.1). Classification (NCBI taxonomy): domain Bacteria; kingdom Pseudomonadati; phylum Bacteroidota; class Chitinophagia; order Chitinophagales; family Chitinophagaceae; genus Chitinophaga; species Chitinophaga sp. 01L420. Next base: position 17,223 of record NZ_JBFTSK010000073.1, read on the forward strand.
AGGGCAGAGATTTTTCGCGCAACTTCGGTTCAGACACCAGCATGATTATCTTTAATGAAGCCGGGATAAAATTCATGGGCATGAAAGACCCCATCGGAAAACAGGTGGAGTTATGGGGCACTAATATGCAGATCGGCGGCGTGGTAAAAGACTTCCATTTTCAGTCGCTCCACGAAAAAGTAAAACCAATGTTTTTTATATTGGCGCCTGCCGAGACTTATAGATTCATGGTTAAAGTTCAAACAGGGAAGGAGAAAACAGCTATCGCCAAATTGCAGCAGCTGTACAAACAGTTCAATCCTGATTTTTCTTTTGATTATAAATTTCTTGATCAGAACTACCAGACGATATATACAGCAGAAAACCAGGTATCTCTTTTGTCCAGGTACTTTGCTGGTCTCGCTATCCTGATATCCTGCCTGGGCTTATTCGGGCTCGCGGCTTTCACCGCCCAGCGCAGAAATAAAGAAATTGGTATCCGGAAAGTATTGGGAGCCACAGTAGGCACCATCGTGGTAATGCTATCAAAGGAATTCCTGAAACTGGTGGGAATAGCCATGCTCATCGCTTTCCCATTAGCAGGATGGATGACCAGCCAATGGTTAAAAGGTTTTGCTTACAGCATTCATTTGGGCCCCGGCGTATTTATAGCAGCCGGTGTTGCGATTGTAGCCATCACATTTATGACCATCAGTTTTCAGTCTGTCAAGGCCGCCCTGGCGGATCCGGTGAAGAGTTTGAAATCAGAATAGCAGCTATTATAAACGAGGAAGGCGTTTTGTTGTTAGTCAACAAAACGCCTTCCCCGTTTATATTAATTATTTATCCTTTCTGGGTCAGTGCTTTGCACATGTCTTTCACGAGCGATAATATCGCCATCAGCTGATCATGTACCTGTTTGGTTTCCAGCATTTCGTCGCGGGTAGGCGTAGGCCCCAGGCCTTCATTGATTTCCTGTTGTCTTTTGTGTACCAGGTCCTCCAGGTGATTATCGAGCCGTTCAAACGCATGTACCTGCGGTGATGGGTTGGCGCTGGCACTGGTAGCGGGATCTATCATAAGCAGGAGTTGATCCATATAATGGAGCAGGTAATCCGTTATTTCCCGGTATTCCGGCCGGGGAAACTGTACGCCATGGTGCAGACTGTAAGCCGCCAGGGTGGCGGTATGCGAAGTAAGTGTATGATTCAGTACCACATAGTGATATACCTGTGAGCCGTTTTTCTGTTTGCTCTTTGGTTCGGAGAGCATACGCTGAAATGCAGACATCATGTTGGCGGAAGCCACATAGGTATCTTTCCTGGCCAGCTTAAAATCAGTGACGGACACTTTTTCATTGGAATAGGCCCGCATCACCAGTTCAAAATATTTACGGTTCGCCTCCATCATCTTCTTCATATAATCCGGCAGGAAATTATGCTCCCAGGTAGGCCACAGCAACATATTGGCGAAGAAGGCAATGCTTCCGCCAATGAAGGTGTCGAGTACCCGCTGGGCAACATTATACAAATCCGATGGATGCAGAAAATGCAGCAGGAAGATGATGAACGGGGTGACAAAGAATACGCTGAGTGTATACTGGAAGCTCATAAAACTATAGGCGCCCAGGATACATAACAGCAACACTATAAAAATAACAGTGTTGTTGTGGGTAACATATAATAGCCCCGCGGCAAATAAAGCACCGGTAACGGTACCGATTAAACGCTGTATGCTGCGTGATTTAGTCAGCCCGAAGCCAGGTTTAAGGATCACCACAATGGTCAGGAGTATCCAGTATACCCGGTCCAGATGCAGTACCATACCCAGTCCGTAACCCAATACAGTAGCCAGGCTCACACGAATAGCATGCCGGAAGATATGCGATTTGAAGGTGAGGTTGTCCCGGAAGGTTTCAAAATCGTATTTCTGACGGGTAGTAAACTTGGAAAGCTCCAGTTTAGGATCTATTGATTCATCTTTCAATCTTTCCAGGCGGGTAAGGCGGTGTAAGTTATAGATGCGCTGGGCCATATCCTGCAGGTTCTGCAGAATGTTGGTCAACGGAATGGTGCGTGTTCTTTCCTTGAGGGTAGGGAATTTCATGGTAATGCTGGCGATGGCCTGCTTTACCTTTTCCATTTCAAACTTCAGGTTGGTTTTGGGGAGGGAGCGTTGCCCAGATGCTACCGCCATTCCAATATTCCGGAGTTCTTCTGTGAATTCCAGGATGAGGGCATGGAACTTTTCCAGGATGTCTTCGTCTTTGAAATCGGCCTGCAGTGCGTTATAGTCCGTTTGAGAGGCCATGATCTGTTCCTGCAGATCTACCATATCCAGGAATATCAGCACCATGCTTTTGTTGATGCTGGTAGTACCCTGTTGGTCAGAACGTCTTTTCAGGAGCAGTTCCCTTACATTTTCCTGTTTTTCGTTGACGTTGACCTGTTGTTCCAGTACTGCTTTGTAATTATCGGTAACATTTACGCCAGGTGTATAAAAATTGGCCCTTACTTCCAGGTAACGGGCGGTTTGAATGATACAGTCGCCTAAAGCCTGCTGTACGTTGAGGTAGGGACGTATCTGCCAGAGGGTGAGGGCCAGTATGGCGTACCAGATACTACCCAGCAGCACCATAGAAGAATGCAGCAGCGTGAGGGAAGGCGTTAACTGTGTTTCGCCCAGTATGGACACCAGCACCAGCAAACAGCCCGTGCCGATATTACCTCCACGGTTACCATATACCAGTAACATGGCAAACATAAAGCAGCAGGCAGCTATCCAGATCCCCATGGGGATGGTATAAGGGATGAGCAGCCCGGTGCCCAGTGCCGTGAAAAAAATCAGGATGGTGCTGATGATCAGGCCGTTCCGTTTGTGGATAATGGTGCCGGGAACATCGCTGAGGGCAGTACATAATGCGCCCATAGACATCGCGATGCCAAGACCCAGTTGCCCGAACCACGCAAATACAAGGGAAGGCACCACCACACTGATGGTAGTACGCATACCGTTGCTGAAATGATAACTGTAAAGGAAATTTTTGATGTTATTGATCCGCTGTTCTGTACGCAAACGTAAATAGGTTTTTGATGGCGCGAAGATAGCAAAAAGCAGAAAGCATAAAGTAAAAAGCCTATCGGAGCGACTGATCGGCACAGATAATTTTTCTTATTAATCTTCCGGATATATGATATTTTTTATCCGCATCGATCAGTCGCTTCGATAGGCTTTTTGCTTTATCCTTTTTGCTTTCTGCTTTTTTCTCACACCAAATTTAATTGTAATTGTTCTTTTTACTATATTTATAACCAGTCTATTATAGTTTTGAAGCGTGCTGCGAGCGAGAGCAAATGAGCCCTAATTGTGTATAAATAATTAGGTAATATAATTGCATCTCACTTAAATTACTTTTTGATTCGGGTAAAATTATATCTTTGACGCCTTAAAAAACCTCGGAGTACGACGTGCGCTTAAAAACACTAGAAATTAAAGGCTTTAAAAGTTTTGCAGATAAAACCGTTTTGAACTTCGACGAGGGCATCACCGGCGTGATTGGGCCAAACGGTTGCGGCAAAAGTAATATCATCGACTCCATTCGCTGGGTAATCGGCGAGCACAAGATCAGCAACCTCCGCTCTGATAACCAGGCCGGATTGGTTTTCAATGGCTCCAAAAGCCGCTCCGCAAGCGGCATGGCGGAAGTTAGCCTTACCTTTGAAAATACCAAAAACGTACTGCCCACCGAATTTACTACGGTGACGATTACACGCAAGTTTTATAAAAACGGCGACAGTGAATACCGTCTCAATGACGTAGCCTGCCGACTGAAAGATATTCACAACCTGTTCATGGATACAGGGGTGAGCACCGATTCCTATGCCATTATAGAGCTGGGAATGGTAGACGATATCATCAAGGATAAGGAAAACAGCCGTCGCAGAATGCTGGAACAAGCGGCGGGCATCTCCATATACAAAACCCGCAAAAAAGAAGCTAAATCCAAGCTGGACGCCACAGAAGGTGACCTTAACCGTATTGAGGACCTGTTGTTTGAAATCAATAACAACCTCAAAACACTGGAAAGCCAGGCCCGCAAAGCCGAACGCTTCTATGAAGTAAAGAAAGAATATCGCGAAATAAGTATAGAACTGGCGAAAGCCGCACTGGAAGGCTTTAACGTTACCTTCAAAGAACTGTCAGATACCCAGCAATCGGAAAGTGACCGTAAACTGGCCCTGGAAACAGAGATCCTGACAGCAGAAGCCGCAGTAGAACAGGATAAGCTCCACTTCGTAGCCAAAGAAAGAGAACTGCAAACCATGCAGAAATCTTTCAATGAACTCGTTTCTACCATCCGCACCAAAGAAAACGATAAAAACCTCGCCACCCAGCAACTGACGTATCTGCGTGAACGCGAAAAAAATATCAACGACTTCCTCAACAACGCGGAAGGGCAACTGCAGGGATTGACTACCTCCATTGAATTTACCGAGAAACAGGTAGAAGAAGAGGGAGAAGTATTTGAAACCATGGCAGACGAACTGGAAACCCTCCGCGACATGGTGGAGGAGAAGAAAGAACGTTTCCAGCAGAAAAAACAAGCCCTCGAAACATTGCGTAACGACCAGCAACGCTGGCAACGCCAACAGTTTGAGGCAGAAAAGAAAGTGGCCGTAGCCGATACCTCTGTACAAAACCTGCAACGCAGTATGCAGCAGCTACAGGAAGAAAAGGCCAACCGCCAGCAGCAGATCGCCCAGCTGGAAACAGAAAAAGAGGCACTGCAACAAACGCTGAGCAGCAGCAAAACGGAACTGGAAGCCATGGTGCAGTTCCAGGAAGAAACCAAAGGCAAAATCCTCGCTACCCAATCCGATATCGAAGGCCTGCGGGATAAACTGGTGGACGAGAACCGTACCCTCGATTCCAAAAAGAACGAGTTCGATCTCCTCAAATCATTGGTAGACAGCCTGGAAGGTTACCCGGAGAGTATCAAGTTTTTGAAGAAAAATCCCGATTGGAATAATAATGCCCCCATTCTGAGTGATATATTCTTTTGTAAGGAAGAATACCGCACCTGCGTGGAAAACCTGCTGGAACCTTATCTGAGCTACTATGTGGTCAACAATGTACACGAAGCGGTACAGGCCATACAGCTGCTGGACAACAATAAAAAAGGAAAGGCAAACTTCTTTATACTGGACCAGTTCCGCTCTGATAATGTCCCATTGCTGGCGCCTCCGGGTACCATTCCGGCACTGGACGTAGTGGAAATTGAAGAAAAGTATAAGGGCCTTGGCCAGCACCTGCTGGGCAAAGTATTTATAGGGGAAGATCTCACCCGCCTGGAATTCAGCCAGCTGGCTGATGAAAGGATGTTGCTGGTGGAAAAATCCGGCCGCATGCACCGTGGTAAATACAATATCAGCGGTGGATCTGTAGGATTATTTGAAGGCAAGAAGCTGGGCCGGGCCAAAAACCTGGAAAAGCTGGAAGTAGAGATCAAAGATCTCGAAAGGGTAGTGGGTCAGTTGAAAGTCGCCCTGCAAAGCAAACACGATGAAGTACTAGGCTACAACRGCCAGCTGAATGAAAATAATATCAATGCTGCCAGGGAAAGGGTAAACCAGTTGAGCAATCAGTTGTTTGGCCTCCAGAACCGGATTGAAAACTTCCACCATCTCATTGAAGCCGGTGATAAACGCCTGGAAGAAATGCAGCAATCCCTGGAAACCAATCAGGAAAGCATTTCCGGGGTGAAAGATGAACTGGAAGGCCTCAACGACAGGGTGACCGAATTGCAGGAAAGCATCGTGGACGCCGACAGAACGGCCCAGGAATCAGAACAGCAATTTAATATGGCCACTGTGCAGTTCAATAACCAGAACCTGCAACATACCCGCCAGCAAAGCAAGGTACAGGCACTCAAACAGGAGCTGGAGTTTAAGCGCAAGCAACTGTCCGATCTGCATGTACAGATCACCAGTAATAAAACACAGTTGGAAGATGCGGTAGGCCATATTGCGGCTGCCGTAGAAAAACTGAGCCACGCAGATGATGGACTGGTAGAGCTGTTCCGTCAGCGCGAAGAAGAAGAAAAAGCACTCAACGAAAAAGACCAGGAATACTATAATTTCCGTAACCACCTGCAGGAACTGGAAAGCACGCTGAGAACAAAACAGCGCGCCAGAGAGCAACTGGAACAACAACTCAATACCATCAAGGATAAAGTGAATGAGCTGAAACTGCAACTGACCACCATGAAGGAAAGGCTCAGTGTGGAGTTCAAAGTGAACCTGGATGAAATCATTGATGAACAGCGCAGTTCCGAATTGCCGGTAGAAGAGTTGCAGGGAAGTGCGGAAAGACTGAAAAAGCGAATGGAGAATATGGGAGAAATCAACCCTACCGCCATTGAAGCGTATCAGGAAATGAAAAAAAGGTATGAGTTTATCCTTGAACAGAAAACCGACCTGGTAAATGCGAAAGATTCCCTGCTGGCAACTATCCAGGAGGTAGAATCTACTGCTAACCAGAAGTTCCTGGATACTTTCAATGCGGTAAAAGAGAATTTCATCCGGGTATTTAAAGCGCTGTTTACAGAGGAAGATCAGTGTGATATGATCCTGAGCGATCCTGCTAACCTGGCCGATACCGGTATTGAAATCATCGCCAAACCGAAAGGTAAACGCCCGGCAGCTATTACACAGTTGTCCGGAGGAGAAAAAACACTCACTGCTACCGCGTTGTTGTTTGCCATTTACCTGATTAAGCCAGCACCTTTCTGTATCCTCGATGAGGTAGATGCACCACTGGATGATGCCAATGTGGGCAAGTTTACCAACATGATCAGGAAGTTTTCAGATAATTCACAATTTATTATTGTAACACACAACAAGCAAACCATGGCTGCTGTAGACGTGATCTATGGCGTAACCATGCAGGAACCTGGAGTCAGTAAGCTGGTCCCGGTAGATTTCAGAAGTTTGAACTAGTCGGTTGGTTTAGTTGTTGTAAAGAGATTCGATTACTTTTATTCTTTATTCTAAAAAAATAAAAAAACGTAAACACTATGGGCGCATGGGGCACCAGGAATTTTGAAAATGATGGATCACAGGATTGGATATTTGACCTGATTGAAAACAAAGACGGTGGATTAGTTGCGGATACGTTAGCACGTATCATCAATAACATCGAAACACTGGAAGTACCGGATTGCGAAGAGGCACTGGCAGCTGCTGAACTGGTTTCAGCGTTGGTGGGCCGTGCTAGCGAGGACTTCCCGGAAGACCCGCTTGATCAGCTGGATGTACTGAACCTCATCGGTACCCGTGCACTCAGAAATCAGGCGATTGCTGCAGTTAATAAAATTGTAGCCTCTTCTGAAATGAAGAATTACTGGGAAGATGCTGGTCAGGGTGAAGCCTGGGCTGCAGTGCAGGCGGGCCTGATTAAGCGTTTGGATTAATTTTCAACAGGTTTATACAACCCGGGGGTAGGCGATTGTTTTACCACGGTATTGTTCGCGCGGATTTTTATGTAGATAAAATCTGTTTTCCACCATATTATTTCTACAGCGGATAGCGACGCAGGTAATTACCTGTTGGCTGTCCGCTGTTTTTCTATTTTAGGAAGATGAGTACTGCAGTATTTTATCAGTAATGAAGCTCCTGCCCGGGCCCGGCACAAAAAAAGGACTGATCAGTAAGATCAGCCCTTTGAAATATCGTTGATGTATTTATCTCCCTAAATTAATATCCCTGCAATGGCAGCAGACATGTAAGATGCCAGCGTACCACACAGCAAGGCTTTCAGCCCCAGCTTGGCAAGATCTGCTCTTCTGTCCGGCGCCAGTTCCCCGATACCACCAATCTGCATGCCCACACTGCTGAAGTTCGCAAAACCAGCAATGGCAATGGTTACAATGGCAATACCTTTGGAAGTTAACACAGGCACCGTTTTATCGGTCATGCTCTTAAAGGCCACAAATTCATTGATGGTTAATTTCTGTCCCAGTAACGTAGCTACGCTTTGAACATCGGTTTGCGGTACACCTATGGCCCAGGCCATTGGCATAAACAGTTTTCCGAAAATCCAATCGAGACTCAGGTTAAACTGAGGATTGAAAATATGACCAATATGAATCAGGCACCAGTCGATCAATGCGATGAAGGCGATAAAACCTATCAGCATGGCGATCACGTTCATGGCTATTTTAAAACCATCGCCAGCACCATGTGAGATGGCATCAATCACGTTGGTGTAATTACTCTTCACTTCCATCTTCACACGACCCATGGTCACGCTTTCCTCTGTTTCCGGAAATACAATCTTGGAAATCACCAATGCCCCCGGAGCCGCCATGAGACTGGCAGTAATGAGGAATGGTGCAATATGTAAACCCGCCTGCAAGCCCATGTTTACGTATACTACCAGGATACCACCTGCGATACAGGCAAGACTCCCACTCATAGATGCGAGGATTTCACTTTTGGTCATGCTCGATAAGTAAGGACGGATCATTACCTGCGCTTCTACCTGTCCCACAAAAGCGCTGGCCACGTTGCTCAATGCTTCCGCACCACTTACCCGCATCACAAAATTCATGGCGCGCGCAATAACCGCTACTACCCGCTGCATAATACCATAGTGATATAAAACGGCTACCAACACACATACCAGGATGATGGTGGCAGTAACATTAAAGGCAAATACAAAACCACCGCCGGCATAATCTTTTACGCTACCATCATGTTGTGTAATACCAATGCCGCCATATACAAAGGCGGCACCTTTGCGGGCAAACGCTTCCAGCTTACCCATTGCATCTCCCACCCGTTGGAAAAACCATGTAATAGGGGGGACCTTAAATACCAAAAGACCAATCGCTACCTGCAAACCAATGCCACTCAATACCAACCTGTAGTTGATCTTTTTCTTGTTGTTAGAAAACAAAAAGGCGATACCCAAAATAAGAACAATGCCTATAATGCCCTGAAAGCGTTCCATAAATGCAAATAAATCGTAAAATGTATGCAATGAAGCGACGAAGAT
>NZ_JBFTSK010000074.1:0-25264 GCF_056399985.1 Chitinophaga sp. 01L420
GGCCTACGCTTATTGTTAACAGCTTGCGCATACTTTACTTTTTCTTTTTTAAGACAATCTGCTCTGCCTGTTTCTTTACGATCAGGTCAAAAAACTCACGCAATGTGCTATAATCCTCGGGCTCAAAATTAGCTTTGCTCATACTTATGCGACAGCGCAACTGTATATGATTTTCCTGTTGCTGAATAAGATACTGAAATTGTCCTTCATGATCATTGAAGTTCGCGATGGTGGGTTTGGGTAATTCGTCTACCACATACCCTTCCGGCACATCCATGTTAAAAGAATACACTTCATCAGATACGTTATTCATTTCCACCGGAAATTTACGTTCCATTGATTTAAAAGGGTTGTTTTTATAGGCTTCTCCCAGCATCGGGTTGATGTATAATACATCTTCATTACCCAGCTGCATTTTAAATTCGTACTTCACCATCACCGGTGATTCCAGCTCTTTCAAGTCTTCTACCTCTTTATTTGACAGTTCCATGTCGCCGGTATATCCTTTCACGACTTCTTTAAAGTATTCCTCCTGGCTTTTCTCTTTAATCTTGGTACGTACGTTATAGGATTCAAAATACGTAGGTCGTTGCATGAAGGAACCGTTGATGGAACCATTTTCTATTTTGCCTAACATTACGCTGGTGAATTTCTGTTCTTTCAGCGAATCTGCGCCCAGGAAAACAGGCGTGGCAAAATCATCCACTGTTCTGGCTGCGCCGTTGTAGCAGGCTGGTGGTAATTTACAGAAGCCCATCAGCGGTTCTGACGCATCCAGGGTAATGTATCCATCTCCCAGGTTTACACTGGCAATTACATAGTTGAAGCGGGTATACAGCGGATAAAACTGGTACACATAACCATTGCCGCGGGTACTGAGTATTACGGGTGAAGCGAAGAGTCCTGCTTTTTTCAACATGGCTACCAGCAGGATATTTATTTCCGCCACATTTCCATTCTTTGAACTGAAAACAGTTTTCAGTGATCTTTTCATCCACAATGCGCGGTGACCGGTACAGGTAAAGTTATCCCGTACCCAGGTAAATATCTTCTGCGCTTTTTCCTTGTTTGTTTTGGCATCTTTTACCAGGTCTTCTACGGTATTAGCCAGGAAGCCGTTATTATTATCAAGTGCCCCGGCCATTTCAGGATCTTTCAACATATCCTTCATCAGGTCTTCCCAGGTACTCTGCACTGGTTTGCGTGGCTGATCGGGCCAGTTGTAGGCCGACAACTGAAACTCTACCCGGTTAATATAGTTATCCGTGGTGGTGATAAAACTTTCATCATGAATAGCTGGTACATCTTTCAATGCCCATCTGTAGGTAGTGATATTGGGTGTCACGGTCACCATTTGAGTAGGACCGCCGGCACCGCGTGATTCATCACGGAAAGTAAAAGTAGAACGACTGAAATCTTTTGTCTTTACCACATACTTTTCATATCCCTGTGGGATAAGCATATAGTCAAAATACTCAGGAATGGACACACTGTACTCGCTCCACAGGCGTGGATACTCGCCCTGAAAGTCCCAGGCCCGCAGGTGGCGGTAATATGGCGAAGCAATGGTATAGGTATATTCTATGATAGTTCCTTCTTTTACGGCAGGCAGGGTAAATTTCTTTACCAGCAGCGCCTTATCCTGTTTATCACTGAACACATTTTTGCTCTCCATTTTAGTTTCTACCACTTCACCATTTTCCAGGTTATAGGCGGAGGCTTTCAGGTTCAGCAATTTCTCTTCCTGTGTTTCGGTTTTGTATAGCGGCACCTCTACAGTAGCCACGTCGTAGCCGTTTTTGTCAACGATTTTAAAGCGGCGGTGAACTTTATACACCAATCGCAGATCATTTCCATCAGATTCAAAAACAGAGGACCCAATTTCGCCGAGCACAATGGCGTGGGCTCCTGTGTCTTGTTCAAATTTCTTTTCGATGAATTCTTCTTTTGAAATTTTTCCGAATTTCATTTTAACTCCCTCCTGAGCAACCGCACAAAGGGAAAACAAACTGCTTACCAGGCAGGTGAGCATAACAAGGGTATAACGCATACAGTTAAATAGCATAAGGGATAATATGCAGGGCTAAGGTATAAAAATTCACGTAATTTCGCTGTAATGACGCATACTTTATTCATAAAAGAGCTGGCAAAAGAATTGGGATTTGATCACTGCGGCATTGCGAAAGCGGTGCAACTAGATGATGACGCGCGCCGGCTGGAAACCTGGCTGAATAAGGGTATGCACGGCAACATGCAATATATGGAGAACCATTTCGACAAGCGGATAGACCCCCGTAAGCTGGTAGATGGTGCCCAATCGGTAATTACGCTGTTGTTTAACTATTTTCCTTCCAAGCTGCAGCGCGAGGATGCGCCGCGCATTTCCAAGTATGCTTACGGACATGATTATCATGAGGTCATCCGGGCCAGGTTGAAAACGATGTTACTGCGCATGCAGGAACGTATCGGTCCCGTGCAGGGACGTGGGTTTGTGGACTCAGCGCCGGTATTGGAACGTGCCTGGGCCAGGCGTAGTGGTCTTGGCTGGATAGGAAAAAACGGGAACCTGATCCACAAACAGGCGGGTTCATTTTTCTTCATTGCCACCCTCATTACAGATATTGAACTGGAGTATGATGGCCCTGTGGCCGACTATTGCGGATCCTGTACCCGCTGCCTGGATGCCTGTCCTACAGAAGCACTGGTAGCGCCGGGAGTGGTAGATGGCAGTAAATGTATTTCTTACTTTACGATAGAGCTGAAGGATCAGCTGATACCTGATAAGATGAAGGGACAGTTTGACGACTGGATGTTTGGTTGTGATACCTGTCAGGACGTATGTCCATGGAATCGTTTCTCAAAGTCACACCAGGAGGCGGAATTTACGCCGGTGCCGGCCATCCTCAACTTTTCTACCCGGGATTGGGAAGAGCTGACAGAAGAAGCTTTTAAAAACATCTTCCGCCACTCTCCCCTTAAGCGAAGCAAGTTTGCCGGTATCCGGAGAAATCTTGACTTCTTAAGCCGTTAGCCATTAGTTTTTAGCTATTAGGGAAATGCAGCGGAGTACATAGTTTGTTAATCTCCGCTGCATTTCCCTAATAGCTAAAAGCTAATGGCTAACAGCTGAAAAATGGCTAACAGCTGAAACAATCCATCGCGTGAAGTCTGCTGCTGCTTCGGCGTTTTGGTAAGATGATGGCAATCTCTTTCCATCTACATATTCGTTGTAAAACCAGGGGTCTCCTACAGCAAACACCGTTCCTTTACCTACCCGCGCTTTCGCCATGATAACGTATTGGCCATCTTTGAATACTGCCCGGGCAGGAGATTTTAGTTTGAGGGTAGACAATTCCTTGATGTATACTTTTCTTCCGGTCTTAAAGATCTCATGGCCGGGAGGGATATTGAATGTTCCCTGCTCCCAGTTCTTTCCCTGTACCCGGTTGCGGCTGTCGCCATTAAAATGGATACCGAATTTTTCACTCAGCTTATTGAAATGGTCAAATTCTGCGTTGGCAGAGTCATTCTCCATCAATACCAATACGCCACCGGCTTTTACCCAATTAAAAATGACCGTAGCATCCTTTTCATTCATATAGTTGGGATGGGGAGATTCCTTTTCCGTATCCGGGTCAATGATCATGTAGATATCGGTTTTCTGCAGATTGGCCGCGGTGGGCGCTTCCAGCAGGCTATCTCTTTTTACTCCTAATGAGTCAAAAATGTCGCCCCAGATGGAAATACCGCCGTTATCCGTTTCATTCCAGATGTAATGCCACCGAACGGGGTTGCCGGCTTTGTCGGGTTTAAATTCGTTGTTGTAGTAGTAGTCGAGGGTTACGGTGAGTCCCTTTCCGGGCTGTTGCTGGGCCATGGCAGTCAGTGCCAGCCCACATAACAACATCATACTTATTGTAATACGCTTCATGGATTTTCAGATTGACAAAAAAGTACTCAATAATATTTAAAGATTATAGCGGACTACGAATGAAATTATCTTGTACCGGAAAAAAGGTCATTCATGGCGGATTTCCATTTTTTTTTAAATATTGTTTGCTAATTTCTTGACAATCGTTTTACCTTCACCTACTTTTGTATGGCAAGAGGCTGGCTACCCCAATAAAATCGCAAACATCACTTATTATATACCGGTTATGCCGGACAATTAGCTGATTAACTTTTTATGGACCTGAGTGCCATAACGTGGAATTTTAGCAATAAAGGTCGAATTCTTTCGACCTTTCTTTGTTTATAACCGTTTTGTACTATATTGTTGCGCCTTTATAATTGTCAAACTAACAATTTTCAACCAAGGGATGTGTACATGCGGAAGAGGCTCTTCATATTCACTTTTTTAATACTGCTTACAACGCTCACGCGGGCGCAAACCCTCACCTATCAGTTCAACCGGATTGATATTAACCAGGGCTTGTCCAATAATCAGGTAAACTGTATATTCAGAGACAGCACCGGTTTCATGTGGATCAGCACCGTATCTGGCCTGAACCGGTTTGACGGATATCATTTTACGGTATACCAGCATGATTTGCGCGACAGCACTTCCGTGTCAGATAATAATATAGGTAAAATCATGGCGGGTCCCGGGCAGCAGCTCTGGATCCAAACCCGCACCGGCATTAACATATACCAGCCACAAACCGCAAAATTTAACCGGCACCCTGAAACGCTCCTGCAGCAATGGGGCATTCCGGGTAGCGTATTGACAGACATCGTAAAAGACAGGGCCGGACAATGCTGGTTCCTCCATCCTACTGCTGGTATTTTTATGGTAGATACCAATAACAAGTCACTATCGTTGGTACATACGGCGGATAGTTCCAGCATTGCCACCAATAGCGTTTCCGCCATGGTACAGAATAAAGCAGGCGACTACTGGCTGCTGCATAGCAGCGGTATCCTGGAAAAAATGGATGCCCGCAGCCACCGGATCGTGTACCGAAACCATACCCTCGTAAAACCGGAACATCCGGTTACCGCCTGGAACATGGTCACCGACAACGATGGCGACCTTTGGATATTCCCTAATAATGAAGACAATGGTGTTTACTATTTCGCCGTGAGTGATCGCACCTTCCGTCATATTGATCAGGCTACCCCGGGGTTGGCACTGAACAATAATATTGTCAGGGGTATTGTTCCCGATAATAACGGACAGATCTGGATAGGCACAGATCATGGGGGCATCAATATTATTGATAAGAAAGCCCAAAGCATCCGGTACATTCAGAATATCAACGAAGATAACCGCAGCCTGAGCCAGAACAGCATCACCACGATGTATAAAGACAATACCGGTATTATATGGATAGGCACTTTTAAAAAAGGACTGAACTACTACCATGAAAACATGGTAAAGTTCCCGCTCTTTCAATACCAGGCGTATAGCCGTAACAGTTTACCTTATAACGATGTGAACCGCTTTGTGGAAGACGCCAGCCATAACCTATGGATAGGTACCAACGGCGGTGGACTGATCTATTATGACCGCAACCGGAATACTTTTACCCAATACCGTCATGACGCCGGCAACGCCAATAGTATATCCGGTAACGTTATTGTTAGCCTGTGGATAGACCATCGCCAGCAACTATGGGTGGGCACCTATTTCGGGGGCCTCGACCGGTTTGATGGTCATCAGTTTATCCATTACAAGCATGACCCTAAAGACAGTAGCAGCATCAGTGACAACAGCATCTGGGAAGTGCTGGAAGACAAAAACCACCAGCTCTGGGTTGGCACCCTCAATGGCGGTCTTAACAGGATGGACCCTGTAACACAACAGTTCCGGCACTTTCAGCAGGAAGTGCCTTCCAAATATATTTCCGCGCTGCTCGAAGACAAAGCAGGCAACCTGTGGATCGGAACTTCCGAAGGACTGGATGTAAGAAACCCAATAACAGGTGCCTTTAAACACTACAGCAATATTCCTTCCGCAAGAGGAAGCCTGAGTCATAATAACGTAGTCTGTATTTTCCAGGATAGCCAGGACCGCATATGGGTCGGCACCCGAGAGGGATTGGATCTTTTTAACCCTAAAGACAACAGCTTCCATACACTCCGTAAAGAAGACGGGCTGCCCGATAATTCTATCCTGAATATCCTGGAAGCGAACGATCATAGTATATGGATGAGCACACCCAATGGATTGTCTAACATGACCATTCATCCGGCAACTAACGGCAAAGGGCCTGCGTATTCATTCAAAAACTATGACGAATCTGATGGTTTACAGGGCAAGGAGTTTAATGAAAATGCCGCATTGAAAACAAGTCGCGGTGAGCTGATATTTGGTGGTGGCAACGGTTTTAACATCTTCTATCCCAATACAATTGCTGTCAATAAAAACATACCACCGGTTGTATTAACCGATCTGCAGATATTTAATAAAAGCATTCTCCCTGGTGAAAAAATCAATGGCAGAATACTACTCACTTCCGCTATATCTGAAACACGCAGTATTACCCTGAAGTATGGTGAAAATGTTTTTTCACTGGAATTTGCCTCCCTGAATTATTTCCATCCGGAGAAAAACAGGTACGCTTATATACTGGAAGGTTTTAACAAAGAATGGTTGTATACCGATGGCCTGCAACGGAAGGCCACCTTTACCAACCTTGATCCGGGAGTGTATACCTTCCGGGTAAAAGCTTCAAATAATGATGGCATCTGGAATGACACCGGGCTTACCTTGCAAATCCGGGTACTACCACCTTTCTGGAAAACATGGCCGGCCTTCCTTTGCTATGCCCTCCTGATATTGGGAGCATTATTGCTGGCCCGCAGGATTATCCAGGAAAGGGAAAGGCTGAAGTTCAGGATGGAGCAACAAACACAGGAAGCCGCACGAATGCATGAACTGGATGTCCTGAAAATACGCTTCTTTACCAATGTCAGTCATGAGTTCAGAACACCACTCAGTCTTATTATTACGCCCCTGGAAAAGATCATCCGGCAAACGACTGAAGGAAATTTAAAAGGGCAGCTGGAACTGATGCAAAGAAATGCCAGGCGCCTGCTTAACCTCGTGAACCAGTTACTTGACTTCCGTAAAATGGAAGTACAGGAAATAAAACTACATACCACCGAAGGTGATATCATTGGTTTTATAAAAGAACTAACCGCTTCCTTTTCTGACCTGTCCGACAAAAAGCATATACAGCTTGCCTTTCAGAGTAATGTACAAGAACTGAAGATGCTGTACGATGCAGATAAAATAGAGAAGATCCTCTTTAACCTGCTTTCCAATGCATTTAAATTTACCCCGGAACAAGGTAGTATATCCGTTCATGTTAGCTACCAGGCAGCTGCAACACAACTGGAAATAGCGGTGAAAGATAACGGCATCGGTATTCCACTGGAAAAACAGGATCATATCTTTGAACGCTTCTTCCAACATGAAGTACCTGCTTCCATGGTGAACCAGGGCAGTGGGATTGGTTTATCCATTACCCGTGAATTTGTAAAAATGCATGGGGGAAGTATCAGCGTAGACAGTGCCCCGGAAATGGGTAGTTGCTTCACTGTGCTGCTGCCCGTAAAAGCGGCAACGACGTTGGTACCGGGCGCTGTGCAGGAAACAATAAATAATATCCCGACTATAACACCTTCCACCCCTATCAGTAGCAGCAGCAAAAAGCCGGTGATCCTGCTGGTAGAAGACAACGAAGATTTTCGCTTCTACCTTAAAGACAACCTGGGACAATATTTCCAGATCATAGAAGCCGAAAACGGGATGGTTGCCTGGAAGTTATTACAGCATACCCTCCCCCATCTGATTGTGAGTGATATATCGATGCCTGAAATGGATGGACTGGAACTATGTAAGAAAGTCCGTGCACAGCAACGCACAGCACACCTTCCTATTGTATTGCTTACTGCCCGGGCAGAAGAGGCCCAGCAACTGGAAGCCCTCGAAACCGGCGCGTCTGATTATATTACCAAGCCGTTTAATTTTGAAGTATTATTGTCCCGTATAAAAAACATTATCTCCCAGCAATCCTCCTTACGGAAAACCTTCCAGCAGCATATAGAGGCACATCCCAGTGAGGTGGCTATTTCTTCCGCTGATGAACAGTTTATCCAACAGGCATTACAGATTGTAGAGAAGAATATCTCCAATCCTGACTTTTCTGTAGAAGAACTAAGTCGTGCTTTGTTTATGAGCCGGGTATCTGTTTACAAGAAAATTTTAGCACTCACCGGCAGGTCGCCCATTGAATTTATCCGGAGTATACGTTTAAAACGAGCAGCCCAACTGCTGGAGAAGAGTCAGCTAACAGTGGCGGAAGTGGCCTATGAAGTAGGTTTCAACAACCCGAAATATTTTACCAAATATTTTAAGATGGAGTATAATGTACTGCCATCTGTATATGGGAAAAAGAAATAATACCCTACTTCAAAAGTACATCGCCTTCTAAAACAACAAATCTGCCCTATTAAATAACGAAATGCTACCCCTCCCTCCCAGGGGCAATGGATAATTTTGCCGGATTGATTATTAAATTTGTTTATGCTCAAGCACAACTTTAAGAAAAGCAACCGGCTGTATCTGTTGATCGAAATCCTGCTATACTGCTTGATCACCATCTCTCTCATAGGGTTATTGTTGTTATAACCTGTTTAAAACCAAGCGCATCCCCCTTACCTGATTAACATTTTATGCCCTAACCGGCATCATTCTGCTACCCTGCGATTGCCTGTGGTTAACATAATCACCCTATATCTAAAACATACCGCTACCCTGTGATTCCGCGTGTCCGTTTATTTTTGTTTTCACACGTTCTGAAGTAAACACGTTTTGAAATAAGACCACACGTACCACAAACAACCACGTTCAATCAAGGAAAAAATCCGTTTAGATATGCAGATAAATAGGGCGATACCGTTCGTACTAATGACGCTTCTTACTTCCTGGTGTTATGCCGGCCAGGTAGATAAGCTGGCAGATGGCCTGGTGATACATTTAAAACAACCCACACCAAATGGTGCCAAACAGGTGAGATTACAAGTGGTATCAGACAAAGTGATCCATGTAACCGCCACACCCGGGGACCGCTTCGATGGCACCCCCAGCCTGATGGCAGTAGATATAAAAGGGAATACCGTAAAATGGGATACAGAAGAACGCAACGAAACAGTGGTATTAAAGACGGCCAGTCTTTCTGCTACCGTCGCTCTTAATACCGGTGAAGTAGTTTTCCGCGACAACGCCGGACATATTATACTACAGGAACAAACAGGTGGTGGTAAACACTTTACCCCCGTTACCATCGACAACAAACAATTATACCGCATACAACAGGCGTTCGAATCTCCTGCCGGTGAAGCCTTTTATGGTTTGGGCCAGCACCAGACCGGCTTAATGAATTACAAAGGACAGGATGTAGACCTCACCCAGTACAACTCTGTGGCCGCCGTCCCTTTTGTAATATCCAACCACAACTATGGCATTTTATGGGATAACTATTCCATTACCCGTTTCGGAGATGAGCGCCCATACCAACAAATGTCTGCCTTACACTTAACATCTGCAGAAGGGAAAGCCGGTGGTTTAACCGCTACCTATGGCGACCGCTATAACAATACCGTGTATGTAAAAGCAGTGGAAGATAAAATTGACTACGAGTTCCTCGACCGCCTGGCCAATCTCCCGGCGGCTTTCCCGATGGTAAAAGGGAAAGTGACCTGGGAAGGAACCATGAATGCAGATGAAAACGGTGAGTATAAATTCTTCATGACCACCTCCGGATATACCAAAGTATGGATAGATGGACAGTTAAAGCTGAACAGGTGGCGCGAAAGCTGGAATCCGGGTGCTTCCGTATTCCGTCATGCACTTAAGAAAGGTCAGCCTGCTACTATTAAAGTGGAGTGGATACCGGAAACTTCTCAATCCTTCATTTCCCTCAAATTCCTTTCTCCTACGCCGGCAGCTGCAGCAGATAAGATGAAGCTGACTTCTGAAGCTGCCGAAAAAATTGACTACTACTTTATGTACGGTCAGAATATGGATGAAGTAATCAGTGGCTACCGGCAGGTAACTGGTAAAGCCACCCTGGTACCACGCTGGGCTTTGGGTTTCTGGCAGAGCCGGGAGCGTTACAAAACACAGGATGAAATAGAAAATACAGTAGCTGAATTCCGCAAACGCAAAATTCCGCTGGATAATATTGTGCTGGACTGGAGTTACTGGAAACAGGATGAATGGGGCAGTCAACAGTTTGATCCGGCACGTTTTCCTGATCCGGCAGGGCTGATCAGGCGTCTCCATGAAAAGTACCATGCCAACTTCATGATTTCTGTATGGCCTAAATTTTATGAAGGGATAGATAATTACAAATTATTCGACAGCAAAAACTGGTTATACAAACAGAACATCAAAAACAGGCAGCGCGACTGGATTGGTAACGGTTACGTATCTACGTTTTATGATGCTTTCAACCCGGAAGCCCGTAAGCTTTTCTGGAATCTGATCAACAAAAATTTGTTCAGCAAGGGCATAGATGCCTGGTGGCTGGATGCTACAGAGCCGGACATCCTGTCTAACTCCTCTATAGATGAGCGTAAGACATTGATGAATCCTACGGCTATGGGATCTTCCACACAATACTTCAATACTTATGCCCTGCTAAATGCCAAAGGTATTTACGATGGTCAGCGCGCCACCAAACCCGGCCAACGTGTATTCATCCTTACCCGTTCTGCTTATGCCGGTTTACAGCGCTATGCTGCAGCTACCTGGAGTGGTGACATTGCCGCTACGTTTGAAGAAATGGGCAGACAAATACCTGCCGGATTAAATTTCTGTATGTCTGGTTTACCTTACTGGACTACAGATATCGGTGGCTTCTTTGTGGAAGATAAATACGACAAACCTAACCCACAGGGGCCTGCACTGGAAGAATGGAGAGAACTGAATACCCGTTGGTTTCAGTATGGTGCCTTCTGCCCGCTGTTCCGCTCTCATGGGCAATATCCTTATCGTGAAATGTTTAACATAGCGCCAGACAGCAGTGTTGCGTACCAGTCTATGCTTTACTATGATCAACTGCGTTACCGCCTGTTGCCTTACATCTACTCACTGGCGGGCAGTACTTACCATCACGACTATACGATTATGCGTGGATTACCGATGGATTTCGGGCAAGATACTGCCGTGCTGAATATCCGTGATCAATATATGTTCGGGCCTTCTCTGCTGGTAAACCCGGTTACACAGTACCAGGCGCGCAGCCGGGAATTGTATCTGCCGGCGGGCAATGGCTGGTATGATTTCTATACCGGTGTATATCAGTCTGGCGGACRGCACATCACAGCCACAGCACCTTTGTCGCGGATGCCTTTGTATGTTAAAGAAGGCGCTATACTGCCTATAGGTCCGGCTTTACAATATACCAATGAACGTAAAGCAGATACTATACAGTTATATGTATATACTGGTAAAGACGGTGACTTTAGTTTGTATGAAGATGAAAACAATAACTATCAATACGAAAAAGGCGCATACAGTAATATCTCTTTCCACTGGGATGACGCAGCACAAACATTGAGCATAGGAAAACGGGCAGGTAGCTTTCCAGGCATGCTACAACAGCGTTACTTCCGCGTAACATTTGTGAGCAAGCAAACGCCTGCAGGTCCGGATCTCAGAAATAAGACAGATAAGATTACATCATATAATGGAATAGCAAAAACGGTCCGGGCCATCTGACCTGGACCAACTTATTCAACTGTTGAATAATCCAATCAAACATATACATTATTCAAACTCCTCTGCCTAAATAAAACACGTTAAACATGAAAATCTGGTACACTATCAGTCATTTTTTTCCACGGCAATCTGTCTTACGGACACTTGCAGTATGCAGCCTGGCTGTTGCGCCTCCCGCGTTACAAGCCGCTGCAAATAACGGGAAGGCATATACCCATCCTGTAAAACAAACCATCACGGGCAAGGTACTGGATGCTAAAGACGGTTCTCCCCTGCCAGGTGTAAATATTCTAGTAAAAGGTACCACCCGCGGCGCTGTTACCGGTGCGGATGGCGCCTTCAGTTTATCTGCAGATGCCGGTGAAATGCTGGTAGTTTCGCTGGTAGGCTTTGACAAGGTAGAACTGGCCGCCAAAGCCGGTGCTCCCATGGTGATACGCTTAGCATCGGCATCCACCGGTTTAGAGGAACTGGTGGTAATAGGTTATGGTGCACAGAAGAAAAAAGTGCTGACCGGTGCTACCGTACATTTAAACACAGAAGACCTGGTAAAGAATCACAGTGTGAGCGTAGAGCAATCATTGCAGGGGCAGGTGCCCGGTGTGCAGGTTACCTCCAACTCCGGACAACCTGGTGATGCCATGAAGTTTACCATCCGTGGTATTGGCACCAACGGTAATTCCAGACCGCTTTTCATAGTAGATGGTTTTCCGGTGGATGACATCTCCTATATAAACCCATCCGACATTGCCAGCGTGGATGTATTGAAAGATGCCGCCTCCACAGCTATTTATGGTACCCGTGCCGCGAATGGACTGGTGATGATTACCACTAAAAAAGGACGGTCCGGAAAAATGAGCGTCAGCTTTGACGCCTCTTACGGATTACAGAATCCGGCACGTAAACTGGATCTGCTGGATGCACAACAGTATGCCAATATTATGAATGAAGCCGCCATCAACTCCGGCGCCGTTCCTATTTATTCCCCAGACTCTATTGCTAAACTGGGTAAAGGCACCGACTGGCAAAAAGCAGCTACTATAAAAAATGCACCTATTCAAAATTATAGCCTGAGTCTTTCCGGCGGTAACGAACATTCCATTTTTTCCTCTTCCCTCTCCTACCAGGGACAGCAGGGCGTCATGGGATTACCTGGTAAGTCTAATTTCGAAAGAACGTCGTTGCGCCTTAACTCAGAACATAAGTTATACAAAGACCTGATCAAGGTAGGTGAGAACCTCACGTATGCGCATACACGTCAAAGTGGTATCGGCACCGGTAATATTTACAATAACTCCATTCGGGGCCTATTGAATGCCGATCCTACTTTCCCGGTATATAATGCCGATGGCAGCTATGGCAAAGCTGCCTATGCAGATGAGATCAATCCCATTGGCGCCATTGATTACCTGCAGAATAACAAAAGCATCACCGACAGGATCATTGGTGATATTTATGGAGAAGTGACCATCATAAAAGGGTTGACCTTCCGCACAGATTTTGGCGCCGACATCTCCTATAACTATCTCAATTCTTTTCTGCCGGTATATAACCTGGGTACCAATAACAGTAACGATCACTCCCAGGCCAAACAGGCCATGTACCGCAACCTCGCCTGGAACTGGGATAACACGCTTAACTACCAGTTTACAGCGGGCAAACATAATCTGAACATATTAGCCGGTACTACAGCCAGGAAAAGCGAAGCTTATAATGTAGGCGGCAGCACCACCGATCTGATCATTTCAGATTTTGAACATGCGGTGATCAGCAACGGATTAAATAAAGACACCCGGCAGGTATTCGGTACCCGGAACATGGATGCGCTGCAATCCTATTTCGGACGCGTATTCTATAGCTATGATGAAAAATACCTGCTGACAGCTATCCTGCGTCGGGATGGTTCTACCAAGTTTGGCGCCAACAATCGTTATGGCTACTTTCCTTCTTTTTCAGCGGGATGGATTGCCACCAACGAAAGCTTTCTGCAGGGTATCAGCTGGCTGAACTTCCTGAAGATCCGCGGCGGCTGGGGCAGGAATGGTAATGACAGGATTGCCAGCTTTGCTTACCTGGCCAGCGTTAATTCTACCTACCGCGATTATTATTTTAATGGGGTACAAACCGTTGGCGCCTCTCCTAACAGGATTCCCAATCCTGATCTGAAATGGGAAGTTTCCACGCAGACAGACATTGGA
The DNA here is from genome assembly GCF_056399985.1 of Chitinophaga sp. 01L420. NCBI lineage: Bacteria > Pseudomonadati > Bacteroidota > Chitinophagia > Chitinophagales > Chitinophagaceae > Chitinophaga > Chitinophaga sp. 01L420. The sequence continues at coordinate 13,933 of NZ_JBFTSK010000074.1, forward strand.
TTTGATGCGACCCTGTTTAAAGATGTAACGGTAACATTTGACTGGTACCGTAAACAAACCGGCGACTGGCTGGTAGACGCGCCCATTCCTGCAATCGTAGGTACCGGTGCACCTACCATTAATGGTGGTAACATTGAAAACAAGGGAATTGAGCTGGGCATCAATTACAATCATCAGTTTGGTGAAGTAACTATTGGCATTGGCGGCAACATTGCCTTCAATAAAAATACCGTAGTAGAAATTCCTAACCAGGAAGGTGTGTTGCATCCCTCTTATAACGGCGTGTTATCTTCCAATATGGATGAATACTTCCGGGCGCAGAATGGTATGCCTATCGGCTATTTCTATGGATTAAAAACAGCCGGTATCTTCCAGAATCAGGCAGAAATAGATGCTTATACCAGCAAAGGCGGACAAAAAATACAGCCAGGTGCACAACCCGGAGATGCACGTTTTGTAGACATCAACGGTGATGGCGCGATTACGGGTGATGATAAAACAAAAGTAGGTGATCCCAATCCGAAACAAACCTATGGTATCTCCTTATCTGCCGGCTGGAAAGGGTTTGATCTGTCGGTATTATTGAGTGGTGTGGGTGGCAATGACATCGTAGATGGTACCAGAGCTTATGACCGGTTTATCAATAACTATACAACGGCTGTTTTTGATCGCTGGCACGGAGAAGGTACTTCTAACTCCATGCCCCGTGTAACGCAGAATAATGAAGCCAATCAAAACTATACCCGTTTCTCTGATCTCTATGTACACAATGGTGCGTTTATGCGTATCAAGAGTATCAACATCGGATATGATTTTAAGAAAACATTATTGAAACATGTTCCTATACAACAGTTCAGACTGTATGTTTCAGGACTGAATGTATTTACGTTTACGCATTACCGCGGGCTTGATCCGGAAGTAGGTTATGGTATTGACTCCTGGTCTTCCGGCACTGATCTTGGCTATTTCCCGCAACCCAGAACCATTTTATTTGGTCTTAATGTTAAATTCTAAACTCCGGCAATCATGAAGAAAATATTTGCAGCAATACTAATCACCGGGTTGATCACTTCCTGTTCTAAAAGTTTCCTGGAAACATTACCCGTAGATGCGGTTACAGAAGAAGACTTCTACAAAACACCTACGGATGCTTTCCAGGCGTTGGTTTCCGCTTACAGTGTATTAAACTGGGATGGTTACGGCAACATTGCCCTGACTTCTGAAATTGCGTCAGACGATTGTTTTGGTGGTGGAGGTGCTTCCGACAATGGCTGGAGTCAATGGGACAAAAGTTTGAAGATGAATGACCTCAACAGTAATGCCTGGACGAAATACTATGCCGGCATTTACCGTGCTAATAAGTTTTTGCAAAAAGTAGGTAACGTTAATTTTAACGGTGACGAGGCTACGAAAAAACGTTACATCGCAGAAGCGCATTTCCTGCGTGCTTACTTTTACTTTGACCTGGTGCGGATGTTTGGTCATGTGCCTTTGCTGACGGCACCACTGGAACCAGGCAACTATAATATTCCACAATCCAGCCCGGACAGTGTGTACATGCTGATCGCCAATGATCTTAAACAGGCGGCTGCTGACCTTGCGCCTACCCCTTACAGCAGTATTCCGGCGGCGGAAAATGGCAGGGCATCCAAATGGGCTGCAGAAGCCTTACTGGGGCGGGTATTCCTTTACTATACCGGGTACTACAATAAGCCGGATATTGCAGGCATCGTTACACAGGCGGATGCCGTTGCGGCGATAGAGGATGTGATCAATAACAGCGGTTATAGCCTGGTACCTAAGTACCAAAACCTGTTCAGAGCATCTGCGGAAAGTACCACTGCCTATGCCGGACAAAACAACCAGGAAGGCATCTTCACCATACAATATACTTACCTGGGTATGGGTGATCAAAGCCAGCAAAATGGTAATCGTATGCAGGTAATGATAGGTATCCGCAGCCAGGTGCTGGCGCCATATTATAAAGGATGGGGCGGCGCCACTGTAAATGAAACCCTGTACCATTCCTTCGCTCCCGGTGACAGCAGGCAAAGCGCTTCCGTCATTTCAATTGTAGGGGAAGGATTTGGAAACACCTTCGTAGTAGGCGATCAGGCACAGTATACGGGCTTCTACTGTAAAAAATACACTCCTTTAAAAGATAAGAATGCCGATGACCTGGGGGGTAGTTTCCAGTGGGACAATTTCGACAATTATATGGTGATCCGTTTTGCCGATGTATTGCTGATGGGGGCAGAGCTTAACCTGACAAGCAATGCAGGTAAAGCACAAGGATACCTTGATCGCGTACGTGACCGTGCATTTGGTGATCAAACGCATCGTATCACGCTGAGCAATAAAGCCCAGATCATGCAAGAGCGCAGACTGGAGCTTTCACTGGAAGGCCAGCGTTACTGGGATTTGTTACGTCAGGGAACAGCTGTGGCGAAGCAGGCAATTGATAACACCTCTTCTAATCCGGCATTCAACATTAGTTTCCGCAGTGAAACAGGTGGGCTGTTTTCCATTCCGGAAACACAGATCAACTTATCTAACGGTACGCTTAAACAAAACACCGGATGGTGATATTGTTCACTTTAAAAATTAAGAAAATGAAACGTCTGCATATATTTTTACTGGGATTAACGGTCGTATTTTTCAATGCCTGCAGTCCTTATGAAGACCGTGTTAAGCCTGCTGATCCGGCAGGCATGCAACTGGATTTCTCCGTGACGCAAACGCCTGGCTATGATAACCAGGTAACATTGGAGAGCAAAACAAAAGGCGTGATTCCTTTCTGGGATTATGGTTTTGGTGTAACTAAAGAAACCAAAGCGGTGGTAATATTACCTTTTGCAGGTGATTTCTATATTAAATATTCCGCCTATGGCAGTGGAGGTCCGAAAACAGATTCTGTAAAAGTGAAGATCAGCGAGAATGATCCGAAATTCTTTTCCAGTAAATTATACGACCTGCTATCCAACAGTGCGGCGGGTAAAACCTGGGTATGGGCAGTAGATGTACCGACTGGCTATTGCTTTGGCAATGGTCCTGGCGATGCGGATAAACCAGCATGGTACACCGTAGGTGCCGCCGGCCTGAAAACGCAGGGAGTGATTGATGATGAGATGAAGTTTGATCTTAACGGGAATGCACATTTTGCAATTACCCATAAGGGCGTTACCACCACTGGTTTCTTTTCATTAGATACGCTGACACAAAAAATAAAGATCAACGGCGCCGATATCAGTTGGGGCAATAACGTTGCCTACAATATTATTAAGCTGAATGAAAATGAGATGACGCTGGTGCAGCAAGGTGATGGCTGGCGTAATATCTGGATGTTCAAGCGGAAAGGTTTTATATTTTAAAAATCCACTTATGGCCCCCGGCGGGAGTTTCCCGCCGGGATTTTTTTAGAATGACGAATTAAAAATTACGAATTACGGATTTGCGAGAAGATGAACGCGGATATCTCTTTTTACATTTCTTTGAAAGATGATCTATGCGAATAATTATAAATAATTAAGACACTCAGTATTAATCAATGCTGTTTTGGTTGTTACCTGTTGCCGGTGCTTTTTAGCTCCGGCTATTTTATGAGTACTCTCACCTCACCGGTCTCCGAACAAATCTGTCAGGTGTGATCCGTAATTCATAATTCGTAATTCGTCATTCTTTTTCCTATCTTTCAAGACACAATGCGACTATGTCATGGAAATTAAAGTTCTGACCGCGCCGGGGCTGGGAAGCTCTGGTCCATTACACTGGCAAACCCTATGGGAACAATCTATACCCGGAACGAAGCGAATCGAGCAAACCGACTGGGATGCGCCGGTTTGCGAACGCTGGGTAGCACAAATAGAGAAAGCTGTTAAAGCTGCAGGCCCGCAGGTTGTCATTGCCGCTCATAGTCTCGCCTGTATCGCGTTGGTACATTGGGCCAGGCAGAGTAAAAGTAAGATTACGGGGGCATTACTGGTAGCACCGGCAGATGCAGAGCGACCGGGATTTCCGGCAGCAGCCGTAGGCTTTACGCCTATTCCTTTAGTGAAGTTGCCTTTTGAAAGTATTATTGTAGCCAGTACCAATGATACTTACTGTTCCCTGGAAAGAGCTGCTTTTTTTGCCAGCCAATGGGGCAGCCGTTTTGTCAATACCGGTGCCAAGGGCCATATTAACAGCGAATCCGGTTTGGGCGAATGGCTGGAAGGACAGAACCTGCTGAAAGAACTGGTTCAAAACTGGCCTACCCTCTGATTGCTTCCTGTCAACAACGTTTAACCTGTAATTTTCACTATTCCTTACCGCTTTTCCACCTCCTGTATTCAATACTTTCCTTTTGCCGGCAAAAAAATATATCTTGGCTCCCTGAAGCTATAACTAAATCGATTTTCTACCTGTGACAATTAACATAAAGATAAAGATACCCGGTAGGGATACGAGGTATGATTGTAGCTACCTTTGCCCCCTTTAAAACAGCAGGTCTTTATTTTTTACCAGAAAAAACAGCATTTTCCAACATACTACTATACAATGAAGAATTTTGTTTCCATTTTGTCAGGCGTGTTGCTGGCAGCCAGTGCAAATGCACAAATAAGACAGTATACCATGGCGGCAGCGCATTCTCATAACGACTATGAGCGGGCTACTCCTTTTTATGCTGCAGCATCTTTACAATTTGGTTCCATTGAGGCAGATGTACACCTGAGAGACGGTATCTTATATGTAGCACACGACGCCAGTGCCATACAGTCTTTCCGCACTTTTAAAGAAATGTACCTGCAACCGGTGCTACGTCAGTTTGCCCTGTATAATGGCAAGCCTTATGCAGAGAACACGCCGATGCAGTTATTGATAGATATTAAAACTGAAGGCACTCCTACCCTGCAGGCATTGCAGGATTTACTGCTGCCCTACAAGCAATATTTCGACAGAAGCACCAACCCTTCCGCAGTGAAACTGGTGATATCCGGTAACCTGCCATCGATAACGGAATGGTCTAAGTTTGACCCTATCTTCTTTTTTGATGGCAGACCCGACAGCGTGTATCCAGCGGCGTTACAGTCCCGTATTGCCATGCTGAGTGTAGACTTTCATAACTATAGTAGCTGGAACGGTAAAGGAACCCTGGTACCGGCAGAATTGAAAAAAGTGACCGAAGTAGTAGATCAGGTACATCAACGCGGATATGCGTTCCGTTTCTGGGGCGCCCCCTCCAGCAGGTCTACCTATTATAAACTGATGGACCTGGGCGTAGACTGGATTGGCACCGATCATCCGGAAGAGTTGTACGATGTTATGCATAATACAACCCGTAACACGGCAGCCAATATGCCGGTGCATCCGGTGTATACACCTACTTATGTATCTGATGCCACGCAGGTGCGTTCCAAAAATGTGATCCTGTTTATCGGCGATGGTACCGGTTTGGCAGAAATGTTTGCGGGTTATACCGGCAACAAAGGAGCGCTCAACATTTTCCAGATGAAACAACTGGGTTTATCCAAAACCCAATCTACCGATAACTACCACACCGATTCCGCCGCCGGTGGTTCTGCCCTGGGCACCGGTTCCAAAACCCATAACCGGGCTATAGGAATGGACAATACCTATGTAGCCATCCCGGTACTCCCTGAAATACTGGCCCCTAAAGGCATTCAGAGTGGTGTGATTGTAACGGAAGAAATTACCGGCGCTACTCCTGCGTCCTTTTATGGTCATACGCCAGACAGGGACAGCACCTACACGCTGAACAAGCAATTGCTTGACAGCAAGCTGCAACTGGCTGTAGGCGGTGGCAGAGAAGAACTGAATAAAGATTTCGGATCCCAGTTAGCTGGTTCCGGCATACAGATATACGACAACCTGGATAACTGGAACACTACTACGAAAAACCGCACCCTGGTTATTCTGAGTGATAAAGTAGTTACTTCTATGCGTAATGGTCGTGGCAATTACCTGAAAACAGCGTTGAAGAAGGCACTGCAACAACTGAATGCTTCCGGCAAAGGATTCTTCTTAATGGTAGAAGGCTCCCGCATAGATCATGGTGGCCATTTCAATGACCTGGATTACCTGGTACGTGAAATGCTCGACTTTGATGATGCCATCGGAGAAGCATTGCGCTTTGCTGACCAGGATAAACAAACCACCGTTATCGTTACTGCCGATCACGAAACCAGCGGTCTTGCACTGATGGATGGTGATATTGCCAAAGGCACCTTACGTGGACACTTTGCCACCAACGACCACACTGGTATTCCTGTGATGGTATTTGCTTATGGCCCCAATTCCAACCTTTTCCGTGGTGTGTACGAGAATAATGAGATCCATGCGAAAATGCTGAAATGTTTCCGCTTGTAATAACCACTATCTTTATAAGCAGTCCCGGTAGCACGAAGCTGCCGGGATTTTTTATGTCCTTTCCAACAATATCATATCCTCTGTCTTACAATTAACGCCGCTCCATTTATCCCATTTTTAGAAATATCCCCTATTTCTTTTTTACTTTTAAAAGCATTTTAAAATTCCGGTTATGTCAGCAAGAATATGGTTGCTGCTTGGAGGCATGTTATGTCTGCACGCAGTGTTTGCACAGGAATCCCAGCGTATTTATCTTTCAGGCACTGATAAAGACCATACCGTCAACTGGGACTTTTATTGTTCCGGCGGACAGCGCAGTGGTAAATGGAGCACCATCCCGGTTCCTTCCAACTGGGAGCAGCAGGGTTTCGGCGGCTATAATTATGGCCACGATAAAGTAAAGGCTGATGAGCAGGGCACTTACCGTTATCGTTTTGCCGCACCGGCCAACTGGCGGCAGCAGCAGGTAAATATTGTTTTCGATGGTGTAATGACGGATGCCGAAGTAAAGGTCAATGGGCGGCTGGCCGGCGCCATACATCAGGGGGGCTTTTACCGGTTCAAATACGACATCAGCTCTTTATTACGTAACGGCAGCAACATGCTGGAAGTAAAGGTCAGTAAGATGTCGGCCAATGCAGGCGTGAACAGGGCCGAACGCAACGGTGATTTCTGGGTACTTGGAGGCATTTATCGGCCCGTTTACCTGGAAGTGAAGCCGTTGGTTCATATAGACAGGATCGCTATCAATGCCACCGCAAACGGCGATTTTTGGGTACAGACTTTTACCAACCAACTGCCGAAAGGCTATTCACTCAGTGCACAGGTATTTACGATGCAGGGCGAGGCCGTACAGGAAGCGGTGAGTATTGCTGCTACTAACGAACAAACCTATACGCTGCAACAGTCTGTACCCCACCCGGCTACCTGGAGTGCGGAGTTCCCCCATCGTTACCGGATGGTGGTGCAGATTAAAAACGGCCACCATGTTATTCACCAGGTAACGCAGCCGTTTGGATTCCGGACCATTGAAATCAGGAAACGGGATGGCATATACGTAAATGATACCAAAGTCATGCTGAAGGGAGTTAACCGCCACAGTGCCTGGCCGGAATCCGGTCGTACGCTGAGTAAGGATATCAGCATACTGGATGTAAACCTCATGAAGGATATGAATATGAATGCCGTGCGGATGTCGCATTATCCGCCGGATGAGCATTTCCTGGAGGTATGTGATTCACTGGGCCTGTTTGTACTGGATGAACTCACCGGATGGCAGGCAGCCTATGACACCGTGGTAGGACGCAGACTGGTGCGGGAGCTGGTGGAAAGAGATGTAAACCATCCTTCTGTTATTTTCTGGGACAATGGCAATGAAGGCGGCTTTAACCGTGCACTGGACGGCGACTACGCTTTATACGATCCCCAACAACGGACCGTATTGCATCCCTGGGAGCGGTACAATGGTTTGGACACCAGACACTATCCCAACTTCAACTACCTGGTTAATTCCAGTTTATACGACTCCGATATTCTGATGCCTACAGAATTCATGCACGGACTGTATGATGGTGGTATGGGCGCCGGTTTACCTGATTTCTGGGAGCGGATGTTGCAGCATCCCCGCTGTGCGGGCGGCTTCCTTTGGGCATTCGCCGATGAAGGTCTGGTACGTACTGACAAGAACGGCATCATAGATACAGACGGGAATCATGCGCCAGACGGTATTGTGGGGCCACACCGGGAAAAAGAAGGCAGCTTTTATGCGATCAAATCTACCTGGTCGCCTGTACATATATCCCTGCCCGTTATATCCGGCAGATTCAATGGCCGGATACCGGTAGAAAACCGTTATGACTACACTTCCCTGGCGCAGTGCCAGTTCAGGTGGCAACTGCTGCGGTTCCCATCTCCCGGAAAAAATACTAAAGCAGATACTATTGCCGGAGGCATTATTCCCTCACCAGACCTGGCACCTCATACCAAAGGCTTTCTGCAGTTAGCACTACCTAACGGATGGCAACAGGCGGATGCGCTTTATGTAACTGCCTGGGATCCTTATGGCCGGGAAATTATTACCCAAAGCTGGCCATTGCAATCACCTGCAAAAGCGCCCAACAGCTTCGTGTCTTCCCTTCAACAGGGTATCACTGTAGCCAACAGTGGAGACACCATGATCATTGATAACGTACATGAGGTGTACTATTTCAGCCGTAGCTCCGGACAGTTGCTGCAACTCACCACTTCTAAAGGAAAGATTTCACTTGGCGGTGGCCCGGTACTGGCGGGTGTGAAGCAGGAGCTGAAGCAATTCAACTGGCAGGAAGACAAAGCGCATGGTGGTGGCAGCCTTACCGTAAAGTATGAAGGTAATGGCTTCCTGCAGCTAACATGGATTTTCAGGCCGGGTGGCTTGCCAGTGCAGCTGGACTACAGCTATAGCATAAAAGGAGAAACGCCCTTTACCGGCATTACTTTCCGCTATCCGGAAGAAAAGGTACAGGGCCTCAGCTGGATGGGCGAAGGGCCTTACCGGGTGTGGAAAAACAGGTTACAGGGGCAGCAGTTTGGCAGCTGGTATAAGGCCTATAACAATACTATTACTGGCGAAAGCTGGGAATATCCTGAATTTAAGGGCTATCATGCCAATGTATACCGGGCAACCTTTCATACCACGGAAGCTGACCTGACTTTTTATACCGGTAACCAGGGTACGTTTCTGCAGGTATTCCACCCACAGCCGCCTAAAGGAGCCAGTAACGACAATACCAATCCGGCGTTTCCGGAAGGCGATATCGGTTTTATGAGTGCCATAGCCCCTATAGGCACCAAGTTCCAGGATGCTGCGCAAATGGGGCCGGAGAGTCAGGGGAATGTGATGTTGAATTACACGCCGGTAAGCGGAAAAATATGGATCGGAGTAGCGGTTAGCCATTAGCTTTTAGCTTTTAGCAAAATGCAGCGAAGAACATGTTATATATGTTTATCTCCGCTGCATTTTGCTAAAAGCTAAAAGCTAATCGCTATTCTCACTTCAAATTTCCCGGATCTGTTACAAAATTCAGGAAAGCATTAAACTTAGCGTTGTATTTACGTTTGTCCAGCTTAAAGTAGAAAGCGCCACGTTTGGAGCTTAGTCTGTCTTTATCTTTCTGCTTGATCAGCAGTCCGGTTGACAATACTTTGCGGCTGAAATTACGCTTATCGAAGGTGACGTCATATACGGCTTCGTAGAGCAACTGTAACTGTGGGATGGTAAATTTCAGGGGCAGCAATTCAAACAGAATGGGGTGTATGGCGGCTTTATAGCGGAGCTTTTCCTGGGCCATCTTCACCATCTCAGTATGGTCGAAGATGAGGTCTGGCAGCTTATCCAGCGCAATCCACTCTGCGTGGTATTCGTCGCTTATCTGTAGTTTAAATTTGTTAATATCTATCAGGGCAAAGTAGGTAATAGATATGGTACGCTCTACGGGGTCACGGGCAGGTTCACCAAAGGCAAACAACTGTTCCATGTATACTCCTTCCAGGCCGGTCAGTTTGTTTAATACACGGGCCGCGGCGGTTTCAAAACTCTCATCTCCCTGCACAAAGCCACCCATCAGGCTCCATTTATTTTTCTGCGGCTCAAATCCGCGTTTGATCAGCAACAGCTTCAACTCTTCCCCATCAAAACCGAAAATGATGCAATCAACTGCTACCAGCATTCTTGATTGCCCTGTATAACGTGTCATACCAGCAATATATTTATATAACCCGGCAATTTATGGTACCCTGCTGACATTAGGAAATTATATTGCAATATTCCCTATTTATACAAACAGCTGTTGCAACACCGGATCAGTGTAATCCGCTACAAAAGCGATGATATTGCTGTATTGCGCAAACTCTTCCCGTGTATGCATGGTGGTTAGCACTACTGCCTGCATCCCTGCATTTAAAGCGGCCTCTACTCCTTTGGGCGCATCTTCAAACACAATACAATCAGCCGGTGCCACACCCAGTAGGGTAGCGCATTTGAGAAATACTTCGGGATCTGGCTTGCTGGTGGTTACCTCATCCGCACTTACCACTGCTTTGAGATAGCGGCGTATATCCAGGTTATCCAATACATAATTGATGTTGAAAGTGTTGGCGGCAGAGCCTATGGCCATGGGAATATGATCTGTGGCGGCCTTTTCAAGGAAAGCCGGCAGACCGGCTATCAGCTCCAGGTGAGGACGGAATGCTTCCTGGTACAGGACTTCTTTCTCATGGGCGATGTCGTGCATCTGTTGTGCCGTAAAATGATCTTTACCAAATACGCGCACCAGGAGTTCTTCATTTTTGCCATACATATGGCTCCTGACTATTTCCCGCGGGAGATTGGCGCCCAGCTTGTTCAACATGTTATACCATCCTTCCAGGTGATATTCCATATCATTGATCATGGTGCCATTCAGGTCAAAAAGAAATGCTTTGTGCTGCCGGGTCATAATGCCTTTTTTTGTAAGGCGCAAAGATACACGGATTTTTTTTGGCCCCCTATTAAAGTGAGCCAGAAAAAATCCGTGACCTGTATTTACTCCAGCAGCTTCTTCAGGCCCGCTTCGTAGCTGGCTATCTCAACAGAAAGCGTGTCTACCAGCGGTTTGCGGCTTTTCTTATCGCCTTCCAGTATAACACCCCATCTTACTACAGATGTATCATCCTTGTCGGGTACAGATTCTACGAGGGCAGTTACCGTAGCATGGGTAATGCCCGCGGGTAAAGGAGATACGATACTGAACACAAAAAACTTGTACGACTCATGCACCTGGTCAATGATATCGCGGCGTTTACGATTATCCGTAAACGTGATATCACGGTAGTGGTTTTCCCCTTCCGTAATGATCTGTACGTCTTTGATGGTACCATTGGAATAATCCTTTACCAGTGGCAGGTTACGGATGGTGCGCCATATTTTTATGGTCGGCGCCTTAATGAC
>NZ_JBFTSK010000075.1:0-24437 GCF_056399985.1 Chitinophaga sp. 01L420
GCCATAGTCCATGCCGCGAACTTCTTATATAATGAATTAAACATTCCTGGTGATAAATTATTACCTTATAATCTACAATTTGTTTTTTTAAGTGAGTTCTTTTTTAATTGCCATAATCCAAGTGACCAAAAGAAAAAAGAATTAGAGCGTTGGTTTTGGATAACATCATATTCAGGTTGGTTTGCAGGAGCCAATAGCTCTAAGGTTAAGAAGGGATTAGATGCGATTCGAGAATTTGCCAAAACCGAAGAAGAAACTACAATTAAAATTGATTATGATGACTATACAGTTGAATTTCCAGATAAATTCGATTTTAGGTATGCTAGAGTAAAGACTCATATCCTTTTCTTACTTTCCTTAAACCCAAGAAATCTCGAAAGCGGGGAAATTCTGAATGGTAAAGAATTGCTGAGCGAATCTGGCAGTAAAGCTTTACACTATATATTACCTACTTTTACTGATCATGCTAATAGAATAATTTTAGGGCCAGTTAAATATGGTTACGCAAAGAAAATATTACTGGATGAATCATTTTTGTATAATAGTGAAATATTAGCAAGTCACGCTATAACCCCTAAAGCACTTGATGCCCTAAAGCAAGGGAATGGTCAAGATTTCTTAAACATTAGACAATCCGAATTAGAACGTCTAGAAGAAATATTTATTAAAAGAAAGGATATTTCTAATATTATTCCATTCAATAGAAGTCCCGTAGAAAAGCAGCTCGATCTTTTTGTCAATCCTAGTACTCAAAACTTTCGCGGCAATAGCTTAAGGAAATTTGTTATCACGCAAAGCCACAATGGAGAATATCGCTTTAAATTAAGGGCGTCTAATGGGGAAGTACTTTTAGTAAGTGAAGGATATATTTCCCTATCTGGGTGTGAGAATGGAATAAATTCAGTTAAGGTTAATTCTCAACTTGAAGATAGATTTGAAAAGAAAACATCTACAAATTCCAAACATTACTTTAATCTAAAAGCGTCTAATGGACAAATCATTGGCACCAGTGAAATGTTTGAAAGCTCATCAGCTCGAGATAATAGTATCACAGTCGTTATGGCAATTGCCCGGGATGCGATAATTGAATACTAAACCCTTAAAAAAAATGAACAACAATAGCTAGCTAAAAAAACTAGCTATTGTTGTTCATTTTTTTTCTCTGAAATATAGAGTACTGCTGACAAAATATCAAAAACCTTGGCTTTGTTCCCAAATTGGCTAAAATTTAAAATGAATTACTCTGTATTTAAAAATGTATCTTGGTAAAGATAGTTTTCCTCTTTGTAAAGCCTCGTAAACTCTACCGCTCCACGCAATCATTATAGAGCAAATTATAGAGCAAAAAAGAAAAGCCCGCGACTAACGCAGGCTTTGAAACTCTCCAGTGATCCCCTTGGGACTCGAACCCAAGACCCATACATTAAAAGTGTATTGCTCTACCAACTGAGCTAGGGAATCATTCACACCCGTTTGTTTAACGGAGTGCAAAGATAGGAATTTCTAAATTACTTCCAAATTTTATTCACTTCATTTTTAATTATTTATCTCAGCTACATTTCTGATATATATAAAACGCTATAAAAAAGCTCTTCCCGGCAACGCGGGAAGAGCTAAAATATCACGGATTAAACTTCGCATCCAGCATCTTCATAAAGTACCCTCCTACTACACTACGCGCCTGAAAGCCCACCATTTTACCATCGGTGGTTTCATGCCAGTCGCTGAGTGGAACACGTGTAGTCGTGCCCGTAGCATAGGTGTATAGTGGCTCAATGAATGCACTGAAATCAGTGGCGTTGTCAGTTAATACCGCCGTCCACATAATCCAGTCTGACTTGGTGTAAGTCTTGCGGCTATCCAGTGGCAGACCGTACTTATGTTGCTGCGTGAGATAGAAGTTTATTTCTTTCTTGTACACGTCAGTGGGAAAGAGATGAAAGTTCAGCACTTTGTCCCACACCATGTTGTACTTCTGGCTCCAGGTGTTTTTGCTTTCAAAAGCGAGACTAAAATGATCGCCATCATCTGCGAGTTTAATCCAGTTGGCGGCCATTTCTTTGGCGCTGTTTTCATATTTATCTGCTACAGCTGTTTGACCGCACATGCGCGCCAGCATGGCATATGCACGGATACCGGCGATAGCTTTAAGTGAGAGGTTGGTATTACGTGCGAGGTGACCTGCAAAGTCATCGGTACATAACTGGTTAGCGGGATCGAAGCCTTCTTTCAGCAGGTATTCGGCCCAGGTAGTTAAGGTAGTCCAATGTTTTTTGGCGTAGTCGGCATTGCCTTCTGCGCGGGCGATGGCGCCTGCCAATACGAGCATGTTACCGGATTCTTCTACCGGCATACCTTCGCCATATGCCTGACCGTTAGCCAGTGGATACGTACCCAGATCATGCGCCGCGTAAGGCTTGGTATATTTACCACTTTCAGAAAAATAGAAGATGCCATTCATCATGCCTTTCAGCAAATCAGGATTGTAAAGGAGAAATAACGGAGCAGATGGATAAGTGACATCTACAGTATTGATGCATCCGTTGCTGAAATTTTCTTTGGAAAGAAAAAGAATATCTCCCTGTGGACTCTTTACCAGCTTATGTGCGGAGATGGCTTGTCTGTAGGCCAGTTCGCAGAGTTTGGCGTAAGATTCCCCACCGGTACTCACGGCATCTTTATGTAGTTGTGCGTTGAATTTCGCGCACTTGTCAAGGATGCTGGCGTAGTCGGTGTAAGCCACGTTCAATTGTTTATCGATGGTTTGGGTGGCATCATTTTTCCACCAGGCTTTGAGGTTGGTATTGAAATACTGAAGGGCAAACAGGTCGTCATAGCCGAGCAGAAACAGTTGTTCTTTAGCGGTGCTGTTGACGGTGCCCAGGCTCACAACGGTACTTAACACGAGGTCCTTATCCTGCTTGGTGCCGGGAGTAGTGCCGTTGGCAAATGCCTGCATGGCATCGTTAGCAGCGCTGATGTATTGTACAGGATGTGCGGCGGTTGGTGCGGCCACATACATGTAGCCCCAGTCGATACGCAGGTCATCTCCTTTTTTCTTTAGTACCGGCTGCTCTTTGGTGCCTGCTTTTAAAACAGATAGCTTGCCAGAGGTATATTTAGTAGCCGTAACCGGCTGTGAGGGCACGTTCACACTCAGGTTGGAAGAAGCGCCGAAATATACAGCTACCTGGTGGCTCGCGTTGTCATTGGCGGCTACCTTATAGGAAATATAAGATACAGGTCTCGACAGCAGCATCAGGTCATCCATCAGCAATGGAGAGGTGAACGTAAGCGTGAGATCTACTTTGCCGCAGGTGAAGTTATAGCTGGTTTGCGTGGCATTGATGTTCACGGCAGTCTGTACCCCGTCCTCTATGCCTTTCTCCCCGGGAGCGGCAGCTAATCGCGAAATACCGGCATCCAGGAAAGCGCCACCGGCGGTGTTCAGGATATGAATAGCCAATACATTCCCTTTGCTTTTTAATTTACTTTTTGCGGCATCTGGAATAGGGAGATAAATATATTTATTCAGCCAGCCTTTGTAATTGTAAATCTCTTCTCCGTTGAGGTATACTTTAATATTATCATCGTGAGATATCTTTAAAAATAACTCAGCAGATGATAAGTCACCTGCATCGAATGTTCTCCTGGTCCAGAGGTCATGACTATGCCAGGGAGTGCCGCCCATGCCGGAGTTATCGCCGAACGGCGCTTTGCCAGTCTTCCAGGCTTTATCGTCATAGGTAGCCTGCATCCAGTCATCAGCCGGAGCTGTTTCGGTATACTTTACCTGGTACGCCTTTTCATCGCTCGTTGGCACAACCGCCTGATAGCTTTGCACGTTTTGTCCGAGTACCCGATAGGTAACGCCATCTACTTTTACCAGGCCCGTGAGGGATTGGGAAGCACCCGTCCAATGAGTAGTGGAGCTGCCATTCAACTCATCTGTGGTCGACCAGATACTAAAATAAGGATCATGTGTGATCAGTGGATAGGCCGGCGCCTGCTGTTGTGCTGCCACACTGCCGCCCAGGCCAAGCAATGCTAAAAATGCAAGTGTTCTCACCATAACGTGATTTAAAACAATTAAGTGTAGAAAATACTATTATTGAATCTATTACATTTCTGCTGTGAATTATCACCGCTCATAAAAAGGAATAGCATTCGTTACATATCTGTTACAAACACCAATAGTACTAGCCGGGGCAAAAAAATGTCAGAGAAATAAAAAAGCGTAGACCCTGCGAACGCCTTGGAGGCCCTGAGAAGCCTTGTCAGTACGTTATTCAGATCTACGCGTATCTTAAATTAATTAAATTCGATACAGGTAAGGAGCGCAAAAATACACTTTTACATCAAATTTTACATTAAATCTTATTAAACTACCCACGAAACAGCACAAACCATTCCGGATGCGCACGAATCAATATGGCAATGCCCCATATCAGCAAAGCCATGCCCAGTACGCCCCAGCCCTTCCTGTTCTTCCAGCTCGAGCCGAATACCGCCGGCAATTCCCAATACTTGATGAGCACATATACCACCAAACCTCCCATGCCCACCCAGGTCAGGAAAAGCAGCTCCCGTTGGGCCCCCACCATCAGGGCGGCAAACAGGAAGATCAGCGTCATTGCCTGCAGCCACCAGTAATTTCCGGGGCCACAATGCGTCACTTCTGCAATCGACAGCACAAACAACAGCCCAGCCACGAAAATGGTCAGCATCAGCAGCGACTCATACAATAATACCGGTAACACCAACAAGATGATCCATATTACTATTGATATCACGATATAAGCAGCTAAGCGCCGGTCCTGGGCTCTCAGATGAGACTCCCGGAATGGAAACAACACCCGGCTTACAATCCCTTCCATGCCACGCAACGGCGGCAACGCAAATATGCCGATCATCACCGGCACAATCACTTCGTAACGGTACCAGGTATCCGGACACACCCACATCACCCGGAATATCGCCACGGAAACGAGTAAGGCAGGAACAGATATATTCACAAATATCCTCAGCGGGCTATACTCATTACTATAGCTGCGCCGGATAACATCCACATACTGCTTCGCACCATGTTGACGTGTAGCGATCGCCGTTAGTTGCGTCCATATCAGCGCAAATCCCAGGTGGATCACCGCCGTCCGGAGCATCACGTCCGACAACATCGGACCAAAGTAAACGATGGCAATGCCCACTACCAGCAGTTCCCAGCTGAGCATACGTGGCGAAAACAGCAAGCGGAATACCCCGGAAAAACGCAACACCAGCCATTTCCATATTCCCGGCATATACTTACCGAGCAACATTAGCAACGCAAAGGCGCCTATCAGCCCTGCCAGCCCCAGTAACAGCCGGGAAGCGGTAAACACACCCCGGAGTGCCTGCAGACGGGAAGGCTTCTTAATGGAATACACCAGCTCTGTATTAGCCAGTAGCTCCGTAGCCAGCAACTTTCCATCTTCTTGCGAAATATTGGTCAGCTCCGCTTGATGCTGCCGCCAGAAGCTGTCTGCCTGCGCCGGAGTTGCCCAGGTGTTTAATGTACCATACTGGTACAACAATGTTTTTTGCTCTCCACTAAGGGAGGCCAGTATTTTTGCCAACGCAGCATCCGTTGCAAATGCCACCTGGCCGATGGTTAACAGGAACAATAGTATTTTTATAATGCGCATAATGCCATAAAAATAACAAAAAATT
The DNA here is from genome assembly GCF_056399985.1 of Chitinophaga sp. 01L420. Classification (NCBI taxonomy): domain Bacteria; kingdom Pseudomonadati; phylum Bacteroidota; class Chitinophagia; order Chitinophagales; family Chitinophagaceae; genus Chitinophaga; species Chitinophaga sp. 01L420. Next base: position 5,710 of record NZ_JBFTSK010000075.1, read on the forward strand.
GCACTTTATATAAACAAAAAAGAGCGGATGACTTATCGTCATCCGCTCCTATAGTTATGTATTGCTTTATTATCTTCCTGCTCCAAACCAGCTGTCGGGCACCGGTTGCAGCTTGCTGCCATTCACACTGTATTCCAGTTTAAGGGTATAACCACCGCCACCTTCTACAAATGCTACCTTTACCGGATGCCAGCCTTTCTCCAGTGCTACCTGCCCACTCTTCTGAAAAGGAGCATGCCAGCCATCATTATTCACTACTTCCTGGTCATCTATATATAATATTCCTCCGTCATCAACGGTCAGGTAAAAACTGTAGATACCGGTAACGGGTACGTTGATGTAACCCTGTATGCGGGCGCCAAATGCACCGCCACCCTTGCCCATTCCTTCCGGAATAATGGCATTGTTTACGCGGATGCTGCTGTCGGACTGTTCTTTTATTTTAGCAGCGCTTTTAAAAGTACCTGCATAGTAATCCAGTTTCAAACCCGGACGCGCATCCTTAACCACGGTAGCTTTGCGGTAAGCTTCTTTGCGGTAGTGCAGCGTATAGATATCGCCACGGTTACCTGCGGGACTGAAAGCCGCCAGCTTAATGGTTTGTGGCTCACTGATGGTATAATGTGCCGGCAATACGGTGGCATTATCACCAGGAATAGTGCCGTCTGTAGTATAGCGGATAGTCATATCCGTTAGTGGCTTCTTCACATCCAGCGTTCCATTGTCTACAAATACATTATCTTCTGTAAACCCATCCAGGTCAGGTAAACGATAGTGTACACCCAACAGATCCAGGCGCTTGTATTGTTCGTTCAGCCGTTGGAGGTAGCTGTCGTATTCGTTGCGGTTTGTCCATAACACTTCCGCCAGGGCAGTCATACGTGGCATAAACATATAGTCCACGCGTTTTTCTGAAGGAATGTATTCTGTCCAGATATTCGCCTGTGCTCCCATAATATGGGTGGCTTCATCCGCCGTTAATCCTTTGGGGATCGGTTGGAAATGATATACGTTATAAATAGAATTACGATCAGGCACACCATCGAAGTACAGCGGATTTCCGGGTGTCATGATCACCTGGTTGCCATGTCTGGCTGCCTTTACCGGCGCATCAGGTACCCATGAGCGCCAGTACATCAGCACGGCAGTAGGACTGATACCACCTTCCAGGATTTCATCCCAGCCAATCAGCGTTTTACCTTTCGACTGGAAAAATTTCTCCATCCGTTTTACGAAATAGCTTTGCAGCTCTTCCACCGTTTTCAGGTTGTTGGCCTTCATCACTTCCGCACAGCCAGGCGCTGCGGCCCAACTGGTTTTCTCTACTTCATCGGCGCCGAGGTGAATATATTTGGAAGGAAACAATTCAGCGATCTCGGTAAACACATCTTCGGCAAACTTAAAAGTAGATTCGTTACAAGGACAAATCGGTGTGGAGAAGGTTTTCCCCCAGCCCAATTCACTGCTGCAGGCCAGGAACGGATAGGCCCTGATGGCGGCCATCATATGTCCGGGCATATCTATTTCAGGAACAATTTCAATATGGCGTGCAGCGGCATAACGGATCACGTCTTTCATCTGCTCCTGCGTATAGAAGCCACCATACAATGTTTTACCATCTTTATGGATGATGTGCGAGGTGTCAATGGCCATATCAGGATTGTTCACCGCCTTTTGCATACACACGGAATCCTGATTGTTGAATTCCCGCCATGCGCCCTGAGACGTCAGCAACGGGTACTTTTTTATTTCAATGCGCCAGCCCTGATCATCTGTCAGGTGCAGGTGCAGCTTGTTCATTTTATATAATGCCAGCAGGTCAATGAATTTTTTCAGATAATCCACTGAGAAGAAATGACGCGACACATCCAGGTGCATACCACGCCAGCCGTAGGCCGGATGATCTTTCAACTGCATCGCAGGAAGAATAATTTTTGTCAGATCGGGTGTATTGACATCTTCTATGCTGGCAGGCATCAACTGCCGCAATGTTTGAATGGCACGGAAAAAACCGGTGCCCGTTTTCGCGGTGATCAGCAACTGCGTTCCGCTGATATCCAGCGTATAGTCCTCCTCTCCTGCCAGCGCAGGGTTCTGACGCAATACAATCGCTCCTTTCACCGCCTTCTTCGCAGTTGGCAACGGCTTACCCAATGCCTGGGTCAACAACAGTTCCAGTTGTGCCGTTTCAATTAAAAATGGCGCAGGGTCCTCCGGCAATACCAGGCTGGTAGCCGGTGTGATCACAAATGTGCCGGTTTTAGCCACCAGTTGTTGCGGATAGGGAATAATGGGGTAGCGCGGTGACTGCGCGGAAGTAACCTGCAGCGCTAAACACAAAGCCCCTGCAAGCCAGAAAAGTTTCCTCATAATAATATCTCGTTAAAACATGATTCCAAAGCGCAAACGTAATAAGAATCAACCCGTTAACCTAATGCGATCTTCTCTAATCCTGCGGCAAAATTGACGACTGTGCGGGAAACATCTTTATAAAAAACAATTTCCAATATGGATACACTAATCTTTATAGTCATCAATCTTCAGCAGGGAAAAAAATTCTTCTTCCGCAAACTCCTTTACTTCTCCCGGCTGCAGGTCGCCCAGCAACAAGTCTTCAATAGATACGCGGATCAGGCGCTGACAGCGGTGATGCACCGCTCCTACCATCTTTCTTACCTGGTGAAATTTTCCTTCTGTCAACGTAATCGTTAACCAGGTATGTGGTGCATTATTAGGTAACTCCCGGGGATGATCAAATAAACCAGGAGGACGGTCTACGATGTTTACGCGACAGGGGGTGGTAATATATTCCTGTCCTTCAGCAATGCAAATGGCAACGCCTTCTTTTAGCCGCTGTAAAGTAGCTTCGCTCATGATGCCCTTTACCCTTACCAGGTAAGTGCGCTCATGTGGCGCCTTGCCCTGGAATAACAGCCGCGTTACTTTTTTGTTGGTGGTTAATATTAATAATCCTTCCGAATCATTGTCCAGCCGTCCGATCGCATGCGTTCCTTCCGGAAAATCAAAATCCAGTTCCCCCAAAAGTCTCACCGGGTGCGAGCTCACAAACTGCGAAACCATGTTGTGTGGCTTATTAATAATAAAGTATCGATCCATATAATGGTGGCAAAGTAAAGAATATTCCAGCGGATGTTTGTCTCATCCGGGATGATACTGATTACAACAACAATATATCTATCCGGTGTGCCTGTACCAGCTGTTGCCGGGCCGACCAGGAAAATACGGTGAAATAGCCATCCTGTGAAGCCACCAGCGCATGCGAATCGTGCTGATCATGCACAAACTGTGCGGCCGACAAATGCCGGGTACCACCAATCGCCGATGGATGGATCAACGTTGGAATACCACCTTCAATCGGCTCTGCCAGCAATACTTTATCTACCGGCCAGGCATCTTTGGCCCGGGTTATTTTAGCGCCAAAGGCGAGTAATTCCTGCTGATCGTTGACAATGGTAGCCCCGTCTACAGCAGTAAGACCGGTAATATTTTCTACTTCTCTCCGAAGGGCATTCTGCCAGAAAATTTCTGTTACACTTTTACCATCATAACGCAGCAGATCCGCTACGCCTGAAAAAGCCGGATGGATGGGATATTGCAGCGGATGTATGATAGAGTCGCGCCAGGCATCACTTTTAGAAGGTGTTACCAGCAAAATACCGCCCCGTTTATGTGCCCGCATGGATACGGCGATCTGTATCAGCACATTCACCCCATTATTCCATAAACAGGAAGGCGTGAGGCCCAGCAGTGATTTAAGGATAGCCGGGCTATCGGGCAGCAGGCCACTGTCTTCATTCACCACCTTTATCTGGTCGCCGCGTAATACGGCCACGTTGGTAAATTTGCCCAACCCGGCAGCGCGACGGTGTTTCACCACCAGCAATCCCGGCTCGGAAACGTCCAGTACAAAACAGAGGTTCGGTAATTTAATGGTCGTTCCCCATACATACAGTTCATCTCCCTCAAACCACACGCCCACATGTATGCCCGGACGTTCTACACCCGGTGCCAGCTTGGTGAGCAGCTGTGGCGTGAGCAACAGCGGCTTCTCAAACAATAAAGGCTTACCTGCCTGCGACGGTGACAAAAATGCCAGTGATATACGGATTGGGTTACCTTCTTCTTTACGTAAACTGGCCCAGAAGGCCACATCAATAATTTTCTCTACCTGCCGCGAGGTAGGTACCACGGCGAGGTCATCTTCCCCTTCCTCTTTAGCAGTAGAAAGGTGCTTCTGAAAATGTGCTTCTATAGTCCCGGCTACCTTAGCGGCGGCCTGATACGTTGCTTCATTAACTATTTCCATAATGCCAGGTTCACTTTTAGGTCCGGATTAAACCACTAAATTAAGGCTTTTCAAAATGTCGTAAAAAAAGAGCTTTTAGGAAATGCAGCGAAGAGGAACATAACATTATCATTCCCATTATTCCTTCGCTGCATTTCCTAAAAGCTAAAAGCTAACAGCTAATAGCTAAAATAATATTACTCCCGGCGAATTTACGGTTAACAAGCTATGTTATAAAACAGTAATTTGCCTCTACTGTAACCACGTATGGAAGTCAATACCTATAATGAAAGGGAACTATTGTTAAGTCTTGCAAAAGGCAATGACAATGCTTTTGCCGCTGTATTCCATCACTATCGTCACCGTATATACGCTATTGCTTTCCGTTTACTGGGTTCTACCTCACAGGCAGAAGATACCGTACAGGATGTTTTTCTGAAGATGTGGCTGAAACGCCAGGAGCTACATGAAATCAGTCATTTTAAAGCCTATCTTTTTACGGTTACACGCAATCATATTTTCRCCGCACTCAAATTACTGGCCAGGGAACAGCTCATGGAATCAGAACTCTCTGCTACCATGGTCAATAATATAAGAGAGGCTGCCATGATTCAAAAAGAATATGAACAGATTCTCCTTAACGCCATCGCTCAGTTACCTCCTCAACAAGGACTCATCTATAAATTAAGTAAAGAAGAGGGGCTGAAAAGAAATGAAATTGCGGACCGCCTGCAATTATCTCCCGAAACCATCAAAGTGCATCTGGCCAACGCCATGCGCTCTATCCGCGCCTTCTGTCTGGCACGTATGGACCTCAATACTTTCCTCCTGCTGATATGCCTTTGCTGCTAAATCGAATTTTTTTTTCGGGCCACTAACCCATCCGCTCCTTTTTATCGTCTCCTTATTCAGACACCATTATCAAATCGCTTTTCATGACAGTATCCCGTTTCAGATACCTGTTCAGTCGATACTATTCCGGGCAGTCCACGCCGGAAGAACAACAGGAATTTATGCTCCTGGTAGAAAAGACAGAACATGACGAAGAACTAAAGCAGCTGCTGGATGAACTCCTGCTGGATGCGGACGACGTTGGCACCATGCCCGACGATACCGCCGCCAACATGTTACAGCAAATCATGCAAACAACATCCGGCGGCGTTACACCAGCCCGCATCCGGGTAGTACCACTCTGGAAACGGGCCGCCATTGCCGCATGTATCCTGGCAGCGATTTCCGTTACCGGGTATAAACTGTATAAGAAAAGCAGCCCTGCCAACATGCCTGTGGCCAGCAGCCACCCGGCCCAGCCCAAAAATGAAAAGGCCAGACTCGTACTCGGCGACAACTCCGTTATTGACCTGGAACAAACGGATACAACTACCGTAGCAGTACAATCAGGTGTATCTGTAAACCAACAGGGGAATCTCCTTTCTTATAACAGCAGCAATTCCATTATCACGCCTACTGTCAATACCATATATACCAACAAAGGTGGCACCTACCAGGTAGTACTGCCCGATGGCACCAAAGTGTGGCTGAACGCCGCATCCTCTATCCGCTTCCCTACCGCATTTACAGATAGCACCCGGGAAGTAGCCATACAGGGAGAAGTTTATTTTGAGATAGCTCCACAAGCTAACCAGCCCTTTATTGTAAAAACCAATACCACGAAAATAGCCGTGCTGGGCACCCACTTCAATGTCATGGCTTACGAAGAAGAAAAAAATATCTGTACTTCTCTCCTGGAAGGCGGGGTGAATATTATCAACGGGACATCGGTAAGACGTTTATTACCCGGACAACAGGCACTGGTAAACAGAGAACATAATGGTATCAGCATCAGCAACGCAGATGTAAATGCCGCCATCGCCTGGAAAGAAGGACGCTTCGAATTCAATGGTAATATCAAAACAATTATGCGGGAGCTGGCACGCTGGTATGATCTGCAGGTGATCTATGAAGGCGAAGTAACCAATAAGTCTTTTGCCGCTACCTTTTCCAGACAGGATAGTCTGAATGATATCCTCGAACAATTAGAATTAACAGGTACGATACATTTTAATATAGCAGATAAAACCATTACCGTAAGTCCTTAAAAAAAAACCTACAATCGATAGTTATGAAAAGAATGATCAGTCAACCAAATTCGACAACAGCTTAACACTTGTTCTAACATCCGGCAGTGAATAACGACAGACGACAGGCACGTCAAGGCGTAGCTATGTCCTCACTTACCAGAATCTATTCATCTTATTAAACGCACATGATGCACCTTTTACAAAAAGCCCGCCACCTCAAATGGCGTGGTACATCAAACCAAAAACTATTTCGCTTTATGAAACTAACCTTCGTATTGCTGCTATCCCTGGTGCTGCAGGCTAACGCCAACGGATATGCGCAGTCAGTCACCCTGCACGTAAAAGCCGCTTCCCTGCTGGAAGTGTTTAAAGCTATCCGGCTACAAACAGGGTATGTGTTTGTCTTTGATCTGCAGATGATCGACAATGCCAAACCCGTCAACTGCTCACAAGACGGCGCTCCGCTGGAACGTGTGCTGGAAGATATCTTCAGAGACCAGCCACTCGCCTATTCCATTGTTAAAAAAACAATCATCATCAAAAAGAAAACGGTCATCCGCTCCTCTGTCCCGGAAGTTGCCCGTATTAAAATAAAAGGGCAGGTGACAGAAAGTAACGGCAACCCAATGGTAGGCGTTACGGTGGTCAACAAATCCGGCCGCTCCAATGCACTCACAGATGACCTGGGTATTTTTACGATTGAAGCCAACCTGGGCGACAGCTTATTATTTACCATGATCGGCATGGTACCACAAACGGTGGCCGTAAAAAGTGATAAGCTCATTAAAATAGTGATGCAACAAAAAGTATCTGATGTAGGAGAAGTAGTGGTGGTTGCCTATGGTACCCAGAAAAAAGCCAGTATGGTAAGTGCGGTCACCAGCATCAACCCTAAAGAGCTGAAAGGTCCTACCAGCAACCTTACTACCATGCTGGCCGGCCGGCTCTCCGGTGTTATTTCCTACCAGCGTAGTGGCGAACCGGGAAGAGATAATGCCAGCTTCTTCATTCGCGGCATCACCACTTTTGGTACCGGTAAAGTAGATCCGCTGATATTGATTGATGGAATGGAATCCAGCACCAATGACCTGGCCCGCTTACAGCCCGATGATATTGCCGGCTTTTCTATTTTGAAAGATGCCACCGCATCCTCCCTGTATGGCGCCAGGGGCGCCAATGGCGTGGTACTCGTGACCACTAAATCCGGTGTGGAAGCAAAAACATCTTTTAACGTACGTTTCGAAAATTCGATTTCCAGCAATACCCGCAACTTTCATTTTGCAGACAACATCACTTACATGAACCTGGCCAACGAAGCGGTGCTCACCAGGAACCCGCTGCGGGATGTACAGTATTCACAAACCAAAATAGACCATACTGCTGCCGGCGATGATCCACTGCTATATCCAAATAATAATTGGATAAAGCAACTGATCAAAGACTACACCATTAACCAACGCACCAACTTTAACCTGAAAGGCGGCGGAAAAGTAGCCCAGTTTTATGTAGCAGGTACTTACAATGTAGACAATGGCATATTGAACGTAGATAAACGAAACAACTTTAACAGCAACATCAAACTAAAAAATTACTCGCTCCGTTCCAATGTTAATATAAACCTCACCCCCACTACTACCGCCATTGTACGTACTTACGGACAGTTCGATGAATACAACGGACCTGTAGGCGGCGGTGGTAGCCTGTTTTCACAAACGATCTGGGCCAACCCGGTGATGTTCCCGGCGGTATATCCCTCCAGTTACGCACCGGAATTGAAACATCCGTTGTTTGGTAACGCCATAAAACCCGGATACAACAGCATACCGGGCGATGGCGGCAACCTCTATAATAATCCTTACGCCAACTCAGTTTCCGGTTATTCGCAATACAATACTTCTACCCTGCTGGTGCAGGCAGAATTAAAGCAGGACTTTAAGTTCATCCTGCCAGGACTGAGTGCCAGGATGATGGGATACACAGAACGTTATTCTTATTTCGATTTAACCCGTCAGTATACTCCCTATTTCTATACCATGAAATATGATCAGTATGATAAGGTACCTCAACTGACTTCACTCAACACCAATGGTACGGAATACCTGAACTATAGTCCGGGCAGTAAAACCATGACAACAACTACCTACATGGAAGCCGCCGTGAACTATAACCAGGACTTTAATAAAGTACATAGTGTTTCCGGTATGCTCATCGGCCTATTCCGTAACTACCTCACTGCTAATGCCGGCTCGCTGCAGTCATCACTGCCCCACCGTAACCAGGGTATTTCCGGCAGGTTCACCTACGGCTACGACAACCGTTACCTGACAGAATTTAACTTCGGCTACAACGGCTCTGAAAGATTTGCCAGCAATCACCGCTTCGGATTTTTCCCCTCTGCCGGTGTTGCCTGGAATATACAGGAGGAAAGCTTTTTTCAGCCACTCAAACATACCATCGACAAACTGAAGCTGAGAGCTACTTACGGCATCGTAGGCAATGACCAGATCGGTAATGAAAACGACCGCTTCTTCTACCTCTCCGATGTAAATATGAATGACGGCGGCAAAGGTGGTTACTTCGGTGAAAGAGGAGAATACTATCGCAATGGTATCTCTATTAACCGCTATGAAAACAGGGAAATCACCTGGGAACAATCCTATAAAACAAACCTCGGTTTGGAGCTGGGCTTGTTCAATGCGGTAAATGTACAGCTGGACGTATACCAGGAACATCGTAAAAACATCCTCATGACCCGCAGCACCATCCCCAGCACCATGGGGCTGAATGCCTTAACACAGGCCAATGTGGGCGAAGCTTCCGGTAAAGGAGTGGATCTCGCGGTGGACTATACGAAAAGTTTTAACAATAATTCCTTCATACAGTTCCGCGGTAACTTCACCTATGCCACCAGCAAACTGCTGGTCAATGAGGAGCCTACTTATCCRGAAGCTTACCGTTCACGCGTAGGGCAATCACTTTCACAGAACTATGGATATATCGCAGAAAGATTATTTGTAGATGACCAGGAAGTGGCCAACTCTGCTTACCAGAACTGGGGCCAGGTAGTGATGGGCGGAGATATCAAATACCACGATGTAAATGGTGACGGTCAGATTAACAGTGCTGATGCAGTACCCATAGGATTACCCACTACACCGGAAATCACCTATGGATTCGGATTTTCTTTTGGCTACAAACAACTGGACCTTAGTTTCTTCTTCCAGGGCTCTGCCAGGTCTTCTTTCTGGATAGATTCCTACAGTACCTCACCATTTGTACTAAATGGCGGCGGCCAGCATGGCCTGCTACAGTCTATTGCAGACGATCACTGGAGTGAAAGCAACAGGAACCTCTATGCTTTCTGGCCGCGACTGAGCGACTACTTTGTGGCTAACAACAACCAGACTTCTACCTGGTGGATGCGCAGTGGCAACTTCCTGCGGTTAAAATCAGTAGAGATGGGATACACGGTACCCAAACGCCTGCTGGACCGCATACACATGACCACCGCCCGCATCTATGCCAATGCCTCTAACCTGTTTGTGATCAGCAAATTCAAAACCTGGGATCCTGAAATGGGTGGCAACGGACTCGGATACCCGGTGCAACGTGTAATAAATCTGGGCATTAACCTGGGACTTTGATTCACCGATTAATTGTGCAAAATGAAACATATCACTACTACATTATATACCCGCTCCTTCCGCCAAAAAGCGCTGCGCATACTGCTATGCACATTGCTGCTGCAGTTTACTGCCTGCAAAAAATTCCTGGATGTGGTACCGGATAATATCGCTACCATCGACAACGCGTTTACTATGCGCGCAGAAGCAGAAAAATATCTTTTCACCTGCTATTCTTATCTCCCTAAATCTGCTGATTTTGGTGCTAATCCTGCGCTGCTTTCCGGTGATGAATTCTGGATGGTACGCCCTTACAGCACCGATGAATCCCCATGGCAAATTGCACAGGGCTTCCTGAGTGCTAACGTCATCTATATGTCGCAATGGAGTTATTACTTCAGGGGACTCCGCGATTGCAATATCTTCCTCGACAATATTAATAAAGTGGTAGATATGCGCCAACCCGAAAAAGATCGCTGGATTGCGGAAGTAAAATTCCTCAAAGCCTACTATCATTGGGTGCTGCTGCGCATGTACGGTCCTGTTCCGATTATAGATCATAATCTTCCTATCTCCAGTCCTATACAGGAAACCCAGATACCGCGCCTGCATGTAGACACTGTATTCAACTACATCTCCCGCCTGCTCGATACCGCTGCTATTGGCTTACCGGAACTCATTACCGACAGATCCACTGAACTGGGACGTCTTACCAAACCCATTGCACTTTCCATCAAAGCACGTATACTGGTCACAGCCGCCAGCCCACTGTTTAATGGTAACCCGGATTATACCGGTTTTAAAAATTACGATGGTACGCCGCTGTTCAACCCGGCATACGATCCCAACAAATGGACAAAAGCGGTTGACGCCTGTAAAGCTGCCATCACCGAGTGCGAAAAAATGGGGATGCTGCTATATACCTTCGATCAGCTGGGCGTCATTCTCTCTGATACCATGACCAGGCAAATGTCTTTACGCAACAGCGTTTGTGAAGAATGGAATCCGGAAATCATCTGGAACAATTCCAATGCGATGAACTACGACATGCAGCGGCAGATGATGCCCCGCCTGGATCCCGCCCGCATCGGTAACGAATCCGTAGTAGGCAGCGTAGCTCCTACCATGAAAATAGCCGATCAGTTCTACACAGATAAAGGCGTGCCTATCAATGAAGATAATACCTGGGACTATGCCAACCGGCTGAAGTTAAGAACCGCCACCAAAGCAGAAGGAGAACTCATCCAGGAAGGCTACACCACTGCCGCCACCCACTTCAACCGGGAACCACGTTTCTATGCCGACCTCGCATTTGATGGCGCCATCTGGAGCATGCAGAAAAAAACTTTTCATATAGAATCGAAGGCCGGCCAATGGCAAACCAGGAAAAACATTTACGATAATAACGTGACCGGTTACTTCTGCAAAAAAATGATCAACTGGAAAAATGAAATACTGGAAGGACAAGGCCTGTATGTGAAAACCTACAGCTGGCCAGAAATGCGCCTGGCAGATCTCTACCTGCTGTATGCAGAAGCATTGAATGAACAAAGTGGTCCTGAAGCGGAAGCATTCAAATACATCGATAAAGTAAGAGCCCGTGCAGGATTGCCCACCGTGCAAACCGCCTGGACCAACTACTCCAAACAACCAGGAAAATTCCAGACCAAAGAAGGATTCCGACAGATCATCCACCAGGAAAGACTCATAGAGCTCAGCTTCGAAGGTGCCCGCTTCTGGGATCTGCGCCGCTGGAAAAAAAGTATGGAAGAACTGAATAAACCGGTTACCGGCTGGGACGTAGATCAGTCAGATCCAGCCTTCTATTACCGCGTCAGAACATTGTTCCGTCAAACATTCCAGACACGGAATTATTTCTGGCCGCTGGATAGCTGGGATTTACTCAATAATCCCAAACTGGTGCAAAACTTTGGATGGTAACTTTTTCCACTTACGTAAACAGCCGACAACATGAAACCGTATAATTTTTTAACATGGCTTACCGGCGCTATGCTCCTGCTGGTAGCCGCCTGTCAGAAAGAAACACACGCGCCGATAAATACCACGGGAAGTAAACCGGATGTACTGACAAATCTGAACATCACCAATATGCCCGGTGCTGCTAAAATCAGTTACAGCCTCCCCGATAATAAAGATATCCTTTACGTAAAAGCCGTATACAATATCCAATCAGGAAAGCAACGCGAAATAAGATCATCTTACTATAACAACTTCCTCGTTGTAGATGGCTTTGGCGATTCACTCGCCCACGACATCTCCCTGTACGTGGTAAGCCGTAATGAGGTGGCATCCGATGCCGTGGTTACGAAAGTAAAACCATTGTCGCCCCCAATGATGAACGTACGCAACTCGTTAATAATAAAAGAAGATTTCGGCGGTATCAACGTGGCCTTCACGAACGATAGTAAAGCAGATCTGGCCATCGTTACACTCACCACAGATTCCTCCGGCGTATTTGGTCCGGCGGATGTGCATTATACCAAACTGGAAAAAGGCAATTATTCTGTGAGAGGCTATGCTGCCACCAAAAGGAAGTTTGGCTTTTATGTAAGAGACCACTGGGGTAATCAATCAGATACCATCCTGCAGGACCTTGTTCCCATCTTTGAAAAACTCCTCGACAAAAGTACTTTCCGGGAAGTAAAATTACCGGGAGATACCGACTTCGGCTGGGGCTACCCTATCTCCGGTTTATGGAATGGCACCATGTGGCACTCCGCCGATAAGCTGGATGGATTCCCCATGTCCATCACCTTTGATCTGGGCATCACTGCGCAGTTGAGCCGCATTGCATTATGGCAACGCCCTAACGAATGGATCTACCTGCAGAACAACGTCCGCAAATTTGAAATCTGGGGATCCGTGAACCCTGCCTCCGATGGCAGCTGGGATAGCTGGACCCGGTTAGTAGAACATACCGTGATAAAACCTTCCGGTTTACCAGTGGGACAAAAAACACAGGATGACATAGATGCCTCCATCGCCGGTGAACAAATGACCGTGCCACTGAATGCGCCCAAAGTGAGGTACATACGCCTTAAAATTCTACGTACCTGGACCGATGGCGGTTATGCCGCTAACATCCAGCAAATGAAATTCTGGGGTAACGACAAATGATGATCATCTACCTAAAAAAAAATTTATGCGCACACTTAGCTATATCATAGGCTGCCTGCTGCTATTTTCGGCTTGCCGCAAACAGGATGACTATAAAAGATTTATCGAAAAAGGAGAAATACTTTACACCGGCAAAGCCGATTCCCTGCAAGTACATCCGGGACGTAACCGGGTACAGCTCTCCTGGCTGCTCATCGCGGATCCCAAAGTCAGCAAATCAAAAATCTACTGGAATAACCGGAGAGACTCTGCTGTCATAGCTATTAAACGGACCTCCGGCGTTGATACCATCCGCTTCATTATTGACAAACTGGAAGAAAGGGCGTACGGTTTTGAAGTGTTTAATTATGACAAAGACGGTAACATCTCCGTAAGAACAGAAGCGAATGGTTTTGTGTATGGTAGTTTATATGAAGATGCATTACTCAGCAGGGCATTAGGTAATACAGAAATGAAAAACGGCAATGCAGTGATACCCTGGGCAAACATTGWTACCACCGGCGGCATCATCGGTATGCAACTGCAATACTCCACCAGCGATCATGTACTGCACGACACCATCATTCATGCAGAACCCGAGATGCAGATAACTACGCTGCCGAATTATCTTTCCGGCAGTAACTTCCGCTACCGTACCCTGTATATTCCGGATCCGCTGGCAGTAGATACTTTTTATACCTCGTTCGCTACCTCCGGTATAAAAGAAGATGTCACGTTAACATATATACTAAATCCTGGCGCTCCTTTCATCCGGGATGCGGTACAAATGCCTGGCGGGCGTTTCGGGCAGCTGAAAGACTGGAAATATAACAGTGAAGCTGGCAGGAATGGTACCTATGATGAAATAGACGGACAAGGCCGACTGACACTCTGGATCTGGGATAACGGCACCATCACCAATGGTAAAATATACCAGACCTTTACACTGCCGCCAGGAAATTACAAGTTTGAGGCAGATATCTCCAACATCGACAACACCCTCGAAAGCACTTACCTGGTAGTGGCTGCCGGAAACCAACTGCCTGATGTTAACCAGATGAATACTGCGCTGGGCTTCGCAAAAATTGTCGATAACAACAATAAATATGCATCTGCCGGATTTAGTTTGTCCGCTACCACTACCGTTACCGTAGGGTTCACCGGCACCTATACCTCACCCGCAGAACAAACCATCCGTGTAAATAAAGTATTACTGATAAAAGATAAATAACGACACATGCTAAAGAAACAACTGCTGATAGCAGCACTGCTATTCAGTCCGCTCATCTCCGTGCAGGCACAGGAGTTAAAAAGAATAGGTACGGAAACAGCCGCACAGAAAGAACAACGCATGGCCTGGTGGACACATGACCGCTTTGGAATGTTCATCCACTGGGGCTTATATGCCATGCCCGCCAGGCATGAATGGGTAAAGCATAACGAGCAGCTGACCAACGCACAATATCAAAACTACTTTGACTTATTTAATCCCAATCAGTTTGATCCGAAATCCTGGGCCAAACAGGCAAAGGCTGCTGGTATGAAGTACGCCGTACTCACCACCAAACATCATGAAGGCTTTTGTCTGTTTGATTCCAGGTATACCGACTACAAAGCCACCAACACGCCCGCTAAACGCGACCTCGTAAAGGAATTTGTAGATGCATTCCGCGCAGAAGGTATTAAGGTAGGTTTCTACTATTCGTTGATCGACTGGCACCATCCTGACTTCACCATTGACGTGGTACATCCGCAACGCCCATCCAATGGCGCTGACAGCACTTTCGCCCGGTTGAACCAGGGCAAAGACATGAACAAATACCGCCAGTATATGCGCAACCAGATTACAGAACTATTAACCCGCTATGGTAAAATAGATATCCTGTGGCTGGACTTCTCCTATCCCGGCAAAAATGGTAAAGACAAAAATGACTGGGATGCAGTAGGACTGCTGAAAATGATCCGCAAACTGCAGCCTTCTATTATCGTGGATAACCGCCTGAACCTGGATGAATACGAAGATGGCGCCGACTTCCTCACACCTGAACAGGTAAAAGTAGAAGAGCTGGCAAAGTTCCGTGGTAAAACATGGGAAACCTGTCAAACCTTCTCCGGCTCCTGGGGATATTACCGCGATGAAAACACCTGGAAAAGTACCCACGAATTACTGCAACTGCTGATTGGTTCCGTAAGTAAAGGTGGTAACCTCATCCTCAACGTTGGCCCTACTGCCCGTGGTGTATTCGACTACCGCGCACAAAGTGCCCTCGGCAATATCGGCGACTGGATGAAAGGCAACAGTGAATCCATTTATGGCTGCACCTATGCACCCGAAACCTTTCAGGTCCCACAAAATACGATGCTGACCTACAATCCAACTACGAAAAGATTGTATGTACACCTCCTGGATTACAATGCCCGCGTTGTCCTCCCAGGCTACAAAGGCAAAGTAAAATATGCCCAGTTCCTCCACGATAACTCCGAAGTGAAATTCGCCGCCGATGGAGATAATAGTGTGGTATTATCTCTCCCGGAAAAAAAGCCGGCAATGGAGATACCAGTAGTTGAACTGGTTCTGCAGTAATAGAATTACGAATTAGGAATTACGAATTACGGATTTGTAGGGAGATAGTAAACGCGGATACCATCCGTTGTTATCTCCACACAAATCCGTAATTCGTAATTCCTAATTCGTAATTCTCAACCTTTCCCGTTCCCGGTTGTTTACGTTGGTTAAACCCGATCATCATGAAAGCAGCACCAGGCATACAGGTAAAAGTAACCCCTGACGGTCCTTACGAAGTTTCCGGCACCGTACCATTGCGACTGGAAACCATTGGCACCAACGTACATAAGGAATCCGTGAAATGGATTCCCGGCAAAGCCTTCACGCCAACAGAACAACCTTTTTATCTTTGCAGATGCGGACATTCCAAACACAAGCCCTTTTGTGACGATACCCATTTAAAAATCCGTTTTGAAGGCACCGAAACAGCAGGACATACGGCCTATGTAGAAGAAGCCGAATTGCTGGAAGGTCCGACGCTGCTGCTCACAGATGTACAGCACCTCTGTGCGTTTGCACGTTTCTGCGATCCTAACGGACAGGTATGGAGTATGGTCAATGATTCCGATGATCCTACTGTGAAGGCGCAGTTTATCAAGCAGGTAGGCGAATGTCCATCCGGCCGCCTGGTAGCCTGGGACCGGGAAACACAAACACCCATAGAACCCAAACTGGAGCCCGCCATCGGCATCATTGAAGATCCTGCCAAAGATATCAGCGGCCCCCTGTGGTTGCAGGGTGGTATCGAAGTCATAGACGCAGACGGGGTACCATATGAAATACGTAATCGCGTCACTTTATGCCGTTGCGGCGCCTCCGCTAACAAACCCTTCTGCGACGGTTCACATGCGTCTATGGGTTTTAAAGATGGCCTCGGGTGAGGAATTACGAATTATGAATTACGAATTACGAATTACGAATTACGGATTTATGTGAAGATAATAGCGAATAACCTTCGCGTTTACTATCTTCACATAAATCCGTAATTCGTAATTCGTAATTCGTAATTCATAATTCCTATCGGTTCCTTTATGAAAAAATTCATTTTCTCCTCCTGCATTGCTGCCACTATGCTTTGCGGTGCTGCCAACGTAAACGCGCAAACGCGCAGTTTATTCAATTTCAAGGACCTTAGCGGCTGGCATATAGATGTTCCTGCCATGGACAAAGACAAAGCCGTGAGCAGTCCTTTCCTGGTACGCAATGGTGTAGTCGTTAGTCTGGCTAACCCACAGGGGCATCTCATTACCGATGCCAGCTATGAAAACTATCGCCTGGAAGTACAATACCGTTTCCCCGCTAAACCGGGCAACTGCGGTGTACTGGTATTTGCCTCTACTCCCCGCGTATTGTACGGCATGTTTCCGAAATCAATAGAAGTGCAGCTGCAAAACCAGGATGCCGGTGATTTCTGGTGCATTGGTGAAGACATCACCGTTCCTGACATGGAAAAACGCCGCGGTCCCAAAAGTGAATGGGGCGCAGTAGATGGTAAAAAACGCCGTATCCTCAACCTCACCGATGGTTCAGAAAAACCGCTGGGAGAATGGAATACCATGATCATTGAATGTGTGGGCAACGCCATTAAAGTATGGGTAAACGGCGACCTCGTTAACTACGGTACGCAGGCCACTGCCCGCAAAGGTCAGATTGCACTGCAGGCAGAAGGCTCTGAAGTGGAATTCCGCAAAGTAGACCTCACCCCTATTAAAGCGCTCTCTGAAAAAGGACATTGATATGAAGCTACCCGAAGCCTGCGAAAACATGCAGGACATACGCACCGAGATTGATGCTATTGACCATGAAGTGGTGCAGTTGCTGGGCAAACGCTTTGCTTATGTAAAAGCAGCGGCGGCATTCAAAACGAGTGCTACCGCCGTACAGGCGCCAGAGCGGTTTAAAGCCATGTTACAACAACGAAGAGAATGGGCAACGGCCGCAGGGTTAAATGCAGACGCCATTGAAAAAATGTACAGCGACCTCGTTAAACATTTTATAGAAGAAGAAATGCAACACTGGCAGGCCAAACAATAGCCCGTCATTTTTGTGCCTGCTTTTCTGCCTTTTCTTTTTCCTGCTGTGCTTTTCTTTCGCGCTTCGCCTGTTTTCTGAAATAGCCACGGAACAGGAAATTATTTCTCACGGCCATCATATTGGTATCCAGCTTTTCTGTGCTGCTTTCCAGGTTATAAATGGTGGCTTTGAAAGCATCCGCCAGCAATGTGTCCTGTAGCAACATGCCTATAGGCGCATTGTGGTTGGCCATGTCGGCTTTGATGCCGGCGCTGGTGGCCTGCAGATCCTGTACCGTTTTATTGGCATTGTCAGCCACATTATTCATTTGCGCCACTGCTGCACGCAAATTTGAAAACACCATCGTATCCGTCACCAGGTCATTTGATAATACACCTTTTGTTTGCAGCTTGGAAGCGTATAACGACAAGGCGCTGGTCAGCCGCCGGGTATTGACCACGGCATCGTTCAAACCCGCCATGGTGGAATTCAGATTCTTGTAAACGGAATCATCTGTGAGTAATTTACCCAACGTACCTTTTCCGTCTACCATTCCTTTGGTGATGACTTTGAGGTTATCCGTAATTTCTACCAGGCTTTTATTATTTACCTGCAGCGTGTTCATGATTTCTTCTGTGCTTAATCCACTGCCAACATGAAGCTGGTCACCATCTTCAACCACCGGTACATTCGGGGAGCCACCGGACAACATCACAATCTTGTTACCCATTAAACCTTCGGAACTGATACGGGCCTCCACATCTTTATGGATAAACTCCTGCGAGCTCTGATCAATATTCATCACTACGAGGATTGCGTTTGTTCTCACAAAGCTGATTTTTTTCACCGTACCTATTTTCACCCCGGAATACAGGATGTTCCGGCCCACAGCCAAACCATTCACATCTTTAAATATCGCTTTTACCTGGACAGATTTATTGAATAATTTTTGTTGTTTGCCAAGCATCATGACCGCCGTCACAAAAATTGCCAACCCCAGGAATACAAAGATGCCTACAATG
>NZ_JBFTSK010000076.1:0-21373 GCF_056399985.1 Chitinophaga sp. 01L420
TTTAACCCTTTTTTTTAGGAAAGAAAGTGGAGATGACAGGCATGGGGAATTGGGACGACGATTAATGCTAAAATTCAACGGAGATACATACTACACCTTAAATTCTGTTCTTAGAGGAAATTTTATTAAGCATTACCATTTCATTAAACGATTTACTTTCAAAGATATATAGCAACATAAAATCCAGACACAGCTAACCGGGGCGTCTCCGACAAGCCGCCCTCACCATAATCCCCCCTTTGCCAATATCCCCCACCTCTTAGCTAATATCCCCTACAAACATCTCCCCTGAAACCATTTTCTTTGCCTCTCGACCCTGCCTGCGAAAATATCCCGGCAGTTCCAAAGAATTTTGTATAAATTAATTGTATTGAAAACACTCATCTGCACCACTCCCGGCAATTTTGAATACGGCTTAGGCGCTATGCCTCAGCTGCAGCCGGGCTATGCCATTATTAAAATAAAGAAGATAGGGATCTGCGGCACCGACCTGCACGCCTTTGAGGGCACACAGCCTTATTTTACCTATCCGAGGATCCTGGGGCATGAACTGGCCGGAGAAATAGTCGCCGTGGATGAGGTGCCAGGATTTACAGCCGGTGATATCGTCACGGTGATTCCTTACGAAAACTGCGGTACCTGTATTGCCTGTAGGGCCGGAAAGCCTAACTGCTGTGAGCAGATAGCGGTGCTGGGCGTGCATAAAGACGGCGGCATGGTGGAGTACCTGGCTGTACCGGGGCGTTTGCTGGTGCAGGGGGAAGGACTCACATCGGAGCAACTGGCACTGGTAGAACCGCTTTCGGTGAGTGCGCATGGCATCCGCAGGGCAGAGGTGGAAAGTGGTGAATATGTGCTGGTGATGGGAGCAGGGCCGATAGGACTGGCTGCCATGGAATTTGCCCGTATTGCCGGGGCACAGGTGATCGCCATCGATATCCACGAAAAARGGCTGCAGTTTGCGAACACGGCGCTGGGGATCCCACATGTGCTGAATGCCAATGGGGACGTTGCCACGCAGATAAAGGACATTACCGGGGGCGATATGCCTACCGTAGTCATAGATGCCACCGGTAACCAGAAAGCCATCAACAATGGCATTCATTACCTGGCGCATGGAGGCAGGTATGTGCTGATAGGGCTGCAGAAAGAACTGCTGATGTTCTCTCATCCGGAATTTCACAAAAGGGAAACCACCCTGATGAGCAGCCGTAATGCTACCCGGGCCGATTTTGAACAAGTGATCCGTTGTATAAAAGAGGGACTGGTACGACCGGAAACCTATATCACGCACCGTATTAAGTTCGGGGAAGTGAAAACTACGTTCCGCTCTTTACTGGACCCACATAATGAAGTGATCAAGGCTATAGTGGACATGTAACCCTTTTCGTCCAATCATCTGAAAAATCAGTGTATGATGAAGTCCCCGTTGTTACTGTTGTTGCTATTGTTCAGCTCCGCCACGCTGGCCCAAAAAGTTCGGGTACATAGCCTGTTGTGTAACGGACAGGGTAATAACCCTCTCGGTATGGATGCTGCCAAACCGGTATTTAACTGGCAGTTGACTACCAGCAAACCCCATATTCATCAAACGGCCTACCGCATTTTGGTGTCAGATGATTCCGCTAAGCTGGCACATGACAAAGGCAACATCTGGGACTCGAAGAAAGTCATGTCGGATGAATCTATCCAGGTGCCATATGCCGGCAAAACGCTGAAGTCAGCTACTGTGTATTATTGGAAGGTAATGGTATGGAACAATGGGATTCCGTCCGACTGGAGTCGACTGTCTTACTGGCAAACCGGGTTATATACGCCCGGCGACTGGAAGAATGCACAATGGATAGGGTATGACGTGCTGCCGGACAGCCAGCGGATAGTGCCCGCCATTACGGATGACAGCAACCAAAAATACCGGCACCGCAATGATATACTGCCGTTGCTGAGAAAGGAATTTAGGATCAGCAAACCGCTGGCCAGGGCCACTGTTTTTATTTCCGGTCTGGGTCAGTTTGATCTTCATCTCAATGGAAATAAAGTAAATGGTTTTCTCGACCCCGGCTGGACAAAATATGACGAGCACGCACTGTATGTTACTTTTGATGTAACAAGACATCTGCAAAACGGCGCTAATGCCCTGGGGGTGATGCTGGGTAATGGCTTCTTTTATATACCCGGCGAAAGATACCGTAAACTCACCGGTGCTTTTGGTTATCCACAACTGATATGCCGCCTGTACCTGCAATACCGGGATGGCACTAGCGATAATATTGTGAGCGATCCCACCTGGAAAGCGGCTCCGGGCCCGGTTACCTTTTCCAGTATTTATGGGGGAGAAGATTATAATGCGCTGCTGGAACAAGCGGGTTGGGATAAACCGGGATTTCCCGATGAGGCATGGCGTAATGCACTGCCGGTACGCAGCTCGCCTCAACTACATGCACAAACAAATGGGATGAGCAGGTATGATCCGATTTTCCCGGTGAAAATTACCCAGCCTAAGCCAGGCGTGTGGTTGTATGATATGGGACAAAATGCATCTGCCATTCCTCATCTCACCGTAAAAGGTAAAGCGCATGCCGTGGTTAAATTAATACCTTCGGAACTGCTGACTCCCGATGGCCTGGCAGACCAGTCGCCGGTAGGTAGCCCGGTGTATTTCAATTATACCCTCAAAGGGGATAGTGTAGAAAACTGGGAGCCCAGGTTCATGTACTATGGCTTTCGTTATGTGCAGGTGCACGGGGCAGTGCCTAAGGGGCAGGCGAATCCCGGTCATCTGCCGGAAATTGACCTGGTGTACAGTATTCATACGCGTAATAATGCGCCGCATAGAGGTGATTTCCATTGTTCCAATGAGTTGTTCAATAAAACGTTTACCCTCATCGACTGGGCTATCCGCAGCAATATGAGCAGCGTGCTGACGGATTGTCCGCATCGTGAAAAACTGGGTTGGCTGGAACAGGCGCATTTAGTCGGCAGCTCTATCCGCTATAACTATGATGTTGCTACGCTATGCCGTAAGGTAGTGCAGGATATGATCCATGCACAAACTCCAGAGGGCCTTATCCCGGACATCGCACCAGAGTATGTACAGTTTGAGGGCGGCTTCCGCGACTCGCCGGAATGGGGCAGCAATGGCGTGATATTGCCCTGGTATATGTACCAGTGGTATGGTGATAAAAGTGTGTTGGAAGAGAGTTATGAGATGATGACCCGTTACGTGGCTTATCTCGGAAAAAAATCTGATCATCACATCCTCCGGCATGGGCTGGGCGACTGGTACGACATTGGACCTGAATTTCCCGGCGAATCCCAGCTTACGCCCAAAGGAATTACGGCTACGGCTATGTACTATTATGACCTCCGTATTCTAACGAAAGTAGCAGGTGTTTTAGGGAGAAGGGAAGATGCGCACAAATACCAGGTGTTAGCAGATGCGGTAAAAGGTGCTTATAATACCACCTTCTTTAACGATAGCACCAAACAATACGGGAGTGGCAGTCAGGCTGCCAATGCCATGTCGGTATACATGGAGCTGGTAGATCCCTATGATAAAGCTGCTGTAGTAGAAAATATTATCGAAGATATCCGTCAACATAATAATGGCATCACTGCCGGCGATATTGGTTACCGTTATCTCCTGCGGGTGCTGGATGAGGAAGGACGTTCTGATGTGATCTATGATATGAACAGTCGTTCCGATGTTCCCGGCTATGGACTGCAACTGGCAAAGGGAGCTACTGCCCTCACAGAATCCTGGCAGGCCTATCACAATGCATCCAACAATCATTTTATGCTCGGGCACCTGATGGAATGGTTTTATACCGGTTTGGCCGGTATCCGGCCTGCACCAGGCAGCGTGGCTTTCCGCGATATCGTGATCCGTCCGGAGCCGGTGGGAGATGTGACTGCTGTTGATGCCAATTACGAATCACCCTATGGTTTCATTTTTTTAAAATGGAAAAAAGAAGAGGGGGATTTCTCCATGAATGTAGTAATACCGGGTAATACCCATGCTACTATTTATGTACCTGCATTGTCTACTTCTGATGTAACGATGAACGGGCAGCGGCTCACCGAGGGGTATAAAGATGGGCATTATGTGATTGCAACCGATTCCGGAGAATATGCTTTCGTTGTTACCAATACACCACCTGTCAATAGTTCTGCCGGTAGTTATGCCGGTAATATTAAATAGTTAGGTATCCATAGTATATGTTGCTACGGTTAAATTCTCCATACATAATTTTTCCTATTCAAAAATCTCGTTTTTATCGATTTTTAAAATGAACAAGAATGAATGAAAAAAAAATGGACTGAATAGAACTGAATAAATGTTTTATTTGGACTCTTAGTATATTTGAATGGGTTAACAATCCTCCCTCAACGGAGGGTGACAAACAATGTACGAAGGCAGCTGCCCTTTCCAGGGTGGCTATTTTTTTGCAAGACAGTATATCTAAGCAGTTGCTTGGAATTGGTTCAATAAGAAAGCCGTTCTTTTCAGAGCGGCTTATTTATGTAGATCATTTATATTAAATGTTACGACAGGAACAAGTCCTTCTGTAATTTACCTCCAGGCACCACCGCATACTTATCAAAATCCGTAACACCAGCAGCCTTCAATACCTCTTCATCTATGAACGTATGTCCTGTATAAGACGCAGGCTGGGCTAAAATATATTCCACTGCATCAGCGATAATATCCGGGGTACGGCTCCGGTTAATCAGCGCGTCCCCACCGAGCAGATTTTTCACCGCCGCTGTAGCAATGGTGGTAGCCGGCCATAAAGCATTGGAGGCGATCTTATATTGCGCCAGCTCTTCTGCCCAGCCCATAGCCAGCATGCTCATATTATACTTGCTGATGGTATAGGCTACATGCGGACTAAACCATCTTGGGTCCATGTTGATGGGAGGTGATAAGGTGAGTATATGTGGATTATTACCTTTTTTCAGATAAGGAATACAATGTTGGGTTACCAGGAAGGTACCGCGTACATTGATATCATACATCAGGTCGAAGCGTTTGGCGGGTGTTTGTTCTGTATTGGTGAGCTGAATCGCCGAGGCGTTGTTGATCACGACATCGATGCCGCCAAACTTTTCTACTGCCTGTTGAACGGCTTGTGCGATCTGTGCTTCTTCCCGGATATCTACCTGCACCGCCAGGGCTTTGCCACCGGCTTCTTCTACTTCTTTGGCAGCAGAGTAAATGGTACCTCCCAGCCGCGGGTCTTCTTCCACGCTTTTGGCAGCAATGATGATATTGGCGCCTTTGCTGGCTAAACGTAATGCGATGGCCTTACCTATGCCGCGGCTTGCGCCGGTAATTAATATGGTACGTTGCTGAAAAGACATAACCCTTGCTTTTTACAGTGAGAAAAGAAAAGGAATTTAAGGATTCTTTTGCTGACTGCAAAAAGCAAGGGTTATTTTGAGGGGATAAAGAAAAAAATAGCGGGACTAGGAATAGCCCCGCGAGTCACCAACCTAAAAAATCAAAAGGGGTGATTAAGAAAACTTCATTGGGCATTACGAACTGCGATGAAGGAACAATCAAAATATGATTCGAATAGATTAATAAATTTGGTGGTGTCTGTCATAGCGATAGAGCTGGCAATTTCGTCTGATGATGACTTGGAGCCTACCGTCAATTGAAACGCATGGATCATTTTACGCTGCAGGTCAAAGGCCTCCAGGGTAATCTGATACGTATTTTCAAAAGCTGTTCTCAGCTCCAGTGCATTCACATCGAGATGATAGGCAATTTTCGCCAGGTTAAACTCCTCTTCCACGTTTTCTATCATATACTCCACAGTTTCTTTCAGGGCATACTCCATCTCGTCGGAATAATAGATGTTGGGGAGATGGGCTATTTTGTCCTGGTTCGCGAAGTTGATAAACAGGTCGAGACAGCATCTGTACAGGAATTTCTCTGCCAGCATCTCGATATACTTGCATTCATTGATTGCCTTAATAAGATAATTACATACCAGGTTGATTTTATAAGGCCTGTCCTGCAATGCACCRCTACCAGGCATCAGTTCCTTTTTAGCCAGTTGTGCCAGCTCAGGATGCTTTTCGCCTAACGCAGCCAGGTCCTGCGGTAATACATTAATATGGAAGCTGAACATTTCATCACCTCTTTTCATCGGGGCTTCATGAAACAGCGAGTTTAATTTAAAGAGGTTTACTTCTTTGCCATTGAGTGGATAAGTACCGTTTTGAGCTATTTCTGCTTTGGTACCACCATGCGCCATAAAATGAAGTACTACGATTTCTCTGCAGGTGACCGGTAATAAGTTGATAGCTTCCATCGCAAAGATTTCGTGCATCCAGAGTGAAAATACCCCTAACCGGATACACTGACAAACCATGTCAAAGTCGTAATCATGGGTATAGAAAACTTTTGCTGCTGGAATAATCAGGTGTTGGTACTCTTCCGGAATCTTTTCCACAGGCGTGAAATTCGTGTCATCCGTTTCAATTTTCAGAATCTTTTCGGGGAGGTTAGTTTTCTTTGGCTTAGCCATAAAACAATGAGATTTAAATGTTAATTGTTTTTGTTTTCCGGAGCCTGCTGATAGGGTGATTGACAGTTTGCTACCCGTTAAATAGGTTCACATAGGACAGTAACAAACTATTTCAATCGGCTGTCAGTATTGTATCATTAATTGTGTCTTTTAACGGTTACTTAGGATATACTAATAATACACGACTAAAATTCCGATCGTACTATAGTAATTAAACTTTTCTTTTGAGAATTTGTGGGTAGCAGGGTGAAATAGGATCATATTTTAAGTTTTATTATCAGTTTGAAAAAATAGGTCACCAACAAGACTATTAGCGACGTTTTCATAGAGTGCACATGGGGCGTAAACCATCCGCCCACATGTACCGCGTAATGCGTTTAATTATTTGTAGGCCAGGTCGGCTGGCCGGATTTCATTTTTTGGAGGGTTTCAGCGAAAACTTTTTCGTCAGGACTACCCTTCATCATTTGAAGAGCTTTCTCTTCCCATTTAATGGCTTCGCTAGATTTATTAATTTTATGAAGTAGGTTAGCATATGTGTCAAAAGCGTCAGGAGCCTGTTTATCCCAGGTTTCAATGCAATATTTCATTACTTCAACACCAAATGCAAGAACTTTTGGATCATCGACATGCTCAAATAGCATCCATGCAATATTATTGATCATAAAGTCAGGATGATGCAACGCCTTTTCAAAATAGAGTACGAAGTATTTACCATAATTCTTCCAATCCTGGGTTACATTTCCATAGTAATACATGCGCTTTCCGAAAATTAGCTCCTCACCAACAGATCCATATTTATCTGTAAATACTTGCTGTACACTATCCCAGTTTGGATTTAAATAATTGGTTCTCATATAAGGCTCTAGTTCTTCTATAGTGATAATATACTTTAATTTATAGATTGATGTATTTTCACCTAAAACAGAGTCGATTTTTTCAGAGTCGGAGATAAGCATTTMAAAGCCCTTATCCTTAGTTGTTCTTGTGATTTGTGTAATAAAGGTTAGGTTTTCTTTTGAATATGGGTCTTTTAATTGATTGATATATTCTCGACCAACATTTGTGGTTTTAGCTTGATCTTTCTTGCGAATAGCCATTAATATTAAGCGCCTGAGAAAGCTTGAGTCATGCTTACCTTTTTCATAGGAAAGAAGAAGTTCTGTATATCTGTCATCATTATCTTTAGTATCTATATCCTCCGCAATATAAAATCTAGGGTCTACTGTCTTTGATATTTGGGATACCAAATTATTATTAATTTCTCGAATTTCATTAATTGGTACTTTTATAATCTCTCTGTCATACGTGAGTAGACCATTTTCTTCTCCTTCAACGTCATATGGTTCAGTGTATATTGAACCACTCAGGCCTTCAGATTCTAATTTTTTTAATTCACTCATCATATAGGCATACCGCTTTTTTAATTCTGTAGACGGCACCTGTATATAGCCCCATCCCTGCATATCATCCCATTGATGACCAGGAACTGATACGCCAACTCCACCAAACTCGCCTAGTACTCTCGCCTTTCCTGCTTGTCCAGGTGCATTTCGTGGATCTGGATAGGAATGTACATCAGTTAAATCGCTATTTATCCAAGGAGAGTCTGAAGGTTGTCTTAATTGATCATTTACGTATAACAATTCGCCGGAGTGCCCATTTACTATTCTGCTAGGATCATTTTTCTTAACCCATTCTGTCAAGCGCCGTTGGTCGTATGATCCCCATCGCTCATTAAAAAGCACCCACGTAGTAATACATGGATAGTTGTGTAATTGATCAATTGTTTCCTTTATCTCTTCTTCAAATATCTGTTTGGCCCCTTCTGGAAGTCCGTGAGGAGGGTTTACAAAATCTTGCCACACCAATACTCCAATTTTATCAGCGTGGTAATACCATCTACTAGGTTCTATTTTTATGTGTTTTCGGATAGTGTTGAAACCCATGGCTTTGATCGCCTTTATATCAAATGCCAATGCTTCATCAGTTGGAGCAGTATATAAACCTTCCGGCCAAAATCCTTGATCAAGCACTCCCAGGTTATAGGTATACTTGTTGTTTAAGAAAATCCGGTCCGCTCCTTTTTCATCTTTTTGGATATCAATTTTACGCATTCCGAAGTAACTTGTTATTTTGTCTACGACCATATTTCCTTTGAGTAATTTTATAGAAAGGTCGTATAGGAATGGGTTGTCAGGAGACCATAAATCTGGATGAGGGATTTTTAGCGCTATCGAAGTTGTATTTTTATCAACTTCTTTTTGCTGTGCAATGAGTTGTTTTTTTGTACTTATTATCTCCCCATTTTTTAATGCTGTAACTTCCAATGTTAGGTTCGAAGTCTCTCGAGTTGTATTTATGTCAATTAAAAGCGTTTCTTTATCTATGTCAGGGGTAGTTTTTATATTCGAAATACGTTTATTCGGAACTGTCTCAAGCCAAACAGTTTGCCATATACCACTTGATGCTGTGTAATAAATATTTGAAGGGTTGAGTACTTGTTTCCCATGAGGATTTGGCCCCAGGTCCGTTGGATCAAAGACCTTTACTGTTAATTCATTCTTCCCTGGATTTAAGTACTCAGTAATGTCAAAGTAGAAATTTTGATATCCGCCAGTATGCTGGCCAATTTCTCTTCCATTAATATAGATAGTGGATTTCCAATCTATAGCATCAAAATGTAATAACAATCGCTCGTCAGAGTGTAAATTAGGTTTTTGTATAAATCGTCTATACCATAAATTATCATTTGGCATCAATTTTCTTTGTACACCCGATAGTGATGACTCTACTGGGTAGGGAACAAGAATGAATCCAGTATAATCAATTGGAGCATTTTTGCTTGAATCAGTAATTGCATATTCCCATTGACCATTTAAATTTTCCCAATTTTTGCGCACCATTTGCGGGCGTGGGTATTCCTTTAATGCGTTATTAGGATTGACATCTTTCGCCCATCTAGACTGCAGGTGAACCGGCTGCATTTGGTATGTTTGGGCCCCTAGAATATTATCTGATGTATTTTTAGGGTTCTGTGCATGGGTATAAATTGATATTGATAGGACTAATGCTAAACATTTTAATTTATTTTTAATCATTTTTTTCCTTTTTGGGCCAATTATTTAGATAATAAATTTGAGATGAAGATATATATCCACTTCGTATTGGAGGTCAATGGCGATCTGATGTCGTTTAGTATCCATCATTTTGTGTGAGATTAGGATCACTTGCCAAATCCAAGTCCCTAAATGGATATAATTGCCAATTGCTATTCCAAATACCTCCCTTTTTTGGAGTGACAATACTCATTACGTCATTAATTTTATTTGTCCTCTTTAGATCAAACCAGCGATGTCCCCATTCTGTGAAAAGTTCGACTTGTCTTTCATGTAAAATCACCGACAATAATGACTCTTTGGTTGTTGCAGTCGTTTTGGGTAATCCAGATCTTTCGCGAATTCGGTTTAAATCATCTGAAGCACCATTAATATTCGACTGTTGTGCCCTGGCTTCGGAGCGAATAAGATATTGTTCAGCCAGCCGTAATACCACAGTATATTCCTCTACGGGAGCATTGCCTGCATTGATTTTATATTTATAAGGATAATAGTAAGTGTGTTTAGTTATACTATCCTCTTTTACAACAACACTGTCTATCCAATTTTTTTTCCGCTGATCTCCTTTCTCGAAACTATTTACAACACTATTACTTAAGTAAACTGGGTAATTACCACTGACGGTAGGACCCGTAGCGGGAAGTATGAAGAGATTTGCATCTTCTGTATTTGGAACTCCAGTAGGGTCAAGAGTTGGTTGTAATGACCAGATAGTTTCAGTGCTATTCCTTAAGAATACGTTGTTCAGGCTGTTAAGATTATATAGAGATGAATTATTGATAACTAAGCTAGATTGCTTCTCAGCATTCACCCAATCGCCCTTGTATAAATAAACCCTTGCTAACAAAGCGGTTGCAACCCATCTGTTGGGCCTTATTCTTTCGTTTGTCGCACTAATTGAATTACCTGCAACATAAGTTTCCGTTAGTAGTCCTTGAGCGTCTTCTAAATCAGAAATGATTTGTTGATACACCGTCTGCTTTGTGGATCTGGGCAAAATTGCGTTTACCGTGTAGTCGGTTGTAATCGTTAATGGAATGTCTCCGTATAAATTCGTAAGATAGAAGTGGCAAAATGCTCTCATGAATTTAGCCTCTCCTAATAATTGTTTTTTTACCGATGGCGTCAATCCAGTAGAGCTATTTATTCCCTCTATTGCTGAATTTGTTATATAAAGAATTGGATAAATATTAACAGAGAAATCCATGCTCCCGGTTGTAGACCTGGTCAATCTATTGAGATAGTAGGGTATATATTCTTTGGCGCTATTATTGGTTCCTCCGATAATGGTTAATTCGTCAGCTGATAGTGCTGGGAATAATGTTACCGATGTAAGACCTCCCCTACGCAATGTCGAGGTCATTTTTGTATAGATGCCGATAAGCACTGCAGATGCGGTAGCATCTGAGTTATATACATTTATAGCATTTATATCCGTAATTGGCGCATCGATGCTAATTAACTTTTTGCAACCAAGCAAATTTACAACTAAGAGAAGAATAATTAATTTGCAAATCATTGCATGTTTAGATTTAGTATGCAATGCTACCGGAGATCTCTTTTTTATAAGGAATGGACGATTATTTTCAGCTATTAGTTTCATGATAATTTCGATTATTTTCAGTTTGTATTTTCTCTTCTCGTTCTAAGGAGAATTATAAGGAGATTCGTGCTCCCATTGTTAGTACGCGTAGCGGCGGTAGTGCATCTATACTTTTGGTTTCAGGATCTAGACCTATAAATTTAGTAAAGGTTAAAAGATTTTGCCCGAGGACAAACAGCTGGCAATTACTCGCGTGAATCTTTCTTTTCCATGATTCCGGTAACTGCCAAGAAAGGGATATGTTCTTCAATCTAATATAAGATGCATCGGCCCATGCCCCGTCACTGTAAAGTGCATTTCCCCATGATGAATATATTGCATCGTCAGAATTGAATCTTTGAATTGGACGTTTATCGCCCGTTTTTTGCCATCTATCAAGTACGCTTGTAGGCATATTATTAATGAAACCTCCGGGGTTGCTTTGGCCGTACTGATAGCCCATAGCTTTTTGCTTTACAAACTGAAATAGAATCTCCAGTTCAAAGTTTTTATATTTAAAATTGTTCTGAAATCCACCATAAAAATCAGGATAAGTTTTGACTAGTACAGTTCTATCATTTACATAATCGGGATTGAATGTGGGATTACCTTTACTATCCTCAAATTGGTACTGACCTGTTGCTGGATCAACTCCCAAAAGGTGATATAGTTTTGTGCTCATAACGGGTTTCCCAACTTCTAACATATCGAAGTAGGACGACATAGCCAGGTTGGGGAATGCAACTAACTTATTTTGGGGAACAGTTAAATTGATATCACTTGACCAACTAAAATTGTTCGTATTGATGTTCTTGGTGGACATTGAAAACTCCCATCCTGTGTTTTGTATAGTTGCCGGGAAGTTCTTTGCGACAGATTGAAATCCAGCAAATATTGGTAAAACGTATGATAGTAATTGATTGGAGGATCTGTTGTAGTTGTAATTAAGAGAGAAGAGCATTTTATCTTTTAGCACTCCCAGATCAAGCCCGAATTGCAATTTCTTGGTTTGCTCCCAGGCTAAATAGGGATTGGTTATCCCTTGGGGTTCTAATCCGATAACATTTTGATAGGGAATAGCAATCCGATCAAGCGGAGTATATAAGTTAAGAAATCTATATTCACCAAGTTGATCATTTCCTGTTATCCCATAACTTCCCCTCATTTTACCAAAGCTTAAGAATGGAAAAGTATTTTGAATGAATTTTTCGTTAGAGAATATCCATGCAAATGCGATAGAGCCAAAATTGTGAAATTGGTTTTTGTCTCCAAATCTACTGCTACCATCTCTACGAGCATTCACATTAATGATATATTTGTCATCATAGGTATATTTTAAGCGTGAGAATAGGGCATTATATTTATATATAGTGGCAAGAGATGAGATTACATATAATTGTGTTGCCGAATGGATATCTTCCAGAACTGCATCGCTTAAATATCCCCCACCTAGATACTGTACTTGTTTACTGTTTGTTTGCTGTATGGTGGTCCCTAATAGTGCTTCAATTTTTCCTCTTTTGATTTGGCGAGAATATGTTATTTGAGGTTCTATAATCCATGTTGCGATTGAACTATTACTATAGCTCGCTGATCTGGGATTGAAAAGCACTCTGTATTCGGGTCGAACAGATAACGATGAGACGGCAATGGTTCCATCCGACTGCATATTTGTATAACCCAAGCTAGTTTTTATATCTAAGCCCGGTAGCACTTCATAACTTAGAAGTGCATTCCCAAATAGATTAAATGTATTTAATTTATATTTATTATAAATATATGCTGCCGGATTATAAGCAAATGTTGAGTTACCAGCAGCATCTGGTGCCCAGTTTAATCCCCCATCTTTATTATATAAAGGCGGAGCGGTGGGCGGAAGATTAATAGCCTGACTTGTTAGATCGTTATTGGGAAGTAGATTTTTATCAACTAAATAACTACCTGATACCTGCAGGCGAAACCTTTGATTTGTAGATATGTTGTTGATGTTAAAATGTATTGACGATTTCTTGTCTGTAAAATTTCCTGGAAAGACAGTTGATTCCGCATGAAATCCGGCACCAACTAAGAATTGGGTATTTGCATTTCCTCCCGAAACACTGCCCTGAAAATCTGTGTAGCGAGCCGTATTCCCTAAGAGTTCTTTTTGCCAGTCTGTTGAACGAGTTGTATCCCATACTCCATTAATATCATAGTCAGTTGGAGATATTGGGAGGCCATCGTTTTTCTTTGCTTCATTGCGCATTTCTAAATATTGCTTCGTATTTAGAAGGTTCATCTTTCGTGTTAACTGCCCCCAGCCAGTTTGCATATTAACGTCTACCTTGGTCTGTCCAGATTTTCCCTTTTTTGTCGTAATGAGAACCGCACCGTTGGCAGCGCGCGAACCATAAATGGCTGTGGCGTCAGCATCCTTTAAGACGTCAATGCTTTCAATGTCGTTTGGATTTATAAAATTCATTGGGCTCCCATTTGATATTATGCCATAGTTATTTGTCGATATTGAAGGTAATAGTTGGGAGGTGAATGGTATTCCGTCAATGACGTAAAGGGGATTGTTTCCGCTTTCAAGACTATTTTCCCCTTGAATTCGTACAGTAACTGCCGCTCCCGACAATCCTGAGGTTTGAGTAATGAATATGCCAGGTATTCTTCCTTGTAAGGCCATTAGAGGGTTGCTTACTGGCTGCTTTTCTATATCCACAGCTTTTACTGTGCTAACATTTCCGGTACTCACTCTTCTTGTTGTCGTACCATAAGCAATAACAACAGTTTCGTCTAAGCTATTAATATAAGGCTTTAACTGTATTAGAATGCTCCTGTTTTTCACAGGCATCTCTCTAGATAGAAAACCTAAGGATCTAAATATTACAACTTCGCCTTTATTTATATTTGATAGCAAGAAACTTCCGTCCTCATTTGTTATTGAACCTTTGTTGGAGTATTTCAATGTTACACTGACTCCGGGTATTGGGTTGCCTGCTTGGTCTGTTACTTTTCCTGTAAGAGGAAACGTAGAACTGGAAGTGTCAACTATATTTTTATATATCGATACTTGATTACTTATTTCTCTAAAAACTATAATTGATTTATTTTTTAATATAAATTTTACATCTTTTTGATTATTTAGCAAAAATGCCATTACTTCTGAAATCTCTGTTTGTTTAAAATTCACGCTTATGATTTGGGTCTCATTCAAGTCTTTTACAGAATTGTTAAGTTTGACAACTAATCCAGTTTGCTGATAAATATTCTCGAATACATATTTTAGTGAAACATGACTGGCAGTTAATGTGAGTGTGCGCATCTGCCTCTTATACTTAGCTTTTGCTTCATTAATATTGGATGCTAACATTAATATGAATATTAATGAGAGTATTCTAATTAATATCATAGTTATCGGCTTTTTCATAAACTAAATTTTAATATTTCATGCTGATAGCGCGCTATCGTTATTTAAGAACAGATTTAATTTAATTTAATCCTACTTTAAATAATACACGCTGTAAAATGAATCGTACTAAAATTGGCATTCATCTTATCTAATATAGTTCTACGGCGAAACAATTCTTATATACAATTAAATATTACAATGTATAATTTATTGTTTTATAATTATTTATTTTATTTTTATATGATTGTTTTTTCCGAGTGGTACCTTTATAGCATCGATGTGTTTCAGTATTGTATAATTAAATCATATCAGCATTGTAGTTAATTTATGCTGTATATATTTGCCGAATACATCCACTAAAAGTAAGTGAATTAGACAGCTGCATATTTTCGCTCTCTTCCGCGGCTTAGAGACTTGCAAGAGTCTTCTGCAATTAATATTATCATGGCATGATCCACAATAGTGTTGTGCGACCGACATCGTTTCAAACACTTCTTTTACTATTGGAAACCTTGTGCACTGTTTCTGACAGTCACTATTCTTTTCGTATAAGCCATCAATAACAGCCGTAGTTTTCGTCACTCGATTTTGCGCCAGCAAACAGGGAAGCCTTGCTTTTCTTCATGATTGTGCACGTTTTGGTAAATAGATTAATTGCTTCAGCTGGTTTTACAATGTTGTCTATCTAGATACGCCACAGATAATGCAGAAAGTTTGGATTTAATTATTTTTTTTGAGAAACTGACAGAACCCTTTATGGGTATATATTTATCAAAAATGAATTTTCATAGCAACTTTAGAAATAGGAATAAGATATTGATTCATTTTTGTTAATGCCAATGTGAATCAATTGTTTGTTAATATGGAATAACAAAAAATTGATAATAGGAAGAGCATTCATATATTCCCCCATTTCTCTCCCCTTGTTTCCCTCCCTCCACCAAATCCCGACTAATACCTCAGAGCATATTGCTCACCTTAGATCACATTAACCCCAATAGTCATGATTTACTCGAACCCCAATGGCGTTCCTTCTATCGTAGTAGAAGAAGGCCAGCAATTTACACTACGAGCCCGCGACGCGCATAAGTCGGGCTTATCCGTTGCCCGCGTAAGGCCGCTCACCACTGCCGCTTTGCTAACCCTCGCCGGAAGGGCGCCTGCCAATGCACCGCGACTGTCGGACCCAAAAGCATTTGAACATATTGATAGTACGGAAGGACTGGTCAGTCTTTCCACATTAGATGCTGAGGGTAAAATTGATGGTTACAGTGTAGGATTTATCAGTGGCTTGTTGCAGTCTTTTAATCCACATGAAGCGGCGCTGCCAAGATCTGTAAAGCGTTACATCCCTTTAACGGGAGAAAAGGATTGTGGTTGCGGCGGTAAAAAATCAAAAGCAAATGATATCAGCCGTTACGCGGCATTACCTGCACACATTTCTGAAGAACAAATGCTGGCAGCGAAAACACACCGGATCGTATCTGCCACCGTGCCGGAGTTCCTCGTCAACTTTCATGTATACGAACTCTTTGTGCGGCTGGGCGATGTCATTGTGCAAAAAAATGCCACGCTGATAATAGACCAGGACATCAGTTTTGCGATTGCCGACAATGTACTGGGATACCAGGGCTCCCGCATCATTCAGCGCGCCGACATACTCACACTTGATATCACCGGAACACTGCGCGGCAATATCCGAAAACTTGCCCACACCGTATCGGATGTGGTAAAAGTAGACTGGAAAGCACTCGCATTAGAAGCAGTGGACAAACCTTAACTCATCACTTCAAAAACTTTATAATATGCCTAGCGGAACAGAATGGAACCTCACAGGAGATGCAGGTTCCGATAAAGGAGCAGCGCCCAACGGCGTATCAGGGCCTAACGGGGCCGATGGCCAGCGTGCCCAGTGTCATATTTTTGGCGATGCCGGATCTACCAGGGGGCAGGATGGCTCACATGGTACACCGGGTCTGAATGGAGAAGATGGAGGCGCCGGCAAAGCCGGTAGAACCCTCAAACTAACTGTTTCTACTTTTGAAGGTGGCATCACCTTCAATGCCCAGGGAGGACGCGGTGGAAATGGCGGCCATGGTGGCAATGGCGGTAACGGTGGCAATGGTGGACGCGGAGGAGACGGCGGCGGTTGTGAAAGCGCTTCTGACGGTGGTACCGGTGGCAATGGCGGAGCTGCCGGCAGCGGTGGCAGAGCAGGCAATGGCGGTGCTTCCGGCTTCGTGGATTTAAAGTATAAAAACTTCAACATCGGCGACATGCATTATCCTATTCCTGGCGGAGCGGCCGGCGAAAGAGGAAAGGCCGGCTTACCGGGAACAAACGGTGTAGGCGGTGGCGGTGGCTATGGTGGCTGCGCATGGTTTGACTGTGAAGACAATGGCAACTTCGGAGGTAACGGAAATCCAGGTGCTTCCGCCGGCGATGGCGACGCAGGAAACGATGGTGCCCCCGGATGGTTTGATCAGGGATCCATTGTATAATGGCGCCAGGGGCGCAGCTGATAATCTGTTTGTTTATGTTTTTGCTTTGTTTACGAAACCTGAACAAAGCAAAAACATAGGCAAATGGCATTGAAATTTTTATGCTTTGACACAGTTCATTTTACAGCCTCCTACCTCATTACTACTTCTCGTATACTTCTCCAGTACCTAGGACTCGTCTATCTATTACATTCCCACTATATTGCTATTACTGTTCCACTGCACTCTTATTACTGTTACATTACTCTTTTACTACACTCCTACTACTCTCCTACTACTCTTTCACCGCACTATGTCTGCTATACAATCCCGTGTTCAAACATCCAATTACTCATTTAAAATGCAGCTTACGCGTCTCTTTTATCAAACCCGGAAATGCCTGATCATATTTATAGATTGTTCTCCCCCGAAAACCGGTTACCGGCTTGCGTAGCAACTCCACAGCCGGGAGCCGATAACCGGGAGCAATGATGGCGAAAGCACTGCGTAACGAAGGATCCCGCAAATCACCAAAGTCAACAGCAGGATTATCTATTACAGAAATATCTGCAGGTATACCATCAAAAAAAGCGCCCTCATCATTGGCGTTTTTATCGTGGTAAAGTGACATGTAAATTTTATATTTATTTATATTGATATCAAAAAAACCAACAGGCTTACCATAGGTGCTCACATGACCACCGGAAAATGAAACGCCGATCAGTTTCACATCCATATACGGCTTCAGGCTATTGATCAGTAATTCGCTGGCAGAAGCCGTGGCATCGCTTACAATAAAAAATATCCTTTTTAAATTACCAATACCACCTTCTTTTTCAAAGAGCGTGGTATTTGCTTTCAGGCTATAATCAACATCCAGCAGGGTGGCTTTTTTTTCTCCGATCATAATCGGGTTACCCGCGTCATCCACTATGGGCTGGTTGGCCAGGATGCTGGCTTTCCCCTGCTGCATGAGGGGATTATAGTATTCCCTGAACATGACTTTTTCATTATCAACGGCCGGCACCAGCCTGTTCGCCAGATATTGACAGGTGCTCTGAAAACCACCACCATTATAGCGCAGATCGATGATCAACTCCGTAATATGCTGTGCTTCAAACCGGTTAAAAACAGGCTCCAGGTATGCCCGTGTATTACTCTCTCCTGTAAACCGGTCATAGGCAAGATAGCCGGTACTGACATTCCCGATATTGAAAACCGTATCCTTGAATAAGGGATTCTGAACCGGTACAGTAGCTGATAGGGTTACTTTTTTCTCAACGCCCGAAACAGCATCTGCTACTGTAAAATGTATCAGCGGGTCTTCTGTTGCTTTTTTAATAAAGCTGTAGAACGCTTCTGACGTAGCAGCCATATGGTCATTCACGCTTTTTATGATATCTCCCCTCTTTAGTCCCGACAGTGCTGCCGGCGCATCTCTGTTTACCGTCAGTATCCTGATATCATTATTATCCATCGCTACCAGCGAAAACCCGAAATTCCTGCCAATCGTTTTTAATGACGCTGCTGTAACAGGATTATTATTTGCCCCGGATGGGTTCATAAAATCTAAGATCGTTGAATACTTTGGTATTTCAGGTTGATGAATATTGTATTCAAACGATTGCTGTGTAACAGGATTGATGGCATAGCGCGTTATATCAAACAATTCTGTTTGAAGCAGGTCCAGGTTACTTTTCGATGGCTCTGCCGCATACTTCTCCGGCGCAAATTTATCGTATGATGGCAGCTGATCATTCCAGTAATATACCTGTTGCGCATATAAAAAAACGGAATCCAGTATTTTGTTTATTCCTGTGCCGCCTTCAGGAGGTGGCACAGGTTGATCATTTTTTTTACAGGAGCAAAACAACACAACAGATATCATCCAACAGCCTATCAGTAATGAAGATGGGTATTTCATTTGCTTCTTTTTAATTAGGATAATCTAAGCGGTATGTTGTTCTAACATTTGAGTTATCACTCATATATTTCATGGTAAATGCAATAGGAACACCGGGGTCAGCTGCAGTAAAGGCTCCACTGCTACCTATAAATTTCACGAACTCATCATACCCATTAACAGATTGTGTTTGCGGCGTTCCGGAGCCTCCAATCAGGTATACATTTATCCGGGAACTGTTCACTACTCTCTTCTCTTCCTCTGTTAACGTTTCCGTGGTACGTTTAAATATGCGCCTGACCGTCTTTTCATATTGCGTTTTCAGATTCTCCAGGGTTTCATTGGACTCTATTACGATAATGCCCATCCGGCCATAGGTAATAGAATTAATATATACAGGGGTATATCCTTGTAGTACCGCCTGATCTACGTTGGTTTCATCAATGAGCTTTCCATTCTGAGGTGCTTCCAATCTCATTACAAAATTCTTCAGGCTGAATTTTGCTACCAGCGCTGAGCGTTTATCAGTTTTCACTGATTGAAAATTGAAGGAGCTGCTGGAAGAATAGAACAGTTTCTTAATATTTTCATTAGACCCAAACGCCCGTTTTATCTCATCATAAAAAGAGAAACCAAAAGTTTCATAGAGAAATTCCTCAATCTGCGCACCTGAAAAACCTGGCGCCAGCAATGCCGTTCTCAAAAATACCCTGGTACGGGAAAGAGAGGGAGTATCTATTACACCCACGGCAGCATCAGAAGGGAAAGATACGCTTACCGTAATCGGGACTCTTTTATAATTACGAATGGGGAGAGGAACAAAATTAGCGTCATTTACGGTATTACCCCGGATCAATGAGCCAGGATAAATATATCCCTGGTTATCCGGCACTACTACCTGTTCATCAGTAGTATAAAAACTGGAATAGCCACCACTGTTGGGCCATATACTATCCCGTAGAAATTCACCTGTGCCGTTTATTTTTAATCTGTCGAGATAACCTTTTATCCCTGTTTCCTTTCCTGTTTTTATAGTAATAATGGTATCTCCATACTTTGGCAGATCGCTGAAACGGTAGCTGCTACCGGTTGCCTTATCAGGTATTGAATCCACCTGTTTTTTTGAGCAGGATACCAGTGCAATGGCGATTGCACTGGTAAGAAAAAAAGCTTGTCTGATATCTATCATAAAATAGCATTAAAGAAGTTAATTTGATTTTGTGGGCAATGGAAAATATCCATCTCCACTTAACATGTTATAGTCATAGGTATAAATGGACGTATTGCTACGCCCCCCACGTGTACCGGTAGGGCCGGTTGTAACCGTTCTATACACTATTTCGTCTTTATGTATCAGTAAGCGGGTACCTTTCGGTGTATTTCTGAACGATTCATCGGAATTAGTCTTTTTGATGCCAGCGGGCTGAGTTCCCTCCTTGGGATATTGCAATATGGTAGTTTCGTGACCCTTGAAGTTGATAAAATTATATCCCTTCGTAGGTACGGTGCCGTTAGGATCCTGGTAAAATGCCACATATATGTCCGCGAACGTATTCATAAATGTGCCGTTAGCGGTATTACCAAAGGCGGTATGCTCGTTTTCAAATTCAGCCCGTGCATATACCTTATCAAAGGGCCCATAGTTCACCTCAAAAGGAGCGGCTACATTGCTGTCGTCATTTACATAACGCATCTTAAAGGTAATAGGTACACCGGGAGATTCCGGTGTGTAGGTAAGCCCTTTGGTGATCAGTTCTGCGAGTCCGGCCAGCCCGGTAATGGTTTTTACGGCATCTTCTCCGCTTACACCGGCAACAGATACTTTTATCTCTGCAGCATCAATGATCGCCTTTTCGTCCGTTGTCAGTGTACTACTGCCATTAACGATACCGAGGATACTAAATGCTTTCCGGAACACCGCAGTAGCGGTTTCTTCTTCCGCATCTGTTTCTATCGTCATAATTCCAAGTCGGCCATAGGTAACGCTGCTTACATACAATGGTGCAACCGAACCAAATACAGATGGATTAGCGTTCCGGTCGATCAGTTCGCCGTCCTCCGGAATATCCATATCTATGGTAAAGTTCTGTTGCAGGAACTTAACCATGATGCCTGTTTTCTTGGAAACGGCATCTACATTCCTTCCGCTGCTGGTAGCATTGTTAACAAAGAGCAGGTTGGTTTTTGAATTATATCCGTATAATTCCTTCAACTCCTGGTAGTAGCTGAATGATTTCATTTCATAATTGAAGGTGGAAAATCCCCCCTTGCCTGCAAATTCATTTTTTAATGCATCCCGCACCACCTGCCGCATGGCGCTGGAAGAGGCTACCGGAATCACTTTAGACACCTTTTG
>NZ_JBFTSK010000077.1:0-20967 GCF_056399985.1 Chitinophaga sp. 01L420
GCCCTACCAGTTGTGCAATTTCCGTGAGGCCCGGCGGATCATTTAAGCGTTCGTTGATGAGATCTCTGACAGCAATTATTTTTTCCTTGTCCGTTTTATTTTTTATAAAGACGTCCTTTTTACCTGCCGCATAGTTATATGCTTCCGCAGATAGTACCAGTAATTCAATACTTTTTGATAACAGGAATAATTTCTTCAGTTGTCCCGTAAAGCGGCAGTTCATGATCTGCCCTATTACCTGTTGTGTGGCAGCGTCAATAGGACCCCAGTTTTCTGAAAGCAGCGCTTCTTTTCCTGCCATCACGTGCTCACAAAATCGTTGCAGGTATTCATTGCCTGTTTGTGTAAACTCGATGAACAGGTTTTTGGGAAATTGTATCCCAAAAGTTTCTATCTCTGCGGCTTTAGGTTGTACTTCAATTTCAAATCCATTAGAGTACATAATATTGTGATGACCACCTATGAGGTCAAAGGAACGGTTCAACTGTTTATAGGAAAAAGCGTAATCTCCTTTCAGTCCAAAATGCAGTCGTACCACATCGGTATCGTTGCTGGTACGCATATGATCTGCTTTCTGGTAATCCGTCACTGTATGTGTTAGCCGGATGTCATCACAAAACCAGTCTGTAACGGTGGTCACACTGTTGGGGGTTGTTAACTGAAATTGTTTATCGTGGTTCGTCATACACGTTAAAATTACGAATAATAACTACCTTTAAAAAAGTGCCTTATTTGTCCCCTTCTTTGAAATCCACAACTATTCCTGTTGTTAATACAATTTTCCGGCCGTATCGCCGGCATATCTTTGCGTAATCAGAATATCAAATATAAAAGCAGATTATCTTATGGAATACAGAACATTAGGAACAACAGACGTACAGCTGTCTGCCATTGGTTTGGGCTGTATGGGAATGAGTCACGCCTACGGCGTACCCGATGATGTGGAATCTATTGCCACACTTGAAAAAGCCCTTGAAATAGGCATTAACTTCTGGGATACCGCAGATGTATATGCAGCCGGCAAGAATGAAGAACTGGTATCCAAAGTGCTGAAGCCCAACCGTAATAAAATCTTCATTGCCACCAAATTTGGCTTTTCGATGAATACCGATGTGCGCGCCGGCAACTTCGACGGTTCTCCCGCCTATATGAGAAAGGCCGTGGAAGCCAGTTTAAAAAGACTACAAACGGATGTAATCGATTTATACTATGCCCACCGCATTGATCCTAACGTGCCGGTAGAGGAAATGGTGGGTGCGATGGCTGAGTTGGTAAAAGAAGGTAAAGTACGCTACCTGGGCCTTTCGGAAGCTTCTGCCAACACGCTCCGTAAAGCGCATGCGGTCCACCCCATCAGTGCGTTACAAAGTGAATATTCCCTCCTTACCCGGGATGTGGAAAAAGAGATACTACCGGTGTGCAAAGAACTGGGCATTTCGTTTGTCCCTTTCAGCCCGCTGGCCCGTGGTCTTGTTATCAACGACCTGGATGTAGCCAAACTGGGGGATAACGATTTCAGAAAACAATTGCCCCGTTACCAGGGCGAACATGCAGAAAACAATAAGCTGCTGGCCACCGGATTTGCTGAACTGGCCGCCGGAAAAAATTGTACACCTGCTCAACTGGCACTGGCGTGGGTACTTGCACAGGGAGATAACATTATCCCCATCCCCGGTACTAAAAGAAGAAAATACCTGCTGGATAATGCCGGCGCTGTAGACGTTCATTTAACAGCTACCGATCTTCAAAACCTGGAAGACCTGCTGAAGAAATATCCGAATACAGGCGAAAGGTATAACGAAAATATGAACAAGCTGGTAGATAGAAGCTGAAACAGCTGTTAGCTGTTAGCTTTTAGCTATTAGGAAATGCAGCAAAGATTAATAAATGTTAGTCTTCGCTGCATTTCCTAATAGCTAAAAGCTAACAGCTAACAGCTAAAAAAAAATGTTAGTCTTCGCTGCATTTCCTAATAGCTAAAAGCTAACGGCTAAAAGCTAAAAAACGGATATAACGCTGTTTCCACGTGGGCTTCTTTCATATAACCAGCCATTTTATCCGCGATGTCGGGATGTGCGACTGCTACGTTCTTTGTCTCCGCAGGATCTGTGGCCAAATCATA
Source organism: Chitinophaga sp. 01L420 (assembly GCF_056399985.1). Classification (NCBI taxonomy): domain Bacteria; kingdom Pseudomonadati; phylum Bacteroidota; class Chitinophagia; order Chitinophagales; family Chitinophagaceae; genus Chitinophaga; species Chitinophaga sp. 01L420. The sequence goes on from NZ_JBFTSK010000077.1 coordinate 2,123, forward strand.
TAATTCTACTGCTCCATCCGGATGCTGTTGCGCCTGTTGTCTTACCGCCTTCCAATTACCTTGTCTCACCGCCTGACGGCCACCATCTTCATGAAACTCCCAATAGAGATATGGATGTTGCTGTTGTCCTTTACCACCTGTTAAGGCAGGTAGCAGCGATACACCGTCTGTGTAGGGCATAGACGGCGCCTTGGTCAGTTGTGCCAGTGTAGGCATAATATCCCAGAAAGCACCCTGGAATGAATTGGTACTGCCTGCTTTTATTCTGCCAGGCCAACGGGCAATAAAGGGTTCACGGATACCACCTTCGTACAGGTCTCTTTTTACACCACGGAAACCACCGGCGCTGTTAAAGAAAGCCGGATCTGCACCACCTTCTGTATGTGGACCGTTATCACTCGTGAATATCACCAGGGTATTTTTGTCTAATCCCAATGCTTTCAGGTGTGCCATCACCTCGCCTACATAATTATCCAGGCGGGTCATCATGGTAGCAAAGGTAGCGTGTGGATAGGCCTGGGAGGCATAACCAGGCACGGTGGCTTTAGGACCATAGTCGTTGCCTTTGTATGGTTTCTCGGCAAACTTACCTTTGAAATGCCGGAAAAGGCTATCATCTGGTACCTGCAGTTCTGCATGTGGCAGGGTATAGGTCAGGTAAAGAAAAAACAGTTTGCTTTTATTTTCCTCCAGGAACCGGAGGGCCTGCGCCTGGATCATATCTGGTGCGTAAGTACTCATGTGTTCCAGCTGCCCGTTTTCCGGCAGCACTACTTTGGTATCATTATCCCAGAGATGTGTGGGAAAGTAGCGGTGCGACTGCCGCTGGCAATTGTAGCCATAAAAACGATCGGTTCCCTGTTTCATCGGATCACCGGAAGAGCCTACCGGCCCCAGTCCCCACTTACCAAAGATGCCGGAAGTGTACCCAGCCTTCTTTAGTACTTCCATGATCGTTATAACGGTGTCGGCTATAGGTTGCTGCCCTTCGGGCTGTACTTCCTTGTTACCACGGATAAAAGTATGCCCCGTATGTAAACCGGTAATGAGCGATGCCCTGGAAGGCGCACAAACGGAGGTGCCGGCATAAAACTGCGTAAAGCGCATGCCTTGCTTCGCCAGCTGGTCAATATGTGGGGTGCTGAATTTTTGTTGACCATAAGCACTGAGGTCGCCATAGCCTAAATCATCTGCGAGAATAAAAACGATGTTCGGAGTAGTCGTTGCTTTTTGTTGCGCTTTAACGGACAGCGCCAACAGCGCTAGTCCTGCTGCCGCGGGTAGCAGTTTTATTAAAATGTTCCTGTTCATAGTTCGTTGTTCTAAGCTGTCCAAAATACAAAGTATTCCGGAAGTATTTACAACAACAAAGCCGGCAGGAAAAAACCCGCCACCATAGCGGAAATCCCTATACGCATGAAGCTATGATGTAATGAATAATGTCAGAAACGATGGTACCCGCAAAAAACCATCGTTATCAACAGCTTTTTGCGGGTACCTATTTATTTTGTTGTTGCGAACTACATCTTAAACACTTTACCACCCACCATTACTTCCTGGGTAGCCTCATCAAATGTGGCTTTCATGCCGGTACGATAGGCGGCATTGCCCATGATCAGTGCAATAGAGTGTGAGTAAGCGGCTTCAATAGGTGCATTGGGCTGCTTACGTTCACGCACACAGGTCATCCAGTTGCGTACATGCGCATTCGTGAGTGGATCGCCGCCGGTGTTGGCACTGGTAGTAGCTGCATCTTCATTGCTGAGCGTTTGGGCAGTCAGCAGGTTAGCATGCATCCCCATTTCCTGTGCTTCTTTTTCCGTGAGGCCACCGGTAGAGCTGATTTTGTTGGTAGACATATCGATGGTACCACCATTGGAATAATAGATTTCTTTGGTGCCTCCGGCAGAGTTATGAAAACGGCTGCTGTATGTTACCTGGAATCCGTTGGCAGGATCATTTTCAGGGCCGTAGTCGAAAACGGCAGTGAGGGTATCCGGATTTTTCCGGCCATCTTTCCACATATAAATGCCACCGTTGGCCACCGCGCTGCGTGGGTGTTTCAGGCCGCTGAACCAATGCACGGTATCTATCTGGTGCGTCATCCACTGACCGAAGATACCGGAAGAATAAGGCCAGAACAGGCGGAATTCCAGGTATTTGCGCGGATCCCAGCTATCCTGCGGACGGCCTGCCAGGAAACGTTTCCAGTCGGTATCAGATTCGCGGATCGATTGTACCAGGTCCGGACGGCGCCAGCGACCGGGCTGGTTTACATTCCAGGTCATTTCTACCATGGTAATAGGACCAAACTTGCCTTGTTGTATGAAATTGGCAGCAGCATGATAGCTGGGGCCACTGCGGCGCTGCGTACCMACCTGCATGATGCGGCCGGATGCTTTCACTGCTTTCAGCGCATTACGTGCATCTTCCATGGTTTCGGCAAAAGGCTTTTCACTGTATACATCGCACTTATTCTTCACCGCTTCTATCGTATGATAAGCATGCTGAAAATCGGCGGATGCAATGAATACCGCGTCCAGTCCCTTGATATTATACAGCTCATCATTATTCATACAAGCCTGTACGTTATGCCCGGTTTTCTGCTGCAGGAAAGCCTTTCCTTCGTCCCTGCGTCTGTTCCAGATATCAGATACCCCGATCAGGTCGAAATTCAGTTCTTTGTTGTTATTGAAGAAAGAAGGCAGCAATGCCTGTCTTGCACGATCGGAAAATCCAACCAATCCTACGTTCACGCGGTCGTTGGCCCCCATGATGCGCGCATAGCTGCTGGCAGGCATGCCCATGGCGCTGATAGTAATACCGGCTCCTGCCAGTAATGATTGTTGCAGGAATTCCCGCCTTGTTTTTTTTGATGCAGACATATAAAGGAGTTTTCTGTTTTTGTTACGTGGTTATTTATTACTGGCTATTTCACGCCCCAGGCTTCTTTCAGTTGCCCCTGCAGGTAATCAAATGCCGGTTTATATTGTTTAGCAGGATCATCCCAGCGACATTCCATCATGATATGACCGGTGTAGCCTATTTTATGCATAGCGGCGAAATAAGGCTTAAAATCATCTCCTGCAACACCTGGCGCTGCCCTCTTTTCTTTTTCCGCAATATGGCAATGCACCAGTAGTCCCCTGGCCTTTTCAATATTGACAGCCGGCTCGTTTTCCCGCAGCATATGATAAATGTCTGCCGTTAGCCGGAAGTTAGGATGATGAATCGCCGTTGCCACCTCAATGCCTTCTGCCAGGGTATTGATGAAATTGGTTTCTGTTTTATTCAGGTTTTCCATGGCAATCACGCAATCGTATCTGGCAGCAATCACGGCCATCTTACGCCCCAGCAGAATAAACTGTTGTACTGCCTGCTGGCGGTCCGCGCCTTCCGGTATTGTACGGGCTTCTCCGCTGCCCAGCACAATGAGCTTTACTCCTGCTATTTTGGCGCGCTGCATCACAGAATCCACATAGCCTAACACCCTGGCTTCATTTACTTCGTTGCCGGTGAGTTTAATATACCCCGGCACAAATACATTACAGCTCTGCACTTTGCAGCGACTGTTGCGCAGGGCATGGAGCTGCTCACGGAACTGCGCTTCACTCAGAGAGGGCGACAGGATTTTACGCACAGTTTCTTCCAGGTAAGTAAATCCGCTGCTGGCGGCGATACTGTCGTTGGAAAAAGAAGTACAGATCCCGATGGCAGGTAACGGCGCTTGTGCATTCGATTGCAAAAATGCGCCTGAGAGTATGGAAAAAATGAATAACAACCATGTTTTCATAACGTCTGGGTATGTTTAATGTGGAATACGGAACAGTAGCTTTAAGATAGTATCTAATTCCGGAAAAACAAAATTTACCGGGAGTGTCTTCATTTGGAGACCGGGGAAAGCTAACACGGGGAAAACAGTATAAATTATCCGTTATATTTGCTGACAACACAATTTACCGAATGGACCCACTATTAACCCTTCACATCAGGATCATTAACCAGGTATTTGAACTGGATAAGAAAACCGCTGCAAAACCAGAGCTGTCGTCACTGCAGCGCAATGTAGACCGTATCAAACAACACTTCGAAGAAGCCGGTTATACTATTCTGAACCCACTGGGAGAAGCGTATCATGAAACAAGAATAGATTACGAAGCCAGCATTACCGGTGATATGGCCCCGGAAATGGAAATTGTGAATGTTATCAAACCAGTCGTATATTATACCGAAGGCGGACAAAAATCCATTTTACAAAAAGGGGTAGTCATCGCCGCTGCAAAATAAACCTATGAGCAACCAAATTAATTTCGGCATTGATCTGGGCACGACCAACTCCCTGATCGGCAAGTTTCAGAACGGTACCGTAGAAATATTCAAGAATCCATTCGGTCAGAAAGAAACATTGCCTTCCGTGGTAGCCTTCCGGAAAGACAGGATCATTGTGGGCGATAAAGCCCGGGAGCTGATAGAGAAAGATCCGGAAAATGTGTTTTCTTCTTTCAAAAGAAAAATGGGGACCTCGGAATCTTTTTTTGTGCCCAATAYCAGCGATTTTAAAACACCGGTAGAACTATCTGCCATGGTGCTCAGAGAACTCAAGAACTTTATATATACCGGCGAAAAGCCGGATGCGGTGGTGATCACCATCCCCGCCTCTTTTGATACCATCCAATCCAACGCCACCAAAAAAGCAGGCAATGATGCCGGCTTCAGAGAAGTACAGCTGTTGCAGGAACCCATTGCTGCGAGTCTCGCTTTTGCCAACAAACAAACAGATGCCGGCAGCTTACAGGGACAATGGCTGGTGTATGACCTGGGCGGCGGCACTTTCGATGTGGCGCTGGTGAAGATCATTGACGGCGAAATGCGCGTAACGGATCATGAAGGCGACAACTACCTCGGCGGCGTGGATTTCGATATCGCCATCATAGAAAAACTGGTGGTTCCGCAACTGCAGCAACAGGGACAATATCCCGATCTGCTCACAGAGCTGCGCAGCGCCCGCGGGAAATATAATACCCTGTATCATATCCTGCTGAAAAAAGCGGAAGAGGTGAAAGTACAACTCACCAACAGCACCGCCGCTGAAATAGAATTCGAAATCAACGAAGAGGATATATACCTCACCATCACCCGGGATCAGTTTGAATCCGTGATCTACGACAGCATCCAGTACTCTGTGGATCTCGTCAAAAAAATACTGGTCCGTAACAACCTGGCAGCCGCCGATATCATGGAAGTAGTGATGATTGGTGGCAGTACCTACATCCCACTGGTAAAAAAACTGGTAGCAGCGCAACTGGGCATTGCCGTTAACTGCAGTGTAGACCCCACTACGGCCGTAGCTGTGGGCGCCGCATGGTATGCAGGCACCCGATCCGTTTCGGCGCTTAAATCGCCTGAAAACAAGCCCGCCGTTGCCGGTGAACTGAATATCCAATTTAAAACAGCTTACCAGAAAAATACCGCCGACAAAGAAGAGTATTTCACCGCGATCGTGACTGGCCCCGTAGCAGGACTGAGCTACCGCATTGTACGGGCAGACGGTGGCTACGACAGCGGCATCAAACCCCTGCAGGAACGTATCTCTGAAATGCTGCTGCTGGCAGAAAACAACAACAATGTTTTCAACATCCTGGTATTTGATGCTGCCCACAACGAAGTAGCTGTGCAGGCACCCGTTATCGCTATCACGCAAGGGAAATTCAATATCCACGGACAACCACTCCCCAACGACATCTGTATAGAAATAGATGACCTGGAAAATAACACCACCAAACTGGAACTCATCTTTGAAAAAAATGCCATCCTCCCGCTGCGCAAAACAATTATCAAAGAAGTGATGAAAACCATTCTGCGCAGTGGCCAGGATAGTTTACTCATCAACGTAGTAGAAGGCAGTCGTTACGCAATCCCCGGTAGCTGTGTACCACTGGGCATGATTGAAATCAAAAGCACCGACCTGGTGACAGACCTCGTGAAAGGCTCCGATGTAGAAATCACTTTACAGATCAGCGAAAGCAGAGACCTCTCCGTAAAAGCAGTGCTGTTGATGAATGAACAGGAATTTTCTGAAGTGTTCAACCCCATGGTACGACAAATCAATATGGGTAAACTGCAGGACGATATCCGGCAACTGAGAATACAGGCAACGGAAAAACTGAAGACCTTCAAAAACAGCCAGCAGTACGAACTGGCAGCTACCGTGCAGGACATACAATCCGACCTCGACTATATCAGCGGCCGCCTGGAATTGATCAGCACCGATGATGTAACAGATGAAAAATACCAGCTGGAAGAAAAGAAACGGAAACTGGCGCAACTACTGGACAGTACCGGCAAAGATCAGCAGATAGTGGAAGTAACGGAAAACTATTTCAGGCAAAAAGACTATTGTCTGCGAAATATCCGCGAAGAAAACGACACACCGCGACTGACCAGGTTCGAGCAAATCATCAAAGAAGAAAGCACTTATCTTTCCTCTCAAAGCTACTATACCATTAAAGCTAAAACCGATGAACTGATTAACCTGGGCTGGGAAATTGTCCGTAATAAACCATCTACCTGGATCAACAACTATTACTTCTACTCCAATATTCCACCAAACGATTATACCAACCCACAAATGGCTGCCCGGTTCATGGAAATAGGCGAAAAAGCACTGGAGCGACAAAATTATGAAGAGCTGAAAGCCGCCGTATACCAGCTTCACAACCTGATGCCGGATGATAAGAAAACAGATCAACAACTGAAAGGTACCGGTATCGGGTAAACGTTATTCACCTAAATACAGGTCTACCCCCTCCGCATTGTTGTCGAGGAGGTTCACAAATAAATTAGTGCCATCGGTACCAATCTCCACAGGAATATACCTGTTAGAGTGCTGCCAGTACGTGGAATCCAACACAAATGATAGCGCACCATCCCGTAAAAAGGTGTTGGCGTTTTTGTAATTCTCCGCGAAATAACCCTTTGCACGATAGATCACATCTGACGTGTCTGACTCTTTTACCGCCGTCCAATGTTGTCCGGCGTAAAAGTAAACCCGGTTGGCAGCTAACTGTAGTGGCAGGAAAGTGCTGTCGTGTGGTAATATATAGCAGGAATAAAAAGAATCAGGCGTTTGTAACAAGGCTACCATCGCTACTTCCAGCCGGTTAAAAATACGCAGACTTTGTTTATGCAATGGATCGGCAAAGTCGCCTGTATTGATTGCGCTGCTGTCTGTGGGTGGTTTCGGCATTTGTGCCGGAGCCTTATAGGCAGTGCCCTTCAACGAGGTCATAAAGCCGGGACCGTACACATCATCACCGGTATGGGGTGAAACAGGTACTGTATCGTACACCGTAACGGCCATGCTTTTTCGGGATAACGTATATTCCAGTTGCGCTATCAATAACTTCATCTGTGTTGCGGTACGGGATTTGGTAAAAAATCCTTCTACGTTAAGGGCATGTATTCCTCCGCTTTTTTTATTCTTATTGAATTTGTTGGTTATACTCACTKCAAGTGTCAATACAACAGCCGTGGCCATCAAAATCAGGAAGAATCTTACCCAACGCCGCAAAATGGGACTTAATGAGTCTCCTATCAAGGTTTCTATCGGATGCCTGCTCAACTTTGTCTTCCGGTAATCCAGCAATTCCTTTTTGCGGACCTGCACCCTTTCCTGCACATAATCGGTGGTATGTAGCTGCTCCACTAATTCCAACACTTGCTGCCCCCGCTTAAAGTCCTTCATATAAACAGCCAGTGCCAGGTTAATCATACTGATGCCATAGTCACTTCTCCACTTATTAAATTCTTCCGGTAAAGTATTCAGTTGCCTGATAAGCGTGGGATTAGCGAAGCGTACCAGGTACTTCCAGATATATGCCCCGCCATTATTTAATTCATCAACAACAGCTTTCAATTCGTTATCCATCACTGTCAGATAACGCAGCACCCGTTGATAACTGACCGTGGTATATGCACCATCCAAGAGCAATGGACCGGCGAACAGGTATTCCATTGTGCGCACATCCTGATTTTTCAGGCTATTCAGTATCGCTACTGTAAACAATGGCTCATAGTAAGGCGCAATAAAAAACAGGAACGATGGGTCTTTATACAACACATGATCCGCAATCTTTCCTTTCATTTCTCCTGTTTCCAGGAAATGTAATAATGCCGGATCTGCCGCTATTTGCTGATGATAGATGAGTTCCTGGGAAGATTGCAACTGATCGAAAAATTGCAGCAGGTCATTTTTACTGAATAATTGTCCATTCGCTTTTAGCAACTTATCATCTGAGAGTTCTACTTCTGCCAGCATTTTTTTCCGGAGAAGGGATAACGCAGCACTGTCCCGCAAATCTACGGGACCACCATTCATTTTCGTCAGGAAAGTCAGGGGGTTCAGGTATTTCATCTGGCAGCAAAATAAGGAAAAAGAAGTAAAACTATGGTAGATGTTACCATCCGCTGCCATGCAGAAAATCTATTCTCCTATCTTCATATCTACCCCATTGGTATTATCCGATAGTTGTTTCAAATGAAGTACCTGCTCAGCAGAAGCTGATACTTCCATTGGGATATAGCGGTTAGATGTTTTCCAGTAGGTGGTATCCAGGATAAGCCGCACCGCCGATTTCCGTAAAAAAACATCGTGGTTAAACCCCGGTAACATAAAAAACCCTTTCACGGTATATGATGGTACATATTTCATGGCCCAGTAGCCGAGCCAATCCGGGTTCCATAAAAGCCCCACATAAAAATACACCTTGCTGAGCGATAATGGTAAAGGGATAAATGCGCTATCATGGGGAGCTACATAGCAAGAGTAAAAAGAATCTGGTGTCAGGATCATCGTAATCAATTGTGCGTCCTGCCGGTTAAAAACACACAAACTTTGCCGGTGCAATGAATCCTCCCAGCTACCGTCTTCCCGCATCCGTGGCAGACTCCTGTTATATCGTGGCTGAACAAATTGAGCGCCAACATTCCCTTGTTTTCTGATGGCCTCCATAAATGCAGGGCCATACAAGTCGTCACCGGTAGCAGGGGTGGCAATCGCAGGATACTTTTGAATACTTTCCACCTGATCACGGGGTGTTATTGCCAACTGAGACAACAGGTATTGCATAGTCCAGTAAGTGCGGGAGCCGGAAAAAGCGCTTTCTTCCACTACCGGAGTAAACAGCTCCTGGTGCGTTTCCTTTCTCCCATAGTAATTACCCAGCATAATCACCAGTACTATAAAAATGCTGCACCCTATTTGTATAAGGCGATCGTTTGTTAATCCCCTTTGAGCTAACAGTTTACCCAGCCAGGTAGTGGGTTCTTTCCGGAAAAAAACAGACCGGAAAGCAGCCTGGTCTTCTTTTACATACCGGATATATTTTTCTACATTTTCCTGCACATAGGAAACGCTTTTCAGCTGCTGCAGCGTGCCTAATATCTCCAATGCTTCTTCCTTATAATGGTTGGTATTCAGTACCAGCGCAAAGTTGATCAGGAGAATCCCGTAATCACTTCTTTGCATATGAAAGGCATCCGGCAGGGCATTCAATAATTGCACCTGCGTAGCTCCGATGTAAATATCCACCTGCTCCCATCTTTCCCTGGCGTCTTTTGCCAACGCTGCCCTCACCTCCTCTACCCTTGCATATTGCTCCTTCAACAAACGGAATACTTTATCATAACACCGCTTCATCGCTTCTCCATCCAGCAACACCGGGTTATTAAACAAGTATTGTAATGTTACTACCTGCTGTTGCAGTAAGCTGTTCAGCACCGCTGTAGTAAACAACGGCTCATAAAAAGGCGCTATAAAAGACAGGAATGATTTGTCTTTGTATAGCGCCTTATCTGCAAACAGTCCTGTGATAATACCTGTTGCCAGGAATTCGGATAAAACAGGATCTGATTTTATTTCCTGATGAAAATGTAACTCTTTTTTGTTTTGTAAGCTATCGAAAAAAAGCAGCAGGTCATTTTTGCTGCACCATTCGCCGTTGATCTGTAATCCCTTATCAACTGTAAGTTCCAGCTCTGCCAGTATTTTTTTCCGGAGAAGCGACACAGCAGCAGTATCTGCTGAGTCGATGGCAGCACCATTCATTTTTTCCAGGAAGGCAAGGGGATTACGGTATTTCATATGCCGGCAAAATACTAAAAAAAGTAATTCGTCCGGTTTATGAAAATAACAGGTAAGCCAGCACCAGCGTCACCACTACGTTAAACGACTGGGCTATCAGGAACGCATATACGGGCTTCCTGCTTTCTGTACCGATCAGGTCCTTGAAATTTGTTTCCAGTCCTATGCTGGTGAAAGCCAGTGCAAACCACAGCCCCTGCAAACTTTTCAAGGGCGCTTTCAGCGGCGCAATGGCTGCCGGAGAAATGAAAAAAGAAAATACCAACGAGGCGAGAATAAACCCGATCACAAATTTCGGAAACCGCTCCCAGATCACTTTTAAAGTGGGTTTGGTATTGGCATCACCAGCATTGGGGTGTTTGGTATAGGTCCAGTATACAGAGATGGCAAATGCCGCTACCCCTAATAGCACATTCTGTGAAAACTTCACGATGGTGCTGATCTTCAGTGCGGTTTCCCCTACCAGCGATCCGGAGGCTACTACCGCTCCGGTAGTATCGATACTACCTCCCAGCCAGGCACCCGTTACGGCTTCCGGGAAGTTAAAGTAGTGCGCAATCATCGGCATAAAAATCATCATCGGGATAGCTGTAATCAGTACCAGGGAAATTACCAGCGACAGCTTTTTTGCATCTCCCTTAATAGCACCGGAAGTAGCTATGGCGGCAGATACCCCGCAAATGGATACCGCACTGGATAGCATCATGGTGAGTTCATTATCTATCTTCAGGCGTTTACATACCCAGTAGGAAAAATACCATACAGACAGTACCACTACCAATGCCTGGATAAGGCCCAGCGCACCGGCTTTCAGTACATCTGAAAAAATGATGGTAGTACCCAGTAACACCAACCCTATTTTCACAAAAAATTCAGAGGTCAGTGCTTCGCGGAACCAGGTGGGGAGTTTAAAAAGGTTACCTATCAATAAGCCTATAATGAGACTGAAAATAACTGCTTCCAGGCCATATCCGTTCAGTGTGGCATTACCAGCGATGATGAGGGCCAGGGTAGTCAGTATAAAAACTACCGGAAATACCAGCAGCGTATTTTTCAGTGATTTCCCGGTCAGAAAGGATCCCAGCAATGCAATGCCGATCACATAAATAAACTGTGCACCTATCTTCAGTAAGTTGGCGCCGGCTAATACTTTACCGGTAAGATCTGCGCTGCTGCTCCATTTGTATTCCGGGATAGCTACCACCACACCGGCCATTGAAAGAAGAATGATCAGGAAACCAAGCGTAACAATGGCCCAGTCTTCCTGTAAATAAGACTTTACTGTAGGCATATAGATTCATTAATGATAGTGACTACTCTAAAAAATATCTCTCAGCACAGTGTTGGCAGCATGGTAACCACACATGCCATGTACGCCACCACCCGGAGGCGTGGCAGAGGAACAGATATAGATCCCTTTGGCAGATGTCCGGTAAGGAGATATACGCATAGCAGGACGGGTATATAACTGCCGGATATCAATAATGCCGCCATTGATATCACCACCTACATAATTCGGATTATAGACTTCCATCTGCTGTGCATTCATGGTATGTTTAGCCAGGATCAGGTCGCGGAAACCAGGCGCAAAACGTTCTATCTGTTTTTCAATAATCGCGGTCATATCTACCTCAGATCCGTTGGGCACATGGCAATAGGCCCAGGCGGTATGTTTACCTGCAGGCGCTCTTTCGTCAAACAGGCTTTGCTGTGTTAACAGTACAAAGGGAGCCGCATTATGCTGTCCGTCATATGCCCGTTGCTCCGACAGTGCAATTTCCTCAAAGGTGCCACCCAGGTGCACCGTAGCCGCTTGCCGGCATTCCGCTGCAGTAAAAGGAATGGGGCCACTTAATGCCCAATCCACTTTAAACACACCGGGACCATACCGGTAGCGTGATAGCTGTCGCTTATAATGCGGAGAAAACTTATCTCCTGCAATCGTCAGTAATTGTTTAGGGGTGAGATCAAACATCACCGCGTGATGCGAGGGCAGTTGAGACAGGGAACTAACGTGCACGCCTGTTTGAATTTCGCCACCCAGCGAAATAAAATACTGCGCCAGGGCATTCCCGATGGCCTGTGAGCCACCTTTGGGAACAGGCCATCCATGCCGGTGGCCTACAGCCGATAATATAATACCAATCGCTGCAGAAGCAGTATTGGTGAGCGGTTGAATCGAGTGTGCCGACATGCCCGCCCACAAGCCTCTTGCGGCGGTAGTGGAAAATCTTTTTGCAATCGCGGCAGCAGAACGCAGGCCATTCAAACCAAAACGTGCCATGATCAATGGGTGCCGTGGAAAAGAAAAAGGTCCCAGGCTATCTTCGGCTACCGCCTCCCAATGATCCGCTACCGGCTTTACCACGCGGCGGTAGGCGTCTGCATCCACGCCCAGTGCCTGGGCAGTATCATCCAGCGAACGCGCCAGGAAAGCTGCGGTGCCATCATCAAACGGATGTGCTGCCGCCAGCGGCGAATGCACAAATTCCAGCCCGAAGTCCGCCAAAGGCAACTTGGAAAAAAAAGGAGAACCTACTGCCATGGGATGTATCGCCGAACATACATCGTGATAAAATCCCGGTAAGGTCAGCTGCTCCGTACGCATGCCACCACCAATTGTGTCTTTTGCCTCCAGCAGTAATACAGATACCCCCGCCTGTTGCAGCCTGATGGCGGCAGATAAGCCATTGGGCCCCGATCCTACTATGATTACATCGAAATCTTTCTTATCCATGAGCTAAACTTACTACCGTTGGCCGACGCGTTAATAGTCTACAAACTTAGTATACTATTAACGGGAATGCAAATAATTTTTTAAATAAGTTTATTTCTCCGGAGGCAGCGTGATTCCCATCCGGATAGCCTGTAAACCACTCAGTCCCTGCAAATCTTCCAGTTCCAGTTCTTCCATCTCTGGCAACAACACCCCGGTATCCTGTAGATAACGGATAAAAGGCAGGTAATCTTCCACATCTTTCCGGTCAGAATAAATCAGCGCGATTTTGTCTGGCTGGGTTAACCGCTCTTCGGTATTCCGGATATGTACTTTATCGATCCGTTTCTTAATCATCTGGTAGCGGATATTATAAGCGCCTTCTACATCAAATTTCCGCTCATCTGCCCGGAAACTGATGTCTATCGGGTGGTTATGCACAAAGATGAGCTGTGTGGTATGCAGTTCCCTGGGCATCTGTGATAATAGTCCATGGGTGAGTCCTGCTATGGTAACCATGGAAGAAAGCTGCCATAAACGGAGATTCTTTAAATGGAAATGACTAAAGGGTTTATCCGGCGAAATAGATTGTCCTATATAGATATCATATTCCACGCCGTCCGTTCTGAATTTCTCAAAATAGCAGGGATAGGATTCCTGCAATTTATTCTTCTCTGATTCAAAATACTGGTTAACCGTACCATTGATCAGCTGCATAGAGGCTTCCAGCGCGGCTTTGTTCACTTCACCGGCCAGGCTTTCCAGACAGGATTCAATTCCCTCCGCCGTTTTGGGAAACTGTATAGCGATGTGACGCAAATATTCTACGGCCTCCACGTCCAGGAATCTGTTCAGTTCATTTTCATCAGAAGGACTCAGTTGTTGCTGTAAAATTGCCTGCTGCCATTGCTGGCAACGATAGATCATCTGTTTTAACAGGTCATTCTGCTGATACTGCCGCAGGCTATCCAGCGTGGTGGCCAGAATACTCAGGTGACTGTCCAGATCGGCAATAATAGCTTTATTTCTCTCTACCGTTGAATTCCTGATATCAATAGCACCATACAAAGGATATACCTGTTCAAACAGGATATTCTGAATGGTCACCGGCAACTTCTTCTTCGTATTATAGAGATAGTGCCACGCAGCTTCATTAAATTTCCATTGTACCGCCGGCTGTATGGACGTGAATTTTTCCTTAATCACATTTTCTATCTCCAGGTTAAACTCTTCTATATAAATCTGCAATAGCTGTGCAATGGGGCTGATGGCAGGTTCCAGCAGGGCGAGTGTTTTATCATCAAAGGTATCTTCGCCCCAGGTATGCACGGCCATAATACCTACCAGCTCGTGTGCATAAAAAATGGGCATCAGTCCCAGCGACTTCACCCCCTGTTTACGGAAATGTTCCAGGAAGGCATATTCTTTCTGGGTTACCTGGAAAATATCAGCAGAAAAAAAGAAGATGGGTTTACTGGCAAATGCTTTCGCCTGACGGCCAAATTCTTCCGGCGTCAGCCGGTCTTCGCCCCATACTTCAAACAGGATGCCGGTACCCCCTTTTTCGAAACTATACACCGGTACATCGTTTACCCGCAGGAAAGGAAACAGGTCAAACTCTATCTTACTGTTACGGACCAACGATTTGAGTGATTGTATCACCTCGTTGAAACTTTTTTCGGCAACTAACGCCGTACGGGAAAGTCTTACTTTCTGAATATTTTCTACCGCCTTCTGTGCAGTGACATCTGTTACTGTGATCACAAAAAATCCGCGGAAACGGAACAACTCCAGCGGCAGCATTTCTTCCAATATTTCAAATCCGCCGCCTTCACTCAGATGTGTATAGAGTTGCCCCATATCTATTTCCGGCAAGGGGCCTTTGGCCGTTACTTCTACAAAATCGGCATTAAAGTTCACCGCATAATACTGTAGCAAACCAGTGCCCTTATTGATTCCCGCGTGGTATTGTTCTCTTTTAACAGGTACAAAAAAATTATAGAGTCGTTGCAGGAGGAAAGAGTACAGCAACTGTAAACGATCCAGGTGATAGTCTGCCGGCTTACGGCTTACCTCATAGTCAGTATTCTCTCCTCTTTGTCCCAGCAATGCATATAGCTGATCGGTGCCATAAAAGGTAATAGGCTTAAACGGGAAGCAGAGCCCCCAGGCCAGGGTTTCTTCAGATCTTATGGCGGGAGAAAGACAGGCATACACGTATTCCAGCTGTTTAACATAGCCGGGGGTATCTTCTACGGCGATATCCCCGTGACCGATATCTGAAGCTTCAAATTCTTCAAGCGTTGCTACATACATCCGGGCTTTCACGGTTTGCTCTTCACTGATCCTCTTTTTAAGCCAGGCGATAAACGGTTCAAAGGAAATGGCAGCATCAATAGCCAGTGGCTGTGCCTTATTTCCCGACACATCCAGTATGGTTGTTTGCATAAAATGGGATTATTCTTTCGTTACCAAAGGTATGGAATTTGGGAGGTGTAACACACAACGTATGGCCCGCTAATATAAATAACTTAACTTGTTACCCTGTAATTCTACATCACCCCGATTATAACATTTCTAAACAACTACGCATCATGAAAGCAATCTACCTGTTAACGGCTGCGTTATGCCTGTTAATTACCTCCAACACTTATGCACAGCAGGACTCTGCTGCTATGATGAAAGCCTGGATGGACTACATGACACCAGGGCCTGTTCACCAGAAAATGGCCATCGGCGATGGTGAATGGACTGCCGATATGACCATGTGGGAAAAGCCCGACGCTCCTCCTACCAAAACTACTGGTGGCTGCGTCAACAAAATGATCCTGGGTGGCCGCTATTGTGAAAGTCGTTATACCGCCAACATGATGGGAATGCCTTTTGAAGGCATTGGCACCCTGGCGTACGACAATCAGCGGAAAGTGTTTATCGACACCTGGATTGACAATATGGGCACTGGTATCACCATTATGGAAGGCACCTGGGACGATGCCACTCATTCCCTGGAATTAAAAGGTAAAGTTGTTGATCCTATGAGTGGAAAAGACTGCTGGCTACGGCAGGTGACCACCTGGAAGGATAAAGATCACCAGGTTATGGAAATGTACCGTACACAGAATGGTAAAGAAGTAAAAGAAATGGAGATCGCGCTAACGCGGAAATAAAGTATTTTTTCCTGCTCGGGACTAATCAGGTCCTGAGCAGGAAAATTGGTATTAACGCAGCAGGCTACCCGGCGTAATACCAAACTGCTTCTTAAAAGCCCGCTGAAAATGTTGCGGATGACTATAACCCAGCTGGTAAGCTATTTCAGAAATATTATGTTGCCCTTCACGGATCATTTGCTGTGCACGTGTTAACCTCGTTTCGTGTATAAAACCATATACCGTTGTATTAAATAATTCCCGGAATCCTTTCTTTAATTTAAACTCATTCAGCTGGCATAACTTCGATAATTCCGCCAGGGAAGGTGGCTGTTCCAGCCGTTGTTGCAGCAATACTTTTGCAGCATGCAGTTTATCAATGTCGGCAGTGGGAATAGTGRCTCCTTTTTTTGTGGGTGCCTGCAACAGTGATTCACATTGCAGGGAGAGCAGGTCCAGTATTTTTGATTCGAGATATAACCGCTTTAAGCCATCCGGATCCGGGTATTCCCAGATGGTATCAAAGATATACTTCATTTTTGCAGTCAGCATGGGCGTGGGAGATTCCAGCAAAAAAGGTTGTCCGGCGTATATCTTCTCCGAATATTTTTCCAGTTCCGGCACATATGCACTCAGCAACTCCGACATTTTTTCCGGCCAGATATGCACGCCGAATGTGCGATAGTTGCCATATCCCACCAACTGGTTTTCCTCCAGCGTACCCGGGTTGAACAACAGGTTATGCGATCCCCTGGCACATAGTTTCCGTCCGGAAAATCCTTCCATGGTCTGATAGATATCTCCTTCTACCATGAAGTTCATTTCCACAAATGGCTTACTATTAAAATGTTTCCAGGACGGCGTAAGGCAGTCGGTATGCAAACGACTGTCAACAATCCCTATATTGTTTACCAGGGCAATGGTTACCGTGCCTGCTTTATTTTCGAACGGCAACGCCAGTTGCTGCACCACGCCCCTGTCAGGTGAAAAAATCTGTTCATATGTGGCAGGGGCAGGAGGTAATGTATGCGCTTCCATACCGGTGTATTTTAATTTTCACAGATGGTACAAAGTTATCCGTTATATGCCATCTGCCCGGTCAATAAAAGGCCAATTTTATCAAAAATAACAGATGGCTATGTCAAACAAAATTAGTGAGAATAACGAACAAACACCGGTATTAATTGCGGGTGGCGGATTAACGGGGTTATCGGCCGCATTGTTCCTGTTGCAACAGGGTATACGGCCCCTGCTGATAGAGAAGCGCCCTACTACTTCCGTACATCCGCGTTCCCGGGGCTTCGATGTGCGTACCATGGAACTGTTCCGGGAATTGCAGCTGGATGGGGCCATCCGCGAAGCGGGTAAAGCACTGGCCGCGGCCTGGGGTATTTATACCGGCGATAGCTTACCCGCTATCCTCAGCCAGGTAGGCGCTGCCTTCAATAAAGTAAAGCATCCCATAGAACTCCCCGGCCTGGAAAAAATAGCGGCACTCAGCCCGGTTGCCGGCGCCCGCTGCACCCAGGACCTGGCTGAACCCCTTTTGCAGCAAGCGGCCATCGACAGAGGCGCAGATGTCCGCTTTCATACGGAGCTATTGTCGTTCACCCAAACCGATGATCATGTAATTGCGTACATCCGTAACCGTGATACCGGTATCAGCGAAACCATTATCTGCCGGTATATGATTGCAGCAGATGGTGGCAGCAGCCCCACTCGCCGGGAACTATGTGTTGAAACCACCGGCCCCGGCCCACTTGGCAACCTGTTGAATATTTATTTTGAAGCCCCGCTGGGAGAAGCCGTACGTGATCGTGAATTCAGCATCGGTATCATCAAAAAAACCGGCATTACCGGTATGCTCACCGCCATCAACAATAACGACAAATGGGTGATGCACCTCCATTATGATCCACAACAGGATAAGCCGGAAGATTATACTACCGAAAGACTGGAAAGCATTATCCGGGAGGCGATCAATATGCCGGAAATACCCGTACGTATTATCAGCATGATGCCCTGGAAGCCCACCGCGAATACAGTCACCAACATGCAGCATGGCCGCATCTTCATCGCTGGTGATGCCGCCCATCAAATGACACCATATGGCGGCAAAGGCGCTGCCTCCGGCATACAGGACGTGCATAACCTGGCCTGGAAACTGGCGCTGGTACTACAACACAAGGCACATCCTTCTTTGCTGGATACCTATTCCCCGGAAAGACAGCCGGTGGGATTACGAAACGCACTGCTCTCCGCTGAAATGGCTGATGAACAAGGATTAGTCGATCCCAGCAGCCTGATGAAACAATTTACTAACGTCACTGAGGCAGAAGCCTTAGCCGGGATGATCCACCGGCTGGGCCTCCCCGATTATTGCTATACTTCCACCGCCATAGCAGGCAAACCCCTCATTACATCACCAGATACTATAAAGACTGAAGGACAACCCGGCACCCGCGTACCACATCAATGGCTCACCGAAAATAACACGCGTATCTCCACGCTCGACCTAGCCGTCACCCATTTCACCCTGGTAACAGCGGATGTATCACAAGCCTGGAAAGACACCGCAGCAAAATTGGAAACCCTGTTTCGTATTCCCCTCCCCGTGAAAGTGATCACGGACGAACAATGGCTAACCACTGCCCACCTCGAAGCCGGAATGGCACTGCTGATCAGACCCGATGGGTTTATTGCCTGGCATTCCGCAGATCCATCTTACACACTGGAACAGGCGCTCAAAAGAATATTGGGCGTAAAAACACAGGAAGCAGTAACGGAAAAATAAAGCGGCGATTTTCTGTCTTGTCCAGGATTACACTGATTTTCCGGATTT
>NZ_JBFTSK010000078.1:0-19917 GCF_056399985.1 Chitinophaga sp. 01L420
GACTCAAAATCTTGTTTTCGAAAGGGAGTGCAGGTTCGATTCCTGTTCTGGGCACCCTGATTTACAATTAGTTATAAAGGCTCCTTCTTAGGGGCCTTTTTTATTTTTCAAAATTTGCCAGCAAAGAAAAGTGCAGGAAGCAAAGAACTAATTAAGTCTTTGGAATTACAACTTACCACGGATATATCTCTCTGAAATTTTTCTAACCTCATCTTACCAGGGTTTACTGTTTATATTATAACTTAACTGYTGCTTTGACCAACATGGATTTTGAACTGTAAAGGAAGTTGTAAATTCGCAATGACATTACGATTTAATAACGAGTGATTTTTTGTTTGTCATTTATACTATTATAAGTRGTCATCATGATAACTCATAGTTTCTGTTTTCTTTGTATGCTGCAGTAAATGATGTTAAAAAAAAATGAAGGAGATTTTTGATGCCGAATTTTTGATTGGTATTTATTAGATTGAAGATCCAAGGGGATCACAGAAAGAATATCAAAGCTTACTAAAGCCTCTTGAATCGTCCAGTCAGATCCGCCAGCATGTTCCTGAAAAACATATTGGAATATAGCCGTTTTTTTAAGCTCATGTCTTAATGGGTTTCCGAGGTTATGGAATCAGTGGTAGTGGAAGTTAATGAAAATTAAGAAAAGTAGTGTCCATTGTACCATTTAAGATAGACCTGCATAATCCGGCTGACTATTAAAAATTTGGAGATTAGGGGTAATTAGGTGCATGAAGTTTTACAACCTTAACGGAGTAGTGTTACAGCCCAGCGTATGATTTTCTTGCTTCGATAGTCAGGCATGGCCAGTAGCATGATGAAGGGGCAAGTCAAATGGAGTGTTCTGAGAGAATTTCAACTAAGTAGGGAGAATTTGAAGTAGGTACCCGTAGCAGGCAAAAAATTGCATAATTTGGCTAAAGCAAACCCATTCATCCATTTATGCCGTATTTAAAATCCTTTTCGATTAATGCTGGTAAAGAACATCCTTTTCCGTTCAATATACCGGCAGTAAAATTTGCACGAAACATCGAGCTTGATCCTGCGGTAACCATCATGGTGGGAGACAACGGTTCCGGTAAGTCAACACTGCTGGAAAGTATTGCGCTCCACATGGATATACCGCTGATAGGTGGTCATATTAAAACTCATCCGGGCTTTGAGGCAGCACGACTGCTGCTGCCCTGGTTGGATATCACAACAGGCAGAAGAACGAGCAAGGGCTTTTTCTTTCGCGCAGAGGATTTCAGTGATTTTATCAATAGTGTTGAATTGCATAATACCCGCATCAGCCAGGATCTGAGAAGCCTTGATGGAGAAGTAGACGATGCGGTGATTGAAAAGATGAAAGACAGCATGAATTACGCGCTCCAAAACATGCGTAGACAGTACGGAGAAAACATGCAGGCCTTTTCTCACGGAGAAGCCTATCTAAAAATTATACAAACTAGGATATCAGATCAGGGTATTTACCTGCTGGATGAACCGGAAGCTGCGCTTTCCCCGCTAAAGCAGTTATCGCTGATATCCTTTATCATGGAAGCCCTGAAAAGTAATAATTCCCAGTTCATCATTGCTACCCATTCGCCGATACTGATGGGCATTCCCAATGCTTTGTTATACGAAATTCAGGAAGATGGAATGCAACCGGTGGAATATAAAGAAACTGAGCACTACCGAATTACCCACACGTTCTTGAATCATCCAGAAGTATACCTGCGGCATTTATAGCTATTATCTTTAGTTGTATTACTGCATAATCCGGCTGACTATTAAAAATTTGGAGATTAAGGGATAATAAAGTGCATGAAGTTTTACGATCTTAACGGAGTAATGTTACAGCCCCGTTTGCCTGAATGCATCTGTGTTTTCATGACTCTTGTATTCCATCATCCAGGTATAGCTTCCCATGACGGCTTTTCTGCCGCCAGCAAGCATGCCATCCCAGCCTATGCTTGGCGTCTGAGTTGTAAAGATCAACTGCTCCCAGCGATTATAAACCCGTAATTGATAGCTGGAAATTACGCAGTGAACAACCGGTCTGAAAGTGTCATTCAATCCGTCCCCATTGGGTGAAAAGGCGGTGGAAACAAATATATCACAACCGTAGTTCTTTTCCTGTATGATAACCTCCTCATGGTTTTTACACCCCTATTTTTTTCATTTCATTGGATAAATACAGTTAAATCCTGTGTTCGCAGATCAACTGTGGGAAATTCCAGCCAAAGATTTGTGCTGGCAAATTGGCTTTAGATACCTCCATTACTGATATTGCCAATAGCCCATTGCGGGGCATCCTGAGCCACTAGATAAGTATTTAGGGACATATCCTTAATAATTCAGAAAAATTCATAATCTAACACTATTTTACTGTATGAAAATTCTGATAGTCGAAGATGAAACGGAGTTGGCCAGAGGCATGGGCATCTATCTTTCTGGGGAAGGATATGTATGTGATTATGCCGTAACTTTTATACAAGCCATGGAGAAAATATCCCTGCTTGATTATGATTGTATTTTGCTAGACCTGATGCTTCCAGGTGGCAATGGGTACGATATTCTTGAAGAGTTGAAGCGGATGAAGAAGCAAGACGGCACAATTATTATTTCGGCTAAAAACGCCCTCAATGATAAAATAAAGGGACTGCACATAGGAGCAGACGATTATCTTTCCAAACCGTTTCATTTATCAGAACTTGCTGCCAGAATATACTCGTTGATCCGTAGACGGCAACTGGGAAACGCTAATATAATAGAACAAAACGAATTAAAGGTGGATGTATTAGGGAAGGAGGTGACAGTTAACGGGCAGCAATTAGCGCTAACAAAAAAAGAGTTTGGATTGTTGATGTACTTCATCAGCAATGCTAACCGAGTGATCTCTAAAGTTGCTTTGGCTGAACACATTTCCGGAGATATGACCGCAGTGTTTGATAGTTATGATTTTGTATATGCTCACATCAAAAATTTGAAAAAGAAGCTTACTGATGCTGAATATGGGAATTATCTTCGAACAATTTATGGAAGCGGATATAAATGGGAAGCATGAGTAAACTACTCAATTACTCTCTGAACAAAATTATTCTTTATATGGGGATCGTACTGGTCTGCAGCATTCCTATGTATTATTTTTCAATCAGCCGCTTTTGGCAATAAGAATTGGATGAACATAAAGTACTGGTTACACCAGAAGCAAGCCGGGAAGATAGTTTATTGATCATTCAGGCCGTAACAATGTTAAGTGCTCTCTTTTTCGGCGTCCTGTTGGCCGCTCTGATTTTTTTGAATCGCCGGCTATCAAAGCGTATACGGCAACCATTTTATAAAATACTGGAACAAATGAAATCTTTTGATCTTGATGGTCCTGATAATATAGCCTTTAAAAGAACCGGAATCACAGAGTTTCACGAACTCAACGCCAGCTTACAGAAATTGCTTTCCTCCAACCTTACCGTATATAATCAGCAGAAGGAATTTGCAGACAATGCCTTCATGATATCCTGCTCCAATGGAACTGGTATTCCGTATGCAGTTAGGAAATAAGTTCAGTATAAGTTCAGTATAAGTTCAGAATGAGTTCTTAGTAAATTCAGAATCTATTCGGAATTTATTCCGAATAGATTCTGGTATAATTAAGAATAAATTCCGAATAAATTCAGAGAAAATTCAGAATGAAAATCAAAACAAAATTCTGAGAAAAATTCAGAATCTCATGGTAATTTGCTGTGTAAAAATTTTAATAATTAAAGATGACATGTAGCTGAGCTGCAGCGTGGGTAGGCGTCGAAAACAATGCATCAACTGCGATTAAAAAATTTTTATTAATTCAAAAAAATAACTATTATTATGTCAACATTGTCAACGACACAATTATTGTTATAAATAACAGCAAATATTTTTTGACCATCAATAGAATTTCATTGAGAATTATAAATGAACAATGGGAAGAATTTGTGAGTGGTTAATTTTTTGTTACGACCAATTTTAGCATTAGATATAGCAATAGTTCCCCTTTAAAATTAACGCCAACGGTTTGTGCATAATGTGTCAATATGTAACAGACTGTAGCGATAGCTATGCAGCTTTCAGATTATTCCAAATTTTAAAACCCTTATGTAACGCCCTTATTAATGTTCCAGCAGTTTTCTGAAGTTAAAAATGTAGTTGGTTGTAGCGCTAGCTATGCAGCTTTCGGATTGTTTCAGATTTTGCGCCCCTTGTGTAAATATCCATGTTAATGTTCCTACAGTTTTTTATAATTATTAAATGTGATTGGTAGTAGCGAAAGCTGCACACTTTTCAACCATTCTGATTAAAATGCCAATATTTAGCAGATTTCATCGATAGCTATGGCTTTCTGATATTAAAAATTTTATGACCCATGTAGAATACCCTTGCAACCATTTCTGCAGTTTACTTTAACAGGTAAATACGTTGGTTGTAGCGATAGCTGTGCACTTTTAAATCACGCTGATTTATGAATATAAATATCTACCAGAATGTAGTATAACACACGCGAATAAATAACCATTAACAGCCCTTTTTCACGTTCCTTCCTCAAGGAATCTTCTTTTGAACATCCCGGGATAGCACATTAAACATTGTTTATATGACTCGATTTCGTCAGGGTTGGTATATCATATATACCCGTCCCAATCAGGAAAAAAAAGTTGCCCAACGGTTAGAAAACCAAGGCATTGAATACTACCTACCCACAATTAAAGGATTAATTCAATGGAAGGATAGAAAAAAGCTTATCGAAAGGCCCCTATTCCCTTCTTATATCTTTATCTACCTGAGAGATCTACAGACATATTACGTCGGCATGGAAACGGAAGGCACGCTTTATTATCTCAAATTTGGGAAGGACATCGCACAGGTTAGTGACGATATCATAAGGAACATACAACTTAGTATCAACAGTGGAAGTGAAATAGAAATATGTGAGGGATCTTTCCTTCCTGGTGAAACTATATGTGTTTGCAATGGTCCACTGTCGGGAGTTTCAGGAGAAGTGGTGCAATATAAGGGAAGAGACAATATTCTTATACATATTCATCTGTTGAATAGAAGCCTTTTGGTTACTGTGCCCTCTAATTCGCTTTTTCCAAAACCTTCCATAAGTTAATATAGCGCATTCAAATACGCAGATTACTGCTATGTTGTCTCCTGTTAAATGCAGTGTTCGCATATCAAATTTATATCCGGAAATGGGAATAGGTCTATAGAAGAACGGCATCAGAGAGCATCTGGTATCACAATTAAATAAAARGGGGAATGTTGAAAAGTCAACAGCAGTTCGATAAATTTCCATCTTTTAGCAATGGAACTGCTAGTCTATATCTGATCACCAGACACTATGGAAAGGTATACACGGAGAGCACGTTTCTGCACCTCACAGGTCTTGAACACGATACTGCAAATATTATGCTTATCAGCGAAGCCGCTGAAAAGTTAGGTTTCAGAACAAGGTGCATACGCCCGGATTTTCGCCAACTGGTAACGGAAGTTCATTTTCCCTGCATATGTTTGATTAGCAACAGGTATAACTTGCTGATGAAAGGAAGAGGCTATGGCAGATGGCGTACTTTTCGGATGAAAGACCTTGTTGACAGTAATCCCGTCAGCTATACTACCGGGCAGGTAAAAGAGCTGTGGAAACAGCTCAAAGATGGGGATGTGGTGTTGATGCTGAAGCCATCGTTCAACTTTGATAATAAATTAAAGCAAGTTGCTACAACAACAGAAAGTAGATTAAACTGGAAACTGGTGTTAAATTATTTTCGTCAATCCGGATTTCTGGTTTGGCAGGTATTCCTGGCATTGTTTATCACCTCATTTCTTCAACTTGTTTTTCCTTTCCTGATGCAAGCCACTGTTGACGTTGGAATCAAGATGAAGGACCTTCATTATATTTCTGTGATTCTTGCCGCAGAGTGTATGTTAATATTTAGTTTGGTAACAGCGGATTTCATACGAAAGAGATTGTTACTGCATATCTCTACTGTTGCCAACATTGATATATTGTCAGATTTCTGGATCAAACTTACCCATTTACCACTTGCATACTTCGATCGGCAGCATACCGGTGAGATTATGCAACGGGTAAATGACAATAAACAGATACAAAATTTTTTCACAGGACCAGCATTAAATACCTTATTTGCATGTGTTAATTTTATAGTGTTCGCGGTTGTGTTAATGATGTATCACTTGTACTTATTCCTAGTTTTCTCTGCAGGAATGACATTATACTTTCTCTGGATGATGTTGTTTCTGCCTATACGCAGAAAAATTAATTACCAGCTATTTCATGCCTCATCCAAAGAAAACAATGCCACACTCCAGATGGTACAGGGAATGCAGGAAATCCGGTTGCAAAATGCAGCCCAGATTAAGCGTTGGGAATGGGAGATTGCACAGGTGCAGATATTTAAGCTCAATTTTAAAAGTCTTACCTATGGACAGCTACAGAGCATGGGGGCGGTATTTATCAGTCAGGGAAAAAATGTGGCTATTACTTTTATAGTTGCCAGCCTTGTGATACAGGGAAAGCTTACGCTGGGGTCTATGCTGGCTATACAATATATTATCGGTCAATTGAACGGTCCGGTGGAACAATTTATTAGTTTTGTGCAGGTAGCACAGGATGCCAAAATGAGCATGGAGCGCCTGAATGAAGTACATCAATTGAAAGATGAGGAATCCGCGGAAGCTGGTCTGGATTATTCCCTTCCCTCTGATCGTACCATAGTTTTGAAGAATGTTTCTTTTTTTTACCCCGGAAATGCACAAACCCCGGTTTTGCATGATGTACAACTTGAAATCCCTGAAGGTAAAATAACTGCCATTGTAGGAGTAAGCGGTAGTGGGAAAACCACTTTGCTCAAGCTGCTGTTAAAGTTTTACGAGCAATATACAGGAGATATCTTTATTGGTGACCAGCACTTCCGGGAGATCAGCCCATCTTTCTGGCGAAAACACTGTGGCGCAGTTTTGCAGGATGGCTATATTTTTAACGACACAATTGGCAAAAACATAACCGTTGAATTCGGAGAAGCGGATCAGGATCGTTTGTTAGCTGCTTGCGTAACAGCCAATCTGTTGCCTTTTATTGAATCTCTTCCGGATGGTTTTAATACGAGGCTGGGAGTAAACGGAACGGGCATGAGTCAGGGTCAAAAACAACGTTTGCTTATTGCTCGTGCAGTATATAAAAACCCGGAATACCTTTTTTTCGATGAGTCTACGAATGCGCTTGATGCAAATAATGAGCAGATCATTATCAATAATCTGCAGTCTTTTTTCCGGAATCGTACCGTCGTCGTTGTGGCACACCGGCTTAGTACTGTAAAAAATGCGGATAAGATAATTGTACTTCATAAAGGATGTATCATTGAAGAAGGCAGCCATCAGTCACTCGCTTCCTTAAAAGGAAGCTACTTTGAATTGGTAAGGAATCAACTTGAACTAGGCACATGAAATTCTGCGGCTTATGAAAAATGAGAAAATGAATGGGAAAATGTCCCCAATGCCGGTTCCCTGGCAAGAACCTGATTTGACTGCCAGTAACGCCGCTGTGTTGAAGAGAAGTGCTTTTTTTATATTGATCTTCATTGTTTTCCTGGTAATCGCGATTCTCAATCAGATTGCCTACCCTGATGTGATGACGGCAAGAGTAGTCGTGGTCCGGCAACATCCTGATGACAGCATGTACACTGCAGAGCTGTTGCTTCCGGAAGAAATCTGTAGGCAGGTGACCGGCGGCGCGCAGGTGACACTTACACTGCAGGGGCTTCCTCAATCAGATCATCTGTCAGTAAAGGCCATACTTCCTCAAAAAATAGGCAATCATACCCCGGTTGTTATTTTTCTGCCGGAGGGGGTTGCTAAAGATGAAAGGCTACCGGATAGTATACAGGCAGAAGTCTTTATTCCAATAAGAGGAATGCCGTTGGTGCAACGAATATTCTCCCGTCAGACGAAATATTTTAAGTGATTTTTATCAAACAGAATGATATAAAATATGATACATCATCAGACATCTATTTTAGAATCATTGATATCCATCTGCGGAGTAGCTTACGTTTTTGCGGAGCGTGACGATCTGTTGCCTTATGAAGCTGATCAATCCCTTTCCGGAAAATATTGTTTTGATATACTTGTCAAACCAGGAAATTCGGCTGAGATAGCTGAAATATTAAAGCTGGGGGGCACCTATAATATCCCGATAACACCCAGGGGCGGTGGGAGTGGAGTTACTGGTGGTGCCTTACCCATTCAAGGTGGTATTGTATTGTCGCTGGAGCGCCTGAATAAGGTGATCAATATCAATAAGGAGGAACGTTATGTGGTCGCTGAATCAGGTGTGGTTACGGCCGATTTATGCAAGGTGGTAGAACAGGAGGGACTTTATTTTCCTGTAGCTCCTTCCAGCAGCTCATTTTCGTTCATTGGTGGTAATGTAGCTGAAAATGCAGGGAGTATTAATTCCTGTAAATATGGGAAGACTGCTGAGTATGTATTGAACCTGGAAGTCGTTTTGACAACAGGAGTAATCATCTGGACCTCCACCAATATTCAAAAGAAGTCAGTGGGGTTAAACCTGACGCAATTATTCATTGGTACGGAAGGGACTATGGGTATTATTACTAAAATTGTTTACAAACTATTACCTGCTCCCACAAAACGGATATTGCTGCTGACAGCATTTACCAATTTGAGGGAGGCTTGCGATGCCATTGTGGCCATCAAGCGACTTAATTTTCTTCCTTCAGCTGTAGAGCTGATCACAGAAAATGCTTTGCGCTTCACGGCTGCATCACTAAACAAAACAATGCCCCTGGTAGAAGAGCACATAAAAGCACATTTGCTGGTGGCGTTGGAAGAAAATAATGATGCCAGAATTAATGATTGCATGGCAGATTTGCTACCGCTGTTGGAACAAAGAACCACCGAAGAGATCCTGGTGGCATCTACGGAGCGCGAAAGGGCCGAATTAATGAAGCTGCGCTTTAGTATCGGGTATGCGTTGACCAGCCGCGGGTATAGTTACCGGGATATTGATGTTACCGTTCCTGTATCCGCATTGTATGATTTTTTACAGCAGGTAGAAGTAATATGTAGTAGGCTTAATGTGTCAGTGGCTTGCTTTGGCCATGCACTGGATGGTAATCTGCATACGATGCTGTTTGGTAACAAGACGGCGGGCTACTCAGAAACAGATGAATTTAAGATGGCCGTTTATCAGATATATGAATATGCCCTCGCCATTGGTGGAGTGATATCAGGAGAGCATGGTATCGGTATTTTACAAAAGGAATTTATGCGGCTACAATTCTCTGACACCCATTTGCAGTTGATGAAAAGTATCAAAGATATACTGGACCCAAAAGGTATTCTTAATCCAGGTAAAATCCTCTGAGATGACCAGCGTTCTGACGAATGGCCCTGGTTGAAAGTCCCCATATCATCCCGATAAAATTGTTCTTAAAATTAATACCAAATAATATGAGTCGCAATATCGTTAACCAAGACTACCACATGTACCAACAGGAAGATCATGAAACCTGGATCAGGCTATGTGAAAAGCATAGTGGCATGAGAAGTGATATGATGGCTAAGGAATACCTGGAAGGGCTGGAGAAATTGCAACTGGACAAAGGGAAAGTAATCCGGATCGAGGAGGTGAGTGAAAGGATCGAATCCATATCCGGATGGACGCTTGTGCCGGTAACCGGCCTGATACCTACAAAAGATTTTTTCTATTTACTTATAAACAAACAATACCCGGTGACGATCTATATCAGAAAGCCATGGGAACTTGATTTTAGCGAACAGCCTGATATTTTTCATGATGTATTCGGCCATTTGCCGTTATTGACAAATGAGAAGTTTATTAAATTTCTCAGCGCGTATAGTACCATCGCTTTGAAATATATTAATAACGATAAAGCGGTTGAATTTCTGGGTCGACTGTACTGGTTCACATATGAAATGGGCTTGATCAATGAGGAGGGAGCTATTAAACCATATGGAGGAGCCATTATTACATCATCAGAAGAAATGAGAAATATTCAGCATGAAAATATTCCCAAGCACCGTTTTGATCTGGGACATATTTTCACCACCAATATGGATAGCTATAAGATACAGTCTGAGTATTTTGTGATAGATTCATTTGATCACTTGTTTGATTGTATCGGAGATCTGGAAAATAGACTGATAGAGCACTTGTTGCTTCCTGATCAGGACAATACACTGAGAAATTATTCATTAAATGCGAACATTGGGAGCGGATTTAATAATGTAATTGGTTTCCTGAATGATATTCAATTCAGGTTTCCGGATGCATACTCATTTGTGGCAGGGCAGCCGGATGAGTCGTTTTTTAATATAGAGGAGCAGCTGCTTAAATTTAAAACATTTGTTGACCATAGCGCCCGTATTACAGGAGAACAAATCACGCATGTTGTTAATAAAATCGGGCAGTATAATAAAACCAAAGGTATCATTAATGACCTTGTATCTGATTATTTGAGAAATGATGAGAATATTAATGTTAGTGGTGATCATATATTGATAACGGTAGGGGCCCAGGAGGCATTTGCGATTATCGTATCCACCATTTGCAATAATGATAAAGATGTAGTGTTGATTGAAGATCCAAGTTATATTGGCATCAGCTCATTCACCAAAATATTTAACTACCCTATTGAAGGTGTACCGATAGATCAGGAGGGGATTAACCTGACTGCTTTAAAAGAAAAAATTATCGTATTGCACCATGCCGGTAAGCGGGTAAAGCTACTTTATGTGATCCCGGACTATCAGAATCCAACAGGTTCCTGTATGCCAATAGGTAATCGTCTTAAACTACTGGAGCTGGCGAAAAGATATAATTTCCTGATTATTGAAGATAGTGTATATAACAGCTTTACCTATCTGCAAAAGAAAAATCCGACGCTCAAATCACTCGACAGATACAACAGGGTGATATACGTGGGCTCATTTTCAAAGTCGCTGTTCCCCGGATTAAGGGTTGGTATGATTGCCGCGGACCAACAGGTAGAAAATGATATGGGGAACAATGTTTCGTTAATTGATGAAATGGTGAAGGTGAAAGCACAGCTTACAAATAACACTTCTACCATTAGTCAGGCAATTGTGGGGGGCGTTTTATTGGAGTTGGGAGCTAGTTTGAGTGAATGGAGTAAGCCTAAGTATGAAAGCTATAAAAGAAAGAGAGATGGTATGATCAATGCGCTTCATCATTATATCGGGTTACATGATTGGGGAAATGATATTAAATGGGAAACACCGGATGGAGGTTTTTTTATTAAGATGACACTGCCATTTGAGGTAAACATCGACAGCGTGGTGGAAAGTGCCGGTAAGTTCAATGTTATATTCTGTCCTATGCGGTTTTTCTATCTGAAGAAAGGTGGAGAGAAGGAGATTAGACTGACGTTTTCAAATTTGTCTTTAGAGCGTATAGAAAAAGGAGTAGCGCAGTTAGCGGCATATTTGAAATACCGTAAACATATGAATGAAGGACAACTTTCCCTTTTAACAGAGAAAATGAGAGAGGAGATATCATGAAAATAAAAATGACCAGAAATGCAGAGGAGATCTCCGCCAGGATCGCCGAGGTGGAAAAGAGGATCGTGATCATCGACCAGCAAATTTCCAAAGAACTCAGGCTGGCTTTTTTCAACAGAAGACCTAAGGTGTGCTTATTTCTGGATGCAGAAAAAAGGAAGTATGCCGGTATTCTGAAAACATTAAAATGGATGATCCATGAATAAAGATATCAGTGTGATTACCTGGGGAGGAATAGGCGATGTGCTTGTTTGTACACCCACATTCAGCGCCATCAGGGAAGCTTACCGAAATCACAGGTTGATAGTATACTGTGGCAGGCCTGAACACAGGGATGTGTTATTACATAACCCTAATATAGATGAGGTCAGGTTGGTGAGTCAAAGATTCATACAGTCGTCTGCTGCCCGCTATTTGTGGCGGTATCCGGCAGATATGCTGAAAGCGTTTATAAACAAGAAGGATATAAAGTATTATACACTTTACTTTCAGCATATCCCACCTACCTGGTTATATAATAAAAGTGTAAAAGAAATAGTACCTGAAATATTTGCTGACCTCAGCATAGACCTTAAAGATACGAGGGTACAAATGTTCTTTACAGAAGTAGAGGAAAGAAAAGCCCGGTTTATGCTGGCGCCATTCAAGAAGGTCGTGTTGTTACATGTTTTCTCGAAAGCATCCGTTAATCATCACTGGCCCAAAGAACGATGGGAACAGTTGGTCACGGAATTGCCGGAATGTACATTCATACAGTTAGGTACGGCTAAAGAGCCTTCTATAAAAGGAGCCATTGACTGGAGGGGTAAGACTACATTAAGGGAAGCCAACTGCTTGTTGAAGTATGCGGCGTCTTTTGTTGGCGTAGATTCAAGCCTCTCCCATGCCACCAATGCATTCGGATTACCTGGCGTCGTGTTATTTGGAGATTCCAGTCCGGTATACTGGGGGCATGATAATAATATAAATATCTACAAGGGTATTGAGTGTTCGCCCTGCTTTTATTACTTGCGTCAACATGCCTGTCCTTACGGGCATGAATGTATGAATTTAATCACGGTAGAAGAGGTCCGTAATGCACTCCGACTTCAGGTAGATGCTGGCGCTAAGAGACTATCATTGATGTTAAATTAATTTTATGGAGAAGAAATTTCCGGAAGAGTTTTCGGTGGATCACATCGAGATATATACGCCTATGGCAAAGGTATTAAGCTATTGGCATGAACATGCCTTGGGCTTCTCTCTTAGTGCATATGCGAATAATGAAACAGGGGAACAGAACCTGTCATCATATGTACTAACCAGCAAAAATATCCGGCTTGTCCTGACGGGGACCTATCCTGTAGCCAATACAGCGGCAAATGCAGACGTATCTCTGTTTATAGCACAGCATTTTTGCGGGGTAAAAAAAATCTGCCTCCATGTAGCTGATGTGGAAGCAGTTTTTAACAGGTGTATATCAAACGGAGGTGTTCCTGTCAAGGCTCCCTGTAAAAAGGAAGATGCGTCAGGATATATTGAGGAAGCTTCTGTGAAGCTGTATGATGACTGTGAAATTGTATTCGTTAACAGGAGTAATTATTGCGGTGTTTTTAAACCAGGGTACAAAGCATCGGGATCGCCGGCTTATCATGAACCGCTGTTGGAAAATATAGATCATATAGCCAGCGAGCTGAGGGTGAATGAAAGTAAATTCTGGTCCAGTTACCTGAATAATATTTTAGGAACTTCACTGGTACAGACTTTCGGAGAAAGCGAAGAAAACAAGACAGGGATGATTTTGAACATTAACCAGTCGCGTAATGGTAGTTTGACACTGGTAATTGCCGAGCCGACTTCGTGTTCTCCTACTTCAAAGGTGCAGCGTAATATAAGCGAATTCGGCCCGGGCATTCATCATCTTGCATTTAGTACGGAGGATCTTGTTCAAACGACCAGGTTGTTATTGGAAAGAGGTGTTGATTTTGTGACTTTCCCTGCTTCCTACTATGAGCTGCTTCGTGTTAACGAGGACTTTAAAGACGTGGACATTGATTCTCTTCAAAAGAATAATATCCTGATCGATAAAGAGGGCGAAACATATCTGCTTCAAAAATTCATTAAACCTATCAGCGACCGTCCGTTTTTTATTTATGAAATAGTGCAGCGAATTAATGGATATAATGGGTTTGCCCTGAAAAATATCAACATTTTAAAGAGAGCGGAGGAACTGCAGATTATGGAGGTTAAGCCTGCATAAGGCGCATATTCTGACTTATCCCCGAAATCTTTTAGTGAAATCGAAATAGCTCAGGAAAGAAATGAACAGGAATACACATAAGCTATAGATTTCGTTTTTGGCGATGAAGCCTTGCTCCGGGTATTTATAGAATACTGTCAGCAGTCCATCGATATAAGGATAATAGACCGCTTTTTCCATTTTTCTGTAAAGCAAGATAGCGACACAAATACCGAACAGGCCGATGCCTATATTGATAAACATGTTTTTGATCCTGATGCTCAACCAGAAATGAATCGCTAATATTCCGAGGAAAGCAATCAATGTTCTGAATGCCATGTAAAATATCAGGCTAAAGTCCGGTAGATGAGTAAGGAAGCCCATTTTAGGAAATGCTAATCCCAGCAGGATACCATCTAAAAAGAAGAATAAGAGAAACACAACATAGAGGAGGGAAAGAAGGAGGAGGTTCATCAATAGCTTGTTAAAATAAACTGTACTCTTTTTCTGGGGTAAAGTGAGCAAGTACTTCCAGGCATTGTATTTATGTTCAATGTTGATGTACATACAGGTCACCATAACGATAACAAGGGGGCCAACAAACACGGTGAATCCTTTAATTGCCTCTTTCCAGAAATCATGCCATGGATTGCTTTGAGCGGCCATTACGTCTTTTGCATGTTCTATGAAATCAAAAGTGGTCAGCAAGGGAACGAGGAAGGCCGCCGCTGCAATGAGCCACAGGATAAAATTGTTTTTTATTTTAAGTACTTCTGTTTGAAATTGCATGTTGACGATATTAATTAGTTATTCTTTTCTATGAAATTTATAAATGTATTTTCCAGATCCTTGCTGGATACATACAATAGGTGAATACCCAGATCTGCCGTCACAAGTAGTTTGGCGATGGATGCCACCTGCTCATTATTTTCAAATGGAACTTCCAGCATGTGCTGTTCTTTATTAACTACATTATATTTTTTTTCCAACAGGAAGATAGCTTTGGAATTATTGTCTGTCTTAATTTGGATAACATTGGCGTTCCTGTTGATTTGTTTAAGTTCTTCTACAGTGCCCTGGAAAATCAATGACCCTTTGTTAATAATGCCGATATGTGTGACTAGCTTTTCTATTTCAGACAGCAGATGACTGGATAGAAAGATGGTAATCCCCAGTTCTTTATTGAGACTCAGCAGTAACTCTCTCGTTTCAATAATACCTGCAGGATCTAATCCATTTACGGGTTCATCGAGGATCAGAAGATCTGGGTTTGAAAGTAACGCGAGCGCAACACCTAACCGTTGCTTCATTCCCATTGAATAGGTTTTTACTTTCCGGTGAGCGGCATCTGTCAACCTTACGAGCCTTAATACTTCAGAAATCCTTTTGGGGTCTACTTTCCGGACAATCCGCGTGATTTCCATGTTATCCCAGCCGGAGAGGTGTTCATAGAGAGAAGGCTGTTCTATCAGGGAACCAATTTTGGAGAGTATCTGCATGCGGTTCTCTGAGAGGCGGCTTCCAAAAAGCCTGATAGCAGGACTAGATTCAGGAAGTAAGCCCAGTAGCAAGCGAATGGTCGTTGTTTTTCCAGCGCCGTTAGGGCCAAGAAAGCCATAGATGGCGCCTTTTTCAACCTTTATGTTTAAGTTTTTTAAAAGCTGTTCTTTTTCGCTGAAACCGAAATTCAGGTTAGAAGTCTCAATAAGCAAATTGGATGGTCGTTCCATTGGTTTGATATTTTCAGTTTGTAGAACAAATGTATCTCTCCTTGTCAGAACCGGGAAATTTGCAGGTCAGAAATAGCAAAAGCCCTGATGAACAGCAGAATTTCAAGGGCTAAAAATACCAGGATTGACGTAAAACCCAGTAAACACAGAATGGAGAAATTTCATCTTTTTTGTCTGCCTTTTGCAGGAGGCAATAAATACTGCTACCGGAAACTGGAAAAAGTCGCTGAACCCTTTATAGAAGTTATTACACTTGAGTATCCAGGAAGAGGTACGAGAATAAGTGAGCAGTTGCTCACAGATATTGACGCTCTGACGGATGATCTGTACAAACAGATGAAGGATATGCTGTACGGCAGATATGCCATCTATGGACATAGTATGGGAGGTCTGCTGGCTTGTCTTCTCTCAAGAAAACTTATAGGGAATGGACATCCGCCGGCTGCTCATTTGTTTATCACAGGAACTGCCGGCCCCTCCGGAAGGAAGGACAATAATAAATGGCATCTGCTTGAAAAAGGGAAGTTTTTAGAAAAAATAAAGGATATGCAGGGAAGTCCGGATGAGGTGTTGTGCAACGAGGAAATCCTGGACTATTTTGAGCCGATTCTGAGGGCAGATTTCAAGGCGAGTGAATCATATATCTATGACGGTTCTTATCCACAGGATATTCCCTTTACCGTTATTACGGGTACAGAAGAAGATATGGAG
Organism: Chitinophaga sp. 01L420; assembly: GCF_056399985.1. NCBI lineage: Bacteria > Pseudomonadati > Bacteroidota > Chitinophagia > Chitinophagales > Chitinophagaceae > Chitinophaga > Chitinophaga sp. 01L420. The sequence goes on from NZ_JBFTSK010000078.1 coordinate 16,270, forward strand.
AAGGAACAGATTTTATCATGGCGGAAGGAAAGCCTTGCAAGCGTTGATTTTAAGCGATTGCCGGGAAAGCATTTTTTCATATTTGATTATCCGGAAAAAATAATGGAAATCATAGCGCGTAAATTATCTATTAGTTATTGAAAATAAAGTTATGAGTCAAGAAACGTTTTATCTTAAGCCAAACGTGGTCATCGAACCATTGTATGACAGGTGGTATGCCTGGAGCCATCTGATTTCTCCTGCCACAGCACCCATGAACATCGTGGAGCGGCATCTGAAAATCATGGAGTCTTATATCTCGGAGCCGGATATTCATTTTCAGGCAGTGCAAAACCCTAAATTGAAAGGTGGTCCCTTTATGGATTTTCCGCATAACAGGGTGAAAGAAGTAGAAGAATTACGTAAAACAACTATTGCAAACCAGCAAAAATCTATTGCTTTTGCAAAGGCAATAAAGGAACTGGATAAAATGCTGATATCAGAAGCCCGGGGATTTGGTCTGGAGTCGGTATATGAGAAAGTGCCTGATCTGCTGAAAGGATATGTGGAATTGCATTACGACCGAAGCAACAACCCTGGTATGAGATTGTATGAATCACTGCTGTACCGGAGTGAATTCTACAGGAAAGAGTCCCAGAGTATTGCTTTGTGGGTAACGGATAATGATCACAGACCTTTTTGCTTAAGTACTCCGCGGCTGGATGAAAAAGATGTCATTCATCTGAATATTCCCTTCGATAGCCCACAAATAGATGAATTGGCGAAAATGACCAGAGCGCCACAAACAATCGCCTATATAAGAGATTTATTAGGAATTACAGCAGCCGAAAGCACGCTCTTCGAAACATTTTTCACCAGGGAGGAGCCACCTGTATATAAGAAATATGAAGGAGATAAGATTCGCATGAGATACTTCGGCCATGCCTGTATCCTGGTAGAAACCAGGAATGTGAGCATCTTATTAGATCCCCTGGTCAGTTATTACGGATATGATTCCGATGTGGAGCATTTTTCATTTGCCGATTTACCGGATGAGATAGACTATGTTTTGATCACGCATAATCATCAGGATCATATTTTATTTGAAACATTACTGCCTTTGCGCCATAGGATCAAAAATCTGATTGTGCCTGGTTCTAATAGCGGTAAACTGGAAGATCCGGATCTGAAGCTTATGTTTAACAGTATTGGATTTAATAACGTGACGACTATTGAGGAGATGGAAAGCGTTCAGTTTTCTGATGCTGTAATTACAGGATTGCCATTTATGGGAGAACACAGTGATCTAAATATCCTTACCAAGTCATGTTTTCATGTACAGATAGATAACTTTAAATTATTGTTTATGGCTGATTCCAGGATAATGGAACCTGCCTTGTATAAGCATATTCATAAGGCCATCGGAGATGTAGATGTCATCTTTTTGGGAATGGAATGTGACGGAGCTCCATTAACGTGGCTATATGGTCCGCTGATGACCACGAGGCTTTCCCGTGATCAGGATGGAAGCAGGAGACTTGCCGGCTCAGATTGTGCCAAGGGAATGTCGCTGGTCGATATCTTTAAACCGAAGGAAATTTATGTGTATGCTATGGGACAGGAGCCATGGATAGAATTTATCAGCAGCATAAAATATACCGACGACTCCAACCCGATTGTTCAGTCGAATAAACTGGTCGAATTCTGTACAGAAAGAGACATCATTGCGGAACGCCTCTTCGGGGAAAAAGAAATCATGTACGAGCGACAATTGGTTTGATTGCGCGCCCCAGTATTGACCGTTTGATTACTGAAACAAATATGCTATGACAAAATATACGGTCGTGGAAATCATATCAGTAATCTCTGAACAAGTGGCAGAGATTACTGATATTGAGTTATCCCAAATAGACCCGGATAGAAATATTCTCGATTATGGATTTGACTCCCTGAGATCAATTCACCTGATCGGACAATTAGAGATTTATTTTAACAGTGAGATTTCAGAAACAGCGATACTGGAATTTCCTACCATTCGAAAGCTTGCAGCACATCTTCAACAACAGGTTGCTATCGATTAATTGAGATAACCCCATACCCCGTTTATGGATATAAAAATGTTCCCGCTTCATCCTTCTCAGTTGGAAATATATTACGACCAGGTAATTGATCTGAGCAAAACCCATTATAATCTGGGCGGCTATCTGAAGTATACAGGAAAATTGGAGGTGGCTAATTTTATTCATGCAGCTTCTTCTGTCATTCATCAGATCGATATCTTTCATACACGTGTTGGCGCAAATGACCATGAACCCTTTTTTACATGGCATAAGGAGGAAGATACGCCATTGGAAATACTTGATTTCAGTAGCTTTGACTTTCCAGATCAATTGGCCGGAAAATGGACTGGTATCGAAATGGAGCGCCCGTTTGATATTTATGGCGAAATTTTATGGCAGCATAAATTGCTTAAAATTTCTGAAACAGAATACTGGTATTATTTCAAAGCACATCACCTGGTACTGGATTGCTATGGTATAAGAAATCTGATAAGAGCAATTTCGGAGAAATACAATACCACTTTTTCTGGTGCTACTATCCCTGGCGTTCCCACTACGACAGGATATTTTGAAGAATCTACGAAAGCGATAGCATTTTTAAGCAGTTCCACCTATAAAAAAGCGATCCCTTATTGGCTCGGAAAATTTAATGCACTGCCAACGCCACTGCTGCAAGCTAATAATCCCCAATATGAAATCAATCCCGTTAATAGTGACCGGTTGTTGGTGGATTTGCCCGGAGAAATGAGTACGCGCCTTAAATCTTTCTGTTCGCTAAAAGGATTAAGCCTTCAGAATTTACTACTAGCTGCGTTCATCATTTATTATAACAGGTTGTCCCGGAAAACGCGATTTGTTTTTGGCTGTCCGATACATAATAGAGAGAACAAGCAGCAATATGATATGGTGGGTATGTTCACAAAGATAAATCCGTTTGTTTTTGAACTATCTGGTGATCCTGTTTTGGAAGATCTGCTAAAAGCTATCCGGAAGGTGCAGCTTGGGGACTACAAACATGCGAAATATACAGGTATCGATCTTCGCCGGGAGCTAAAGAAGGTAGGACATTCCGCTAATGAAAGGATATTTGATATCATTGTTAATTACGCACTCCACGATTTTGAAAATCTGTTACCCGAAACGGATAGCGAAATTGTATCGTTGGTCAGCCGGTATGCTCAAACTCCGTTGTCTATGTGCTGGTTTGATTACGGCGGAGATAAGGCCCTGCGACTGTGCGTAGATTTCCAGTATAAGTATTTTTCCAGTGAGGAAATAACGTTATTGACCCAACGCATTCTGTTTATACTGGATCAATTCAGTGAGGGGATTGCAGGCAATATTTCCTCTTTAAAAGTATTACCTGCTACGGAAGAGCGCATGATCCTCGGAGTGTTTAACGACACGGAGATAGCTTATCCGGACAAAACATTATTGGATCTGTTTGAAGAACAGGTGGGGAAAACACCGGATGGGATTGCACTGGTATTCGGAGATGAGGAGGTTACTTATGCCGCTCTGCATGAACGGAGTAATCAATTAGCGTATTATTTAAGAAGGCTGGGCGTACAGGCAGAGACGCTGGTGCCGGTTTGTATAGAGCGGAGTG
>NZ_JBFTSK010000079.1:0-17232 GCF_056399985.1 Chitinophaga sp. 01L420
CTGGGCAGGAAAGACGAGCAGGTGAAGATCCGTGGTTACCGGATAGAGCCTGGAGAAATTGAGCAGGTGTTGCAGCAGAGTGGTCTGGTGAGGCAGTCGGTAGTGCAGGCCCGTAGCGACAGTGCTGGTAACATGCGGTTGGTAGGTTATGTGGTGATGGAAAAAGATGTTGACAAAGCAGCGATGAACAGTTACCTGAAGCATCATCTGCCGGAATATATGATACCGGCGTTGTGGGTAGAGCTGAAGGAACTGCCACTTACTTCCAACGGGAAGGTAGACCGGAAAGCCTTACCGGACGCCGATATGTCATCACAATTGACTGGCCACCATATAGCGCCACGTAATACGGCGGAAGCTATCATGGCAACCATCTGGCAGAAATTGCTGGGTGTACAACGGGTAGGGATATACGATAATTTCTTTGAATTGGGTGGTCACTCTTTGCTGGCTACCAGGATCATATCCGCTATCCGGCGGCAACTGAAATGGGATGTAGCTATTAAAGATCTTTTCTTCTATCCTACGGTGGCACAACTGACCAATCATCTCAAGGGAAAAGATAAAGGCAGCCTGTTACCATCTATTGAAGTACAAAACAGGCCTTCCAGAATTCCTTTATCATATAGCCAGGAGCGGTTGTGGTTTATTGATCAACTGGAAGGGGATGTGCAATATCATATTCCAATGGTGGTACGGTTAAAGGGCGACCTGGATGAAACTGCGCTGGCGCAGGCCTTCAGCAGTATTGTAGCTCGTCATGAAGTGCTCCGTACGGTCATTAACCAAGAGGATGGACAAGCCTATCAACAGGTACGGGAGGCTGGCGGCTGGCAGATGCAGAAACTGGAGCCCCGGTCAGATCAGCAGTTGCAGATTGCCTCTCTGATCCGTATTCCATTTGATCTGTCAACCGATTATAATCTGCGCGTTTACCTGATCCCTTTGAGTGGGCAGGAATACATCCTCGTAATAGTGATGCATCATATCGCCTCAGATGGTTGGTCGCTGCCGATCCTGGTGGATGAGTTGTCAGCGTTGTATAATGCGCACGGACTGCAGCGAAGCGCACAGCTCCCAGTATTAAATGTGCAATACGCAGACTATGCGATCTGGCAACGTGAATACCTGCAGGGAACCGTGTTATCAGGAATGCTGGATTACTGGCGGGAGCGCTTACACGGTGTTACTCCGCTCAACCTGCCAACAGATTTTAGCCGCCCTGCTATTCAGAGCAGTCGGGGTGGAAAAATACACTACACTATCAACAAAGCATTAACAGACCAGATACGGCTATTGAGCCGCGAAAAAGGAGTTACATCGTTCATGACGCTGTTGGCCGGATTCAAGGTACTGTTATACCGCTACAGTGGTCAGGAAGATATCTGTGTGGGAAGTCTGACCGCTAACAGGGGACAGCAGGAAATAGAGGGCCTGGTGGGATATTTTGTGAACACATTGGCATTGCGTAGTGACCTGGGTGGAAATCCTTCTTTCATAGAGCTGTTGCTACAAATACGGGATACTACATTGGAAGCATATGTGCATCAGGAAGTATCGTTCGAAAAGGTAATGGAAGAAGTGGTAAGAGAGCGGGATTTAAGTCGCAGCCCGTTGTTCCAGGTAATGTTTGACTGGCAGTATCAGGAAAGCCCGGATGAGAACGCAGAAATTTTGGCAGGAATCAAAATATCACCTGAGTATTTCAACTATACCACGGCCCGGTTCGACATCGCATTTTCTATTCAGGAGCACGAAACAGGCTTACAGGTAAATGTGGAATACTGCCGTGACTTATATGAAGAGTCAACCATGTTACGCATGCTGGCGCATTATGAACAGCTGCTCAGTAGTATTGTGGCTGCACCGGAAGGTAAAATCGGACTACTTCGGATGCTGCCGGCACTGGAGGAGGAACAATTACTGAAAACATTTAGTAATACAATTGTATCTAATGACGAAGATAAAACAACTGTGGAGTTGTTTGAAGAGCAGGTGGACAGGACCCCCGATGCTATTGCTGTTATATGTGGCGCAGAAACACTGACCTACCAGGAGCTGAATGAACGCGCCAACCAGCTGGCGGATTACCTGCGGCAACACTACGATGTACGCCCGGATGAATTTGTAGGAATGATGTTGGAGAGAAGTGAGTGGGTGATCGTATCCATACTTGGAATATTTAAAGCAGGGGGCGCATATATTCCAATAGACCCGGGTTATCCGGCAGTAAGAGTACAATACATTCAGGACAACGCGAAAACCAAATTGCTGTTGGATGAAGACGCGTTAAATATATTCAAGGAAAAGAGATCGCGATATAGTACGAAAAACCCTGAGCAACGGCATACCGCCTCCAATTTGGCCTATGTGTTATACACATCAGGGTCAACCGGCAATCCGAAGGGGGCGATGATAGAACACAAGGGCATGCTGAATCACACGATAGCATTTATAGAAATGTTACAGATGAATGCAACCAGCAGGGTGGCTCAGAATGCACTGTTTACATTCGATATTTCCGTATGGCAATTATTAAGTGCATTGATCACCGGAGGTACTACTGTTATGTATGATTATGCCACAATACTGGATGCAGAAAAATTCGTGCGGAAGTTGATCCATGATAAAGTAACTATACTACAGGTGGTTCCCAGCTACCTGAAAAATATTCTGGACATCGTTAGCGCTGACAGGGAATGGGATCTGCACGCTTTAACTTATTTATTGGTGACAGGCGAAGCAGTCACCCCGCAAACTATCAGTAAATGGTTTGATCGTTATCCTTCAATCAAAGTGGCTAACGTGTATGGCCCAACGGAAGCTTCTGATGATGTGACATATTATGTGATGGGGGACACGCCCCAATGCAGCAACGTACCCATAGGGAAACCGATTCAGAATATGTCTGTTTACATCCTGGATAAGGACGGACAAGTATGTCCGATAGGCATCGTTGGCGAGATATGTATATCGGGTATTGGCGTAGGGAGGGGATATCTGAACGAGGAAGAAAAAACAAGAAAAAGTTTTATTAACGATCCTTTCCATCCGGAAACAACCGTACGGATGTATAAGACCGGAGACCTCGGGCGATGGCTGGCGGACGGTAATATTGAGTACCTGGGCCGTAGGGATGAGCAGGTAAAGATCCGGGGTTACCGTATTGAGTTGGGCGAAATAGAAAGCGCATTGCGGCAAAGTGGTCTGATCAGCGAAGGAGTGGTGCAGGTATTAGAAGCGGAAGGAGGGAATAAAAGCCTGGTCGGTTACGTGGTGGCGCATGGTGCGCTGGACAAAACGGTGATGATGACTTACCTGAAAGACCAATTGCCGGAATATATGGTGCCGGGTATATGGGTGGAGCTCGAAAAAATTCCACTGACCCCTAACGGTAAAGTAGACAGGAAAGCATTGCCCAATCCGGATATATTAAAACAACTGGAGGATCAGTATGTAGCGCCGCGTAATGAAACAGAACAACAACTGGAAGGAATATGGTCGGCATTACTGGGGATAGAGCAGGTAGGGGTCAATGATAATTTCTTTGAGCTGGGCGGACATTCCTTGTTAATAGTAAAGATTAGTGCCTTTATAAAGAAGGAAATGAATGTAAACGTATCTATAAAAAGATTTTTTCAGTTTAAGACGATTGCAGAACTGGCAGGGTACATCGCTGTTCTGCAATCAGCGAGGGAAATCGTTGATACATCTGTGGATGATGTCTTCGAATTATAGATGGTTGCTTAATAATGATACCTTTTTAAACAAGAAAAATGAAAGAAGATAATCTGAATCATATATTCCTGCTGATAAATAAAGCCAGAAATAACGGTATATCGCTCTTCCTGGAGGAGGGTAAGGTGAAGATGAAAGTCGCGAAAAATACTATTGCGGAGGCCGGGCTTGTTGATGAAATTAAGAAATACAGAGAGGAGATAAAGCAGCTGCTAAGCCAGGATGATACTAATAGCCCAGGTATAGAACGTATATCCCGTCATTTAAGAGAGGAGGGGACGCGTGTTCCCTTATCCTTTGGACAGGAGCGGCTATGGTTTATTGATCAGTTGGAGGGGAGTATACAATATCATCTTTATTCCGTACTACGACTGAAAGGGCAGCTAAACGAACAGGTGCTGGAAAATGCTTTCAGGAATATCGTAGAGCGGCATGAAGTACTCAGGACTGTTTTTGAGCAGGATGAAAGTGGGGTTTATCAGCGGGTAAAAAAAGCAGGGAGCTGGCAACTGAATATAACGGAGCATACCACATCCGGTAACTTGTCATCAACGATAGATGCCATTATTCAAACGCCATTTGATCTGTCTGCAGACTACATGCTCCGCGCAAATCTCATCAGGAAGACGTCGGAAGAATGGGTGCTGGTAGTAGTGATGCATCATGTCGCATCAGATGCGTGGTCAATACCTATTTTGGTGAAGGAATTGAGCGAATTATATGAATCCGCTATACAGGAGCGCGCCCCCATGCTGCGGGATTTGGAAGCACAATACGGAGATTATTCTATCTGGCAGCGAAAATATTTACAGGGTGAATTACTGGAGAATAAACTTGCGTATTGGGAGCGCCAATTGTCAGGTGCTGTTCCGATAAAACTGCCGGAAGATTATAACAGACCACCTGTTCAGAGCACCAACGGTAATAGTATCCGTTTCGAAATAGATAAAGAGACCATGAATGCGCTCCAACTGATCTGTAAAGAGGAAGGAGTTACTTTATTTATGATATTGCTGGCCGTATTTAAAGTACTGTTTTACAGGTATAGCGGGCAGGATGATATTTGTATAGGCGTACCCGTATCAGGAAGAGAGCAACCTGAAACGAATGGGTTAATTGGATTCTTTATCAATACCGTGGTATTGCGCACTATCATTCGGGATAATCCGGGATTCAGCGATTTTCTCCGGGAAGTAAAGAAGCAGGTGTTGGATGCATTTGAACACCAGGAAATACCTTTTGAAAAGGTGGTGGAGGTATTGAATGTAAAGCGGGACAGGAGTCGCCACCCGATCTTTGATGTGAAGTTTTCTTATCAGCATTTACCACAGACGGGAAAACTGAATCTGGGATCCTGGCTGGAACTGGCAGAAGAGAATTTCCGGAAAACAGATACACAGTTGGATATCAGCCTGGATGTGATGGAATCATCCGCAGGTCTTCGGTTGGATCTGACCTATTGTGAGGATGTTTTTACACAGGAAACGATCGGCCGTATGGGAGCGCATTTGAAGCAATTAATCAGTGCGGTGATAGAGAATCCTTCCTGTAAGATCGGAGATCTGCAAATGATTACGCCCGAAGAACTTGACCAGTGGTCGGTATTCAATAACACATCTGTTAGTTACCCCAGGTATAAAACGGTAGTAGATATTTTTGAAGAAATAGTAGTGCGATATCCCGAAAAAATTGCTGTTATATTAGAGGAAGAGCAGTTGACCTATCGTGAGCTGAACGAAAAATCCAATCAGCTGGCTTTGTATTTAAGGAGCAAAGGCGTTGGGCCGGATGTACTGGTACCCGTTTGTAAAGAAAAAAGCATAGCGCAGATCATCGGCATTTTTGCGGTGATGAAGGCGGGTGGAGCATATGTACCGGTAGATCCGGAATATCCGGCGGAAAGAATACAGTATATCATCGCCGATTGTAACGCCAAACTGGCATTGATAAAATCTGACCCCTCTGTTGTATCAAAATTCACGGAGCAAAGACAGGGGGAGATCGAACTGATATCACTGGATGATTCCTCCATATTCCAGGGTGAAAGTGCTAATCTTCCCACAAATATTACTTCTTCTGACCTGGCTTATTGCATTTATACTTCAGGTACAACCGGAACGCCAAAGGGGGTGCTAATAGAGCATCTTGGAGCGGTAAATGTGGCGCTTCATCATATTCGGGAATTACAGGTGACTCCGGAAGACAGGATCATCCAGTTTTTTTCCTCCTCCTTCGATRCATCTTTACTGGATATTTTCACAGCATTGCTGGGAGGTGCAGCCCTGGTGCTGCCATCGCATGAAACGGTGCAGGATGTATCACTTTTTTTAGCATACCTCGAAGAGAAAAGAGTATCAGTTTTTACAGTTACACCTTCTTATTTAAATCTGTTGGGAAAAGCTGAAATGCCCTTCTTAAGGATATTGATCACAGGAGGCGAACCATGCAGAGTGGATGATGCGATGTTCTACAGCAGGTTCAAACAGTTTTATAACGCTTACGGACCTTCGGAGGCAACTGTAAATGCCACGCTGTATAAGGTGGATGCCACCAAGCAATATGAGCAGTTTATACCTATTGGAAAACCATCTGATAACAAGAAAATATATATTGGAAAGGATCGCCAGTTATGTCCGGCTGGTATCGGAGGGGAGATTTATATTGGAGGAACCGGTCTTGCCAGAGGCTATCTGGGCAACCCGGAATTAACACAAACGAAATTTGTGGCAAATCCATTTGAGATGGGTACTGCTGAAAAACTATACAGGACGGGTGACCTGGGAAGATGGCTGCCCGACGGAAATATAGAATACCTCGGCAGAGTGGACGAGCAGGTGAAGATCAGGGGATTTCGCGTGGAACCCGGTGAAATAGAGAGCGTATTATTACAGAGTGGATTAGTGAGCCAGGCGGTAGTACTCGGGAAAGAAGATACACTCGGCAACAAACTACTGACGGCTTATGTGGTAGCGAACGGTGTGTTTGACAAAGAAGAAATGGTGAACTACCTGGAAACCAGGTTGCCAGCCTACATGATCCCATCTTTCCTGATACAGGTAGAAAATATTCCTCTTACCCCCAATGGAAAAGTCGATAAAAAATCCTTGCCGGATCCGGTAAAGAAAGAAGTATCTGAAGATGGATATGTATTGCCGGATACCCCGTTGGAAAAGCTCTTGGTTACTATCTGGCAAAACCTCCTCGGTGTAGACCGGATAAGTGTAAAAGACGATTTTTTTGAACTGGGAGGACATTCACTGTTGGCTATCAAGTTGGTGTCGGCTATACGCAAAGAATTGGGGATCGACCTTTCCATTGCGGATGTTTTTGACTACCTGACGATACAGGACCAGGCAGCTTTCCTGGAATCAAGGATCAACAACGTTTCTCTTCCTCCAATAGAAAAACAACCGGATACGACCTATATTCCTTTATCGTTCGCTCAGGAACGACTATGGTTTATTGATCAGCTGGAGGGAAGCGTGCAGTATCATGTTCCGATAGTGCTGCGTATCCGTGGTCATCTCAATAAGGAAGCCCTGGAAGGCGCGTTTTCAACGATTGTACAGCGCCACGAAGTATTGAGGACCGTTATTGAGCAGCATGATGATCAGACTTGCCAGAAGATAGGCGAGAGTAGTCAATGGAAACTGAATTTCATTACAGGGATCGCAAAAGAAAATGAAAAAGGGCTGTTGGCGAAGATCGATGAGTTGGTAAGAAAACCTTTCAACCTTACCAAAGACTACATGTTGAAGGTGTCCGTTATTCACCTTTCAGAAGAGGAACATATCCTGATTGTTTTACTGCATCATATTGTGGCAGATGCCTGGTCATTTATAATATTGGAAAAGGAGTTTGTTGAAATATATAATTCATTAGCAGAAGGCCGGAATTATGTATTGCCGGAAATAACAGTACAGTACGCTGATTACGCGATCTGGCAACGAAAATATTTACAGGGTGAACTCATAGACAAGCAACTGGCTTATTGGGAAGCAAAGTTAAGAGGGCTGGAACCACTGCATTTACCATTGGATGGGGAGCGACGCTCCGGAGAGAGCAGACAGGGAGATGAAATGAGTTTCTCCATCGATGAAAACAATACTGCGAAAATTAAGGCATTGATGCGGCAACAAGATGCTACATTGTTTATGGTCATGCTGGCTGCATTCAAAGCGTTGCTGTACAGATATACCGGACAGGAAGATATCGCCGTCTGTGGCACAATAGCCAATCGTTCTCAACACGAGGTGAGTGGATTGATTGGTCTTTTCGTGAATATGATTGTGCTAAGGGATGAAATTACCGGCGATATGAATTTCATACAGTTGCTCGAAAAAGTACGCCAAACAACAAAAGAAGCTTATGAAAATCATGAGGCGCCTTTTGAGAAAGTAGCAGAGAAACTGTTGAAAGGACGAGATCCCAATGGAAGTCCGTTTTTCCAGATATGGCTGGTGGTACAAAATAAGTCTGAAGAGTATGACAGGACGAAAGAGAAGATGACAGGCGTAGAACTTACTTCCGTTAGCTACGGAAATAGTCCGGCAAAATCAGACATCGGGGTTATTGTTGTTGAAGAAAAAGAGACACTCCGGGTAAATATCATTTATTGCCGGGATTTGTTCCAGAGAGAAACCATTGCCGGGATACAATTTTATTATGAGCAGCTATTATTCGATATCATCAGTAACCCTTTGAGAAAGATCACTGAGATGTTACCCCATACAACTATCCGGCAAACGGATCTTGCCGAAAGCCAGGAAATAGATTATCAGGGATTATTTGATTTTGATTTTGGAAGAAGTATCTAAAAGCATTCCGACCTTTTTTATCAACCTCATAAGGATCGTTTTATAATAAATACCGCGAATTTATGAAGACAGTTTCTGAAGAAATAACCATTAGTTATGTATTTAAGCAACTTAGCACGGAGGTCAATAAAGGCATTACATTTATTGAGTCCGCAGATGACATGCAATACTATACTTATGCTGCATTTTTTGACAAGGTAGCGTGTTGTTTGCATAAGCTAATAGAAAGTGGAATAGCGCCAGGTGAGGAAGTCGTCATCCAGGTGGAAGACTCTGCATCATTTCTGACCATTTTCTGGGCATGCATCATGGGTAAAATTATTCCGATACCGTTGTCGGTTGGTAATCAACCGGAGCAGAAGCGGAAATCGCGCAGGGTATGGAAGCAACTCTCCAATCCCTGGCTGGTGGCCAGTAAGCAAACGATCAAACATTTCCTGAAATTCGAGGGTGAAGACCGGGAGATCATCTCACAAATGCTGGATCGTTCAGTGAACCTGGATTTTGTGATGACTCCGGGTAAAAAATATTTCTCTGATATCCCCGTCAGCTCAGAGGAGATTGCGTATATACAATATTCATCAGGTTCCACAGGAACTCCCAAGGGCGTAATGCTGACCCATGGCAATCTGTTTGCCAATGTCAGTGCCATTTTGAAAAGATCAGGAACGACAAAAGATGACTCCATGCTAAGCTGGATGCCGTTGAGTCACGATATGGGCATGCTTTGTTTTCATATGTGTGGCATATTCGCCGGCGTTCATCAATATATCATGCCAACCAATCTTTTTGTCAGAAGACCGCTGTTATGGATGAACATTGTATCGGAGAAAAAGATCTCACAGTTGTATTCTCCCAACTTCGGATTACAGTTTTTTCTTACGGCTCTCCGGAAGGGCGGCGCACCTGATTGGGATCTGTCTGCCATCAGGATTCTGTTTAACGGCGCAGAGCAGATATCTGCAAGGGTCTGTATGGAATTTGCAGCGGCATTATCAACATATCATTTAAAGCCGGGCATCATGTATCCGTCTTATGGACTGGCAGAGGCATCAGTAGCGGTGAGTATGCCGGATGCGGGAGATGAAGTACGGAGCTATTTTGTTGAACGAAAAAGTCTGCAACCCGGCTCCCCTATTGTGTTTTCAGATGACTTCGAAAAGACCCCCTGTTTTGTTGAAGTGGGATACGCTTTGCCGGATTGCGAAGTGCGTATCACACATGACGGCCGGGTGCTGCCGGAAAAATACCTGGGCGCAATAGAAATAAGGGGAGGAAATGTCACACAGGGGTATTATGGGCTGCCGGAAGAAACTGCCCGTTTGTTCGCTGATGACTGCTGGCTTAAAACAGGTGACCTGGGATTTTTAATAGGAGAAAGACTCGTATTCACCGCCAGAAATAAACACATGATCATCATTAATGGTCAAAATTATTTCCCTCATGACCTTGAAAATATCCTGTTGACAATACCAGAGATGGAGCTGGGAAAATTAGTAGTGACTTCCTGCTGGAATGAAAAAAAGCAGAAAGAGGAATTACTCATTTTTGTAATTTTTAAAGAAGAACTGACTGCTTTTATTCCGCTGAAATACCAGCTTTTACGTACACTGGTAGCGGAAGTAGGGCTGTCGCCAGATCATATTATTCCTGTGCGGAAAATCCCCAAAACCACTAGTGGGAAAGTCCAGCATTATATCCTCACAGATGCTTACCGGGAGGGCGAATACGAAGATATCCTCCGCGAGTTGGCTGTTATAGACCAAAAGGTGATGTCGTAACAGTTAATTATTCATGTTAAATCCTTTCCATAAATGAAAAAGACAACTTCAGTTGAAGAGAGTATGCTGCTTACGAGCGAAAGCTACGTGGAAAGCAGGAAGTACTGGTTAGCCAATATCGGGACGATCCTATCTGGTGACAGGGAGTACATGTTATTCCCTTCGGAGAATACCGGTGTACGTGAAATGAAACGATTTAAACCGGATGATGAGGTGGCGGAGAAATTGTTTGCCCTATGCAAAGGGAATGATCTTTCTCTCTATATCTACTTTCTAACGGCATTTAGTATACTCGTTAGTAAATACAAAGGTCCTGGTTATTTCGCAGTAGCCTCACCCAGTTTGCGCGAGGGTATAAATGACTACAACGATCTATTGCCACTGTTGTGCTGGACAAGTGATACTACTACTTTTAAAGAACGATTGGTTAAAATACAGGAGACTGTGCTTGGTGCTATCAAACATCAGCGTTATCCAGTGAGTAGGATTTATGAAGAACTGAATGTGCTATCCAACGATCAGCAGTTTGATGTATTGTTCTCCTGTAAATCTCTGCATACAATAAGCGAAGCGGCGAATCAGCCTTTCCGGGTTGAGCTGGAGGTAGAAGGGAAAGAGATCACAGTGGCTGTTTCCTCCGCGACGGAGTTGCCCTTTGGGTTAGATATTTTTTTTAATCATATTCAGGAGGTGATCAGACAGTCTATTCAACAACTGGATATCGTCATTGAGGAGATAGATATTTTATCCGGTGAAGAACGCATTGAGTTACTCCAGCTGGGGGGGAAGCAGTCCGGATCGGCAGGTCCCGGGCAGGATTTTAAATGGTCCGGCCACGTGTCAAGGCAACTTGCAGCCGGGGGAGAGCATAGCGCGATTGTATATAAGGAAGCAGGACTGACTTACAGCCAGATGAATTCGCTGGCGAAAAAATCAGTACACTATTTCCGTACACAATTGAAATTGCGCAAAGGAGATCGTGTAGCCGTTGTCGTGAAACGCACGGAATGGATGCCTGCTATCGCTATTTTCCTGTTGCAGAATGGCTTGGTATATGTTCCGGTCGATATCAATAATCCGGCCGACAGAATTCGCAGTCTGCTCGAAGATGCACAGCCTTCCTTGCTGATCATGGACGCTTCCTTGCAATATCTGGCAGGGGAAATTACCTGCAGGTGTGTGGAGGTGCCGGCACTGATCAATGCATTGGAGGCTTGTGAAGAAGAGGAGATCCCAGGGGATATCAGAGAAAGGGATGAAGCATATATTATTTATACCTCCGGTTCCACCGGGAAGCCAAAAGGAGTAGTAGTTACCCATGGAAACCTTAATCATTTTTTAGGCAACGTGTGGACACGGTATGTGAAGGAAAAACCATTGACACTGCCATTTATTGCTTCCAATGCATTTGATATTTCGCTCTTTCAGCTATTAACGCCCTTGATTTCCGGCGGTACCATTTTGGTGCTCGACAAAGAACAGCTGACTGATTCGGATCAGTTGCTGGCGGTATTGGCAGCATCAAATGCCATCGATACCGTGCCTGCCTTGTACGGACAGATAGTGAATCAGATCAGAGAACTCAATATGCAGGCGCAGTTTGATCATATCCAACAGGTATTTATAGGAGGAGATTATATACCGGATAGTTTGTTGTACGCCCTTGCAAAAATATTCAGAACTGCCGTGATTACGGTAACATATGGCCCAACCGAGGGAACAATATTTACCACGGATCTTTCTTACGAGGCGAACGATATTACTGCTGATACAAAAGGAACGATCATTGGCCGCCCCATAGGAGAGGGACAGATATTTATACTGGGCCATAAACTGGAATTGCTGCCGCACGGAATAGATGGGGAGATTTGTATAGGCGGGCCAGGTGTGTCGAAAGGGTATTTCCAAAGAGCAGAACAAACGGCAGAAAGATTTGTAGAACATCCTTACGACCCGGGGACGTTGCTGTATCGTACCGGAGATATGGGCCGCTGGTCTGCCGCTGGTTTGCTGGAATTTCGGGGACGAAAAGATGATCAGTTGAAAATAAACGGATATCGCATAGAACTTCAGGAGATTGAGAAATGTATGCAGCAGCATGACGGAGTTGCAGATGCTGCCATAGGTGTTGCATTGCTGAATAATAGTGAAAAGGCACTCACAGGATATTATGTTAAAAAGAACAGGATGCAGATATGGCCATCCATCTCAGAGTACCTGGGATATAATGAGATGGCCTATTTCGCGATGAACAATGACGCGTCCAGGGTGAATAGCTATAGAAAAGCAATAGAACAGATTGCCGGAGGAAAAGTGATGATGGACGTGGGAACAGGGCCGGACGCAATATTAGCGCAGTACTGTATCCAGGCAGGCGCCGAAAAAGTATATGCCATAGAGTTGAGAGAAGATGCCTACTACCGCGCCAAACATACGGTTAAGTCATTGGGTCTTGAAGAGAAAATTATTGTTATACATGGCAATATCATGGACGTGGAATTACCGGAAAAGGTGGACTATTGTATCTGTGCTTTAGTGGGCAATATGGGAAGTACAGACGGCTGCGTACCTATTATGAACAGCGCACGTAAATGGTTGAAGGATGAATCCTGTATGATACCTTATCGCAGCCGCACCAAAATCGCTGCGATCAATCTGAAGGAGGAGCGTATGAATTACGCCTTCACACAAACAGGCGGGCAGTACCTGAAAGAAATATTTGACTTTACAGGTGGCGTATTCGATTTGCGGATTGGCTTGCAAAATGTAACAGAGAGCGACCTGGTGTCTACTGCAGATGATTTTGAAGTCCTGGAGCTGAGTCAGTATCTGCCATTAGACAAGGAGTGGAATGTTGAGCTGACTATTATTTCGGATTCGGAAATCAGCGGTTTTTTAGTATGGCTGCATCTATATACAAGACCTGATATCGTATATGATATTTTCCAGAACCAAAAAAGTTTTCTGCCTATCTATTGGCCGGTATTTGAATCTCCTGTATCCGTTAAAAAAGGAGACGTAATAAAAGCCAAAGGGTGGCGGTCATTGCCCGAAGGGCAAATTTGTCCCGACCTTGGCATTGAAGGGGAATTGATCAGGATGGATGGCAGCCGGGAGCCTTTTTATTATCTTTCAAACAAACGATCCAAAGTGCTGTCTTCAGGGAAATTTTATTCAAAAGTTTTTCCTGGTGGGAAATGGACAGAAAAACCTGCACTCTCCGCTCCGGTGCTGCAAACCTATCTTAAAGAAAAGCTGCCTGAATATATGGTGCCACACCTGCTGCTTGAAGTAGCGCATATTCCGTTGACTCCGAATGGCAAGGTAGACAGGAAGCAATTGGCTGACTTGCAAGTGATCGCAGATGAGTCACTGAAAACACAATATGTGCCACCACAGAATGTGCTGGAATCAACCTTGGCTATTATCTGGCAAAACCTGTTAGGTGTAACGCGTGTCGGTACGCATGACAATTTTTTCCAATTAGGTGGTGATTCGATCATTTCCATCCAGATGGTCAGCAGAGCAAGGCGCGCCGGCTACGAACTTAGGGTGGCGGATATCTTCACACACCAAACGATTGCCGCATTATCAAAATACCTGATTGATCAAAAAGGAGTGGTGTTGCATGATCGCGGTGAACAAGGGCTGCTGACGGGAAACAGTGGTCTGCTACCTACGCAGCAATGGTATTTTGAAACAAAACATTCGCAGGATGCCTGTTTTAATCAGAGCGTTTTAATTAGTATAAAAAAAGGTGTCACGGAAGAAGATCTCGAACAAGCCGTTGCCGCGTTGATGAACCAGCATGATGCCTTGCGGTTTACGTATACAACCATCGTCTCCGGATGGCAACAGGAATACGGTCATGAAAGGAAAGTCTTCCTGGTGGAAGATTTGCGTTCCGCAACACGGGAAAACCTGGGACAGGAAATCGGGTATTGCGCGGTAAAGTATCAGCAGCAACTCCATATCGAAACCGGAAACCTGGTACGGGTGGTATTAATGAAAACACCAGACGCGGAAAACGAGAACAGATTACTCATCGTTGTCCATCACCTGGTGGTAGATGGTGTATCCTGGCGGATCTTGCTGGAAGATTTGGAATTATTGCTTTCCGGACAGAAAAAAGGAGCACAGATCAGTCCGGAAGAGAAAAGTACTTCCTGCCGGCAATGGTTTCAGGCATTGGAAAGCTATGGAAAAACTGAACGGTTGTTATCGCAATCAGACTACTGGAAGGGAGTAACCAATGCTTATAAGCCTTTACCGGTGGATATGGAAGATGCCGGAATCATCAGAGTGAGCGATACCGGGTTTGTCTTTAGCCGGCTGTCACAGGCGCAAACGCATACTTTGTTGCGGCATGTTCCCCGGGTATATGACACGGAAATGAATGACCTTCTGTTAGCGGCATTGGCACAAACCCTTAGTCAATGGACCGGAAGGAAAGAAGTGATTGTTGGCCTGGAAGGGCATGGAAGGGAAGATATAGGTGAAAGATCAGACCTGAGCCGCACAGTAGGCTGGCTGGCAAATATTTACCCGGTATTACTAACCACCACACACGACAGCCATGCGGGGGATTTGCTGAAAGGAGTGAAAGAACAATTGCGTCACGTTCCTGACAAAGGAATTGGCTACGGCGTATTGAAATACATCAATAAAATAGCACAGCTGCAGGGAATAATTCCATGGGATATCGTTTTTAATTTCCTGGGGCAATTGGATAATATCACGAACAAAAGTGAATGGTTCTCGGGCGCAAATGAGTCGTCCGGATCTGATACGAGTGACATGTTTATTGTAGATGAAAAAATCTCATTGAATGGTATGATTGCCGGAGGAGAGTTGTTAATCAACTGGCGTTACAGTAAGCTGCACTACCGGGAAACCACGGTGAGGGAGTTGTCCAGGATGTATCTGTCAAACCTGGATTTACTGATCCGTCATTGTGTGGAGCACAAAAGTTCTGATGAAATATATGCTTCGTCAGAATATAACCTGAAGGGAGAGCGACCCTTTCCGGTGACAGGCGGCACCTTAAATGCGAAATCTGACAATAAAACGATCCTGGAATTTTAGTGATTAAAATTTATAAATGAAACATTTTGTCGATAAACTGGAACACCTTGGTTTGTATTTGAGATATGAAAATGGAAAGCTGAAGCTGGAAGGAGATAAGAACTTGTCTCAAGAGCGGCTGGATGCGGTAAAAGGAGATAAGGAGATCATACATTTTATCAAAGAGAACAGAGAACAGTTGATAGATTATATCTCCACTATCCCGGCGGACGCTGTTGGAGACAACTTCCCGGATATTACAGCGGTATATCCGTTGAGCAGTTTGCAGGAGGGGATGTTGTTCCATGGTCTGTTTGATGCGCAGGCTGGAGGATATGCAGAACAATTTGTTTGTGACCTGGTAGATCTGAATACGGACGTATTTCAGGAATGCTGGAATTATCTTTTTCAATGTCATAGCATACTCCGTAGCAGTTTCCATCACGATCGGTTTAATATACCTGTACAGTGCGTCCATCAAGTGGTGAAGATGCCTTTTGAAATCCTTGATTTCAGGCACCTCGATGAGGTGGAACAAATAGCAGCATTTCAGGAGTATCAGGCGGAGGAGTACAGGAAAGGGATCGACTTTAATATGGCACCGCTGATGCRCATTGGTTTGATAAGGTGGGAAGACAACCGTTACCGGATGCTGTGGACCCACCATCATATCCTGACAGATGGTTGGTCTATGCAGATCCTGATTGAAGAATTGCTGCTGGCCTATGAGCAGCTGATGACACATAAACAGCTGATACCTCGTTCCGAAGATCTTTATGAAGATTATATCCGTTATATCAGGAGCAAAAATAAAGTACAGGAAGAATCCTATTGGCGGAAACACTTTGAGGGCGTCAGCGAAAATTGCCTGTCGCCTTTCATTACGGAGAAGGCGGATAGAAACAAGGGGATAGGCGGATTCCAGGAAGAATTTCTGCAGTTGGATAATGGGACTACCAGAAGACTGATCACCTATGCAAAGCAGTGCGGAGTGACATTAAATACGGTCATTCAGGGCATTTGGTCCTTCCTGCTATATGGTTACACCGGTAAAGACGATATCATTTTTGGCGTTACCGTTTCAGGGCGCCCGCATGATCTGGAAGGGGTGGAAAAAAGGGTGGGACTATACATCAATACACTGCCACTGTGTGTGAAAATAAATCCGGAACAAAAGATAGGAGAATGGTTACAATACATTCAACAAAAGCATGTGGAAAGCAGGGAATATCAATACACTTCCTTAAATACCATCCAGGAGTGGGTCGGTATCCCAGGCGATTTATTCGATAGTTTACTGGTATTTGAAAACTACCCGGTAAGTGGAGTGGTTGCTTCCCGCAAATGGCTTTTGCATACAGAGAATATCCAGGTGAAGGATCATGTTAATTATCCTTTGAGTATCAGGGTGGTGATTAATCCGGATGAAATCTCTGTACGATTCAGCTACAATAATAACTTATTGAACGAATCCTATATAAAGCATATTAAGGCGCATTTTGAGCAGGTGTTAAAGCAAATGATCGAAAGTCCTCAGGAGAAGGTGGGGAGACTGATGTTGCACTCAGCCACACAGTTGAATGAGTGGCTGAAGGGTGCCAATATGGCCAGGGTTGCTTATCCGGAAGCAAAAACGGTGATAGATTTGTTTGAGTCGCAGGCTGCATTGCAGCCTGCAGAAGTGGCGGTGGTATCCGAAGGCCGGGAGATCAGTTACGGAGAACTGAATGCATGGTCAAATCAGCTGGCACATTATCTGATGCTGCAGGGTGTAAAATCGGGGATGCCGGTAGCCATCTGTATGGATCGTGGTATCGCCATGATAGCCGGTA
>NZ_JBFTSK010000080.1:0-16887 GCF_056399985.1 Chitinophaga sp. 01L420
GGGCAAATACAGTGCATTGAAGCGGATTATATCCGGAGGGGAAACCTGTACGAGTGAACTGGCCGGACGCTGGAATAATTTAGTGGATTTCTATAATATCTATGGTCCTACAGAAGCCACGATATCTGCATTAATCTATAAATACGAAACGGGGAGGTCATACCCTGCGGGGACTTTGCCGATAGGCAAACCGTTGGCCAATGTGCGGGTTTATATCCTGGACCAGGCGGGGCATCCGGTGTCTGCGGGGGTAAAAGGGGAGTTGTACATAGGAGGTGCCGGCGTCACACTGGGTTATCTGAATAACCGGGAGTTAACGGCAGAAAGGTTTGTTGCGGACCCATTTTCCGATAAGGCAGGTGCTAAAATGTACCGTACCGGTGATATGGGTAAATGGTTGCCTGATGGCAATATCCAGTACCTGGGCCGCGCAGATGAACAGGTAAAAGTTCGGGGCTACCGCATAGAGTTGGGTGAAATAGAACGTGTATTGCAGCAAAGCAACCTGGTAAAACAGGCCATTGTACATACTAAACAGGATGTTTCCGGCAACAGGCAACTGGTGGGCTATATAGTACCACCGGACACCGGCTTTGATAAAGAGCAGGTCATCCATTACTTAAGGCAATATTTACCGGATTATATGGTGCCGGCATTGTGGGTAACACTGGAGGCGCTTCCTTTAACAGCAAATGGTAAAACTGACAGGGGGAAATTACCTGAACCGGAAATCAGCACGGCCATTAACACCTATACCGCTCCGCGCAATGAGATAGAACAGGTACTTGCTACTATCTGGCAGGAGCAATTGCAGATATCACCAATAGGGATATACGATAATTTCTTTGAGCTGGGTGGTCATTCTCTATTGGCAATCAGGTTAACGACTGCCATACGTAAGCAGCTGCAAACAACGCTCTCTGTAAAAGAATTATTCAGCTATCCTTCTGTAGCTGCGCTCGCAGCTTTTATAACGCAACAGGAGAACAAGGCGGTATTGCCGGTTATCTCACTACAATCCAGGCCGGCACGTGTTCCGTTATCGTATAGCCAGGAACGTTTGTGGTTTATCCATCACCTGGAGGGCAGCGTACATTATCATATTCCATTAGTGTTGAAATTGAAGGGCGCTGTGAACCGTTCCGCTATGGAACAGGCTTTAGAAGCGATCATCGATCGGCATGAGGTATTGAGAACCGTCATCATTGAAGAAGATGGAGTCGCTTATCAGTCTGTATTGCCGGCAAACAGCTGGGCTATGGATACCATCCAGGCATATGCTGATGTGTCGTCTTTCCTGGAACGTCCGTTTGTATTATCGGCAGATCATATGTTACGCGCGGGCTGGTTGCAGGTGGCAGACGGAGATTATCTGCTGGCGTTGGTATTGCATCATATTGCGGCCGATGGATGGTCTATGCCGGTAATCATGAAAGAGCTGTCAGCGTTATATACCGCATACAATGAGGGGCACGAAGTACTGTTGCCTGCTCTTGAACTGCAATACGCTGATTATTCACTTTGGCAGCGGTCGTATGTAAGCGGCTCGGTGCTGAAACGTCAGCAGGCTTACTGGAAAAATCGTTTGAGCGGTATCACTCCGCTGGAGCTTCCACTGGATTATTCACGCCCTGCTGTTCAGGCACAGGCCGGAGGAAAAGTTCATTGTAAAATAGAAGGTAAGGTAGCGCATGACATACAGCAATACAGCCAGCAGCATGGGGTTACATTATACATGACGTTGTTGACTGTGCTGAAAGTACTCTTATATCGTTATACCGGTCAGGATGATATTTGCGTAGGCTGTGCGGTTGCCGGCCGCGGTCTTCATGAGTTTGATAACCTGGTAGGCTGCTTTGTAAACACGCTGGCATTGCGAAGCAGGGTAGATGGGGATCTGTCGTTTACGGCATTGCTGGAGCAGGTGAAAACGATGTTGCTATCGGCATATGAACATCAGGATCTGCCCTTTGAAAAAGTGGTGGAATTGGTGGTGGAAGAACGGGATCTTAGCCGTAGCCCCCTGTTTGATGTAATGTTCCAGTTACAGAACATAGGGGAAATGGAGCCGGTACACCTGAAAGATGTTAAGGTATCCGCTGAGTTCATAGAACATAAGATCACCAAATTCGACCTGACTTTTGGTGTAATGGAAACAGCAGAGGGCTTTGAACTGGAAATCGAATACAGTAAAGCCTTGTTCCGGGAAGCAACCGTACAGCGGATGGCAGCCCATTATGCGGTGTTGTTAAATGCAGTGGCAGCAGCTCCGGATCGGCAGATCAGTACATTGCCTGTACTTACGTTGCCCGAAGAACAATTGCTGTCGCAATGGACAAGTGGTCCTGTTGTAAACTACGATGCAAACAAAACTTTTGTACAGCTCTTTGAAGATCAGGTGTCGAGGTATCCGGATGCCGTGGCGGTGGTGTATGAAAACGATACAATGACCTACCGTGAACTCGATGAAAGGGCTAATCAGCTTGGCCACTATCTGCGCTCCATGGGTGTCACAACAGACAGCATGGTCGCTATCTGCTTAAATAAGGGCCTGGATATGGTCATCAGCATTCTGGGTATCTGGAAGGCCGGAGGTGCATATATACCAATAGATCCCAACTATCCGGAAGAGCGCATCCATTTTATGCTGGAAGATTCGGATGCCAAAGTAATGATCTGTCACAAACCGCTGAGCATTGCCGGCAATGCGGTTGTTATCTGCCTGGATAAACCGGATGTGCTGAAAGACCAGCCGGTTTCGTCTCCGGTACACGTGGCTGCTCCCGGCGATCTGTCTTATGTTATTTATACTTCAGGTTCCACCGGTAAGCCAAAAGGTGTGTTGGTAGAACATCGCGGGATGCTCAATCACCTGTATGCAAAAATTAATGACCTGAAGATGGATGCCAGCACGGTGATCGCTTTTACGGCTTCCTACACATTTGATATTTCGATATGGCAGATGTTTGCCGCATTGCTTTGTGGTGGTCGTACGGTTATTTATACAGATGATCTGGTATTACAGCCATTCCTGCTGATTAAGCAGGTAGAAAATGATGAAGTGAGTATAATGGAAGTGGTGCCGTCTTATCTGTCGGCTGTATTACAGGAAGAAACGGTAGGGGCATTAACCCGGCTGCGGTATTTACTGGTAACAGGCGAAGCCGTGAAGCGTTCATTACTGAAACAATGGTTCAGCCACAAAGATTATGGAAGAATTCCGGTTGTGAATGCCTATGGTCCTACTGAAGCATCTGATGATATTACCCATCATTTTATGTATGAAACACCGGCAGATAATCTGGTGCCAATCGGTAGGCCTGTACAAAATTTACACATCTATATATTGAATGATCACGGGCAATTATGTCCTGTAGGAGTAGCAGGAGAGATATGTGTATCAGGAATCGGCGTGTCACGCGGATACCTGAATCGCCCTGAGCTCACAGCGGCAAGGTTTGTAGYAGATCCTTTCCGTACTGGTGAACGGATGTATAAAACAGGAGACTCCGGCAAATGGCTGGAGGACGGCACGATCGCTTATCTGGGTCGTACCGATGAACAGGTGAAGATTCGTGGTTACCGTATTGAATTAGGGGAAATAGAGAGTGTGTTGCAATCATTTGGTCAGGTGAGCCAGTGTGCAGTTATTGCGAGAACCGATGAGCAGGGAAATAAACAACTGATAGGTTATGTAGTAGCTACAGCATTTGATAAAGATGCTGCCACCGCTTATCTGCAGCAGCAATTACCGGAATACATGGTGCCGTTATTAATGGAACTGGACGCATTACCGCTTACTGCCAATGGTAAAATTGACCGGAAAGCATTATCTGATCCCGCAATTGAGATATTATCAAAGGATGAATATGTAGCGCCGCGAAATGAAACAGAACAGCTGTTGGCTGATATCTGGAAAGGATTACTGGGGGTATCACGCGTGGGCGTACATGATAATTTCTTCTGGCTTGGTGGTGACTCTATTATTACGATCCAGATGGTGAGCCGCGCTAAACGGGCAGGATGTGAGTTACAGGTGAAGGAAGTGTTTCTTTATCCCACTGTTGCCGGGTTAAGCGCTGTAGTAGCCGCAAGAAAAGGTGCAGGCGCCATGGTCTCCGGCGAGCAGGGTATCCTGGATGGAGTTGCAGGGCTCTTGCCGATTCAACAGCATTTCTTTGAAGAAGCGCTGGAAAATACAGCCGGAATACATCATTATAACCAGCGTGTATTGCTGGCATTGGATAAAAATATTCATGCAGCATTATTGTCCGACATGCTGCAACGGTTGCAGGAGCAGCATGATGCCCTGCGCTTCGCTTATCATCAAAACGCAGGTGAATGGATACAACAATACAGTACACATTACAGCAGGCTGGTAACAGAAGATCTCCGGGATGTTCCGGTGGCAGATATGTCTTCGGCCATTACCGCCTGCTGCGAACATTATCAGCAAAGTCTGGATATTACAACCGGTGATATCATCCGCATGGTATTGATACAAACCCCGGCAGCTGCATCCCATAACCGCCTATTGATTGTTATTCATCACCTGGCGGTAGATAGTGTTTCCTGGCGTATTCTTCTGGAAGATGTCAGCCGTTTGTTGCAAAGTGCACAGGACGGCCTGCAGGCAGACCTGGGCGCTAAAAGCGCCTCCTACCGCAGCTGGTACAACGAGTTGCTGCAATACAGCAAAGGAGCACGCCTGCTATCTCAAACCCGTTATTGGGAGAAGGTGACGCAATCTGCTTTCCGTTTACCCGTAGATCGTAGTTATGATGGAATAATAAGAATGAAAGACATCAACAGCCACACTATGCGGCTGGAAACTGAACTAACCCGTCTGTTGTTACAGGATGCACCACAGGCCTATCATACAGAGATTAATGACTTATTATTGACTGCATTGGCCTGCACCTTACGCGATTGGAGTGGAGATAAGGAGGTGGTGATAGGACTTGAAGGACATGGCCGCGAAGACCTGGCTACATCCATCAATACAGATCGTACGGTGGGCTGGTTCACAGCGTTGTATCCTGTATTGTTGCACACGGACAGTCGTCATGAAAGTGAATTGATTAAAAGTGTGAAAGAACAATTGCGCGAATTGCCGGACAAAGGTATTGGCTATGGTGTGCTGAAGTATATCCATAAAATACCTGCACTTCAGCATATACAGCCCTGGGATATTGTTTTTAATTATCTGGGTCAGGTAGATACCGTTTCAGGTAACAACAATCCCTTCATCCTGGCGGGAGAATCTGCCGGAAGCAATATCAGCGGGGAACATATGGTGAGAGAGCGGCTGATGGTGAATGGTCAGGTGCAGCAGGGCTCATTGACCCTGGTATGGAGTTACAGCAGCAGGCATTATGAAGCTGCTACCATCCGGGAAGTTGCAGCCCTCTTTTATCAACACCTTATATCTTTGATCATTCATTGTGAAGGACGTGCTAAACGGGGAGTCGTACTAACCCCATCCGATTACGGATTAACTGGTCTGGTGAAATACGAACAGCTGGATAGATTTCTGGCAATAAAGGCTACTGAAAAAAGCCGGCAGCTCAGCACTATTTATCCGCTCAGTGGTTTGCAGGAAGGCATGTTGTTCCACCGGTTGTATGATGATGGCAGTAATGCTTACATCGAACAATTTACCTGCGATATAGCACTTGTTAATACCCGCTGGTTGCAGCAAAGCTGGAACCATTTGTTAAAACGTCATAGTATTCTCCGCACCGGATTCGACTACCGGTCATTAGGTTTTCCGGTGCAATGTGTATACGAGAAAGTAGAGATTCCGTTTGAGATACTGGATTACCGGGGAATGGATACTGTTGCACTGGAAGCCGCTATAGCAGATTACCTGGTAAAAGACCGGGCATTGGGCTTTGACTTTAATGCAGCGCCGCTTCT
The DNA here is from genome assembly GCF_056399985.1 of Chitinophaga sp. 01L420. NCBI lineage: Bacteria > Pseudomonadati > Bacteroidota > Chitinophagia > Chitinophagales > Chitinophagaceae > Chitinophaga > Chitinophaga sp. 01L420. Next base: position 5,920 of record NZ_JBFTSK010000080.1, read on the forward strand.
GCGTATCATCCTGTTCCGGACTGGAGAGCACCAGTATCGCATGTTGTGGAGCTTCCACCATATTTTAATGGATGGCTGGTCGTTGCCCGTAGTAATAGAAGAATTGCTGGAGAGCTATGAAGCATTATCTGAAGGCCGCGCACTGCCTGGTTTCACAGAAGACCGCTACGAAGATTACATACGTTATATCGGCAATAAAGATAAATGGAAGGAAGAAGCCTACTGGCGGGAGTATATGAAAGAGGTGGAAACAGGTAGCTTGTTGCCCTTTATAGCGGCCGGTGTAACAGACCGCACCAGGGGACGGGGTACTTATGAAGACAATAAGCTGCGCCTGGATGCCTCGCTGCATGCCGCTGTGGAAAGTTATGGGCAGCGCCACGGACTTACCATCAGTACTGTCATGCAGGGTGTATGGGCGTTTATATTACATGTGTACACCGGAAATAAAGCGGTTACCTATGGCGTTACTGTATCCGGCCGCCCCGGTGATTTACCGGATGTGGAACAAAGAGTGGGGATGTATATCAATACACTTCCTTTGCATCAGCAGGTAGATGCAGATAATGATATTGCACAATGGTTGAAAGACATACAGCAGAGCCAGATCGCCTCCCGTGAATATGAGTATACGGCTTTGGGTAAAATACAGACCTGGACAGGTGTAAACGGTGATTTGTTTGATAGCCTGCTGATATTCGAAAATTATCCGGTGAGTGAAGTGATTGCCGGCAAACAATGGAAGTTAAAGCTCTCCAATCTTGCATTAAAAGAAGAAACAAACTATCCGTTGAATATTTCTATCTCTTCTTCCAGAGAAACCAATATCACATTCAGTTATAACAAAGATTTGCTGGACGCCGGTTATATCACCCGGCTGGCCGGCCACTTCAAAGAAGTATTGCAACAGCTGGTGAACCCCGAAAAAATAAGGCTGGGCGATATTGATCTCCTTACCAGCGCGGAGCGCACGCTGCTACTGGATACATTTTCCGGGCCTATAGTACACTATCCCGAACATCTTACCGTGCTGGATGTATTTGAGGAACAGGTGTTGAAATACCCGGATGCAGTGGCCGTAAGTTATAACGGCAATACATTATCCTATCGTGAGCTGAATGAAAGGGCGAATCAGCTTGGCCACTACCTGCGCGGTATAGGTGTTACAAGAAACAGCCTGACAGCAATATGCATGGATAACGGGCTGGATATGATCGTAAGTTTCCTGGGTATCTGGAAGGCGGGCGGCGCTTATGTTCCAATAGACCCTGCCTATCCGGAAGAACGAATCAGCTATGTGCTGGAAGATATAAAGGCGAAAGTGGTGATCTGCGATAAGCCTGTTGATGGCGCCGGTAATGCTGTTATGGTTTACCTGAATGACCCCGATGTATTAAAACATCAGCCAGTAACCCCTCCGGTAAACATCACGGCTCCCGGTGATCTGGCATATATCATCTATACCTCCGGTTCTACCGGTAAGCCAAAAGGGGTGATGATTCCTCATAATGCGCTGGTAAATTTGATTTACTGCCGTACCAGGCAATTTGGTATAACAACGGATGACAGATTGCTTCAGTTTTATAGCTATGGTTTCGATGCAGGCATAGAGCCGATATACCTGGCCCTGATGAATGGAGCCACCTTGGTATTGCTTCCTGAGGAGGTGCGGTTGGATAAGCAATTATTTATACAGCTACTGGAACGGGAAGGCATCACGGACATGGACGTAACTCCGGGGTACCTGGCTACACTTACGCCTGGTAACTATGGCCGTCTGAAACGGGTGATCTCCAGCGGTGAAGCCTGTACGCCTCAATTGGCAAACGCCTGGGCGGAATATGTTGAGTTTCATAACGCTTACGGACCTACGGAAGTGACAGTTACCTCCACAGGATATTTATACACAAACAAAGATGATCACCCTGCTGATACTGTGCCCATAGGCAAACCATTTGATAATGTCCGCGCTTACATATTGAACGATAACGGGCATGTGTTGCCTGTTGGTGTTCCGGGCGAATTATACCTGGGCGGTATACAGGTGGCGAAAGGCTATCTGAATATGCCTCACCTCACAGCCGAAAAATTTGTAGCGGATACCTTCGGCGTACCATCTGCAAGAATGTATAGAACAGGAGATGTATGCAAGTGGTTGCCTGATGGCAATATTGTGTACCTGGGCAGAAAAGACGAACAGGTGAAGATTCGTGGCTACCGTATCGAATTAGGTGAAATAGAAAATGTATTGCAATCATCCGACCAGGTAAACCAGTGTACGGTAATCACCAGGGAAGATAAACAGGGGAATAAACGACTGGTAGCCTACGTAGTGCCGAAAGCCGGGTTCAGCAAGGAAGGGGTTAGTCATTATCTGAAAGAAAAGTTGCCGGCACACATGATCCCTTCTTTAATCGTAGCACTGGAAGAGCTGCCATTAACGACTAATGGAAAGGTGAATAAAAAAGCGCTTCCGGATCCTGATATCAATGAATGGATGGCGAACCGGTATGTAGCTCCCCGGAATGAAACAGAAAAAGCCCTGGCAAATATCTGTGCACAATTATTACAGGTAGAACGGGTAGGCATACACGATAATTTATTTGAACTGGGAATGAACTCCTTGCTGATTATGCGTATGGATGCTGCCGTACAGGACGAGTTCCTGTTGAAAATAGCCGTCAGAACATACTTTGAGCTGCCTACTATAGAGCTGTTGGCCGGTTATATCTCTTTCAATCAAAATAAACCATTGCATTCAGCGGAAAACGGGAAAACGATTGTGCTGTGATTATCCGCATTGCTTTAAAATTTAACTCATTAAACCATTAAAATATGTCTGAATTAAATCTGGCCCATATACTGAGATTATTGAAGGATGGAGAAGAAGCAGGTATCAATATCTCTTTTGTTGATAATGAACTACGTGTACAAACAACCGGAGAGCAGGAGATAGATGAACATTATCTGAAACAGTTAAGAGATAATAAACACCATTTAATTGCATTTTTCAAGAACCATGGACTGAAACAGGAGGGGATCGCTGAAATAAACACAATACCTTCCTATAACAGAAACGTGATCACCCGGATTCCGCTGTCATACGGCCAGGAGCGGCTATGGTTTCTCGATCGGCTCGAAGGAAGTGTACACTATCATGTTCCTGTGGTATTAAAACTGAAAGGAAAGATAGACCGGGCGGCATTACAATATGCCCTGCAGCATATTATTAACCGGCATGAAGTGCTCAGGACAGTTATCCGGGAAGAAGATGGTATTGCCTATCAGCATATCCTGCCACCGGATAACTGGCAACTGGCTGATATCAGTAAGCCGGATAATCATCAGCAGGATATGATCACCCACTTTCTTAACCAGCCTTTCGATCTTTCTGCAGATCATATGTTGCGAGCAGGATTAATGCGCCTTGGGGATGATGATCATGTGCTGGCATTGGTGATGCACCATATTGCATCTGATGGCTGGTCGGATACGGTAATCGTGAAGGAATTGGTAGAATTATATAGTGCTCATACGGAAGGCCGTGCCCCTAAACTGTCTCCATTGCCGGTACAATATGCAGACTATGCTATCTGGCAAAGAGAGTATATATCCGGGAAAGTATTGGCTGAGTTGCAACATTACTGGGAAGGGAAGTTATCCGGCCTCGAACCGCTTAATCTGCCGGCAGATTACGCCAGACCGGCTACACAAAGTACCCGCGGCGCTGTATTGGATCTCGTACTGGATCAAGGGCTAGCAGCAGCCGCCAACCGGTTAAGTCAGCAACAGGGTACTACTTTATTTATGGTCTTATTATCAGTATTAAAGGTACTACTGTACCGCTATAGCGGGCAGGAAGATATTTGTGTAGGTACACCGGTTGCAGGTCGAAGGCGTCGGGAGATTGAACCGCTGGTGGGCTTTTTTATCAATACACTGGCCATACGCAGTAACCTGGATGATAATACCACTTTCACAACTTTGTTGCAGCAGGTGAAGGACGTAGTGCTGGAAGGGTTTGATCACCAGGAGCTGCCCTTTGAAAAAGTAGTGGATGCGGTTGTAAAAGAAAGAAATAATAGTGTGCACCCACTGTTCCAGGTAATGTTTGTATTACAGAATGGAAAGAAAAGCCATCACATTACTTTGGGAGATGCATCCTTGTTTCCGGAACGGCCTGAACATCATACAGCCAAATTTGATCTCACCTTCACCATTGTGGAGGAAAGAGATAAGTTATTATTGACGGTGGAGTATTGCACAGACCTGTATAAAGAAGATACTATCCGTCAGATGGCTACCCATTATGAGCAATTACTGGCATCAGCGGTATCGGAACCGGAGGAGAAAATAGGTGTGCTTCCTATGCTTGCACCTGCAGAAGAAAGGATGTTACTGGATGTATTCAGTGGTAACGCAGCCGGATATCCGAAAAATAAAACAATTGCAGACCTGTTTGAAGAACAGGTAGCCATCCGGCCAGATGCGGTGGCTGTTGTTTATGAAGATCAGCAGTTGACCTACAGGCAATTAAATGAACGGGCTAATCAGCTTGGGCATTTGCTGCGTAGTAAAGGGGTTAAAGAAGAAACGCTGGTACCCATCTGTATAAACAGAAGCCTGGAAATGATAATAGGCATCATAGGTATTCTGAAGGCGGGGGGCGCATATGTGCCGGTAGATCCACTTTACCCTGAAGATCGTATCCGTTATATGCTGGAAGATACCCAGGCAGCTGTTGCAGTCAGCAGCTTTAGTAGCAGCGCTGTTTGCAAGGCGGTTCCTGGTATTAAAACAGTCATAGTGCTGGATACGGACCTGGAGATAATTAACGACCAGCCGGTGCATGCTGTTGAATCAATAAGAAGTGCTGATCACGCTGCCTATGTGATTTATACTTCCGGGTCCACTGGCAGACCTAAGGGTGTACTGATAGAGCATGTGAATGTGGTTCGTTTATATGAAACAGATACCCCGCTGTATGACTTCAATGAAAAGGATGTATGGAGCATGTTCCATTCTTTCTGTTTTGATTTTTCTGTTTGGGAAATGTATGGCGCATTATTTTATGGTGGTCGGTTGGTAGTGGTGCCCAGGGAAGCCACACAAGACACTACGCTGTTTGGTGAGTTATTGTTGGAGCAGAAGATAACCGTACTCAATCAAACGCCCTCTGCATTTTACGTCTTGCAGGATTATCTCACCGCGCATGCTGATACAGTGTCTGTACGATATGTAATATTTGGGGGGGAAGCGCTTAATCCGGCTAAGATAAAAACCTGGAAGGCCACTTACCCTGCCTGTCGCCTGATTAATATGTATGGCATTACAGAAACGACTGTACATGTGACCTATCAGGAATTACAGGATGCTCAACTGGAAAGCAGTACCAGCGTAATAGGAAAACCCATTCCCACCTTGTATGCTTATGTATTGAATGGCAGCAGGACGTTGGTACCGATAGGTGTTCCGGGCGAACTGTATATAGGTGGCGCCGGGCTGGCAAGAGAATACCTGAACTTACCGGTATTAAGTGCAGAGCGGTTTATTGCCAATCCTTTTATGCCAGGCGGGCGATTGTATAAAACAGGTGACCTCGCACGCTGGCTACCGGATGGAAGCCTGGAATACCTGGGCCGTATAGACTCCCAGGTAAAAATCCGTGGTTTTCGCATAGAGCTGGGTGAGATAGAGAACGTATTACAGCAAAGTGGCCTGGTAAGCGGAAGTGTAATAGCTGCCCTAACAGATATCACCGGTAATAAACGACTGGTAGGTTATGTTGTACCGAAAGGGGATTTTGATAAAGATGCGCTGCAATCGTGGCTGAAAGCTCATTTGCCGGAATATATGGTACCTGCCATATGGGTGCCGCTGGAAGAAATTCCATTGACCAGCAATGGGAAAGTTAACAAAAAATCCTTGCCTGATCCGGACCTGAACCGCATTGCACGTACCGGATTCGTGGCGCCGCGTAACGAATCGGAAGCCCGGCTGGCGACTATATGGGAGGAGTTGCTGGGAGTAGAACGGGTAGGGATATACGATAATTTCTTTGAGCTGGGAGGTGACTCTATCCGCGTAATCCGGGTAGTCAGCAAAATATCCCAGGCGTTTGACAAACAACTAAGGGTGTTTGATGTGTATCGTGCAAACACCATACAGGAACTGGCAGCCCTGCTCGATAAACAGGATGGCGATGGCGATCACCAAACAAAGATATACAATGCAGCAGCAGCAACATTGGCATCACTCAGAAATACCCTGCTGCCGCAATTACCAGACAGAGAACTGATAGAAGACATCTATCCGATGAGTGATATTGAAAGCGGAATGGTATATGCTTCTATGATGAATCCGGAAGAAGCACTTTACCATGACCAGTTGGTAGGCCGGATTCCCGCGCAGTTTGACGCTACTTTGATAGAGAAAGCATTAGGCATACTTACCAACAGGCACAGTATATTAAGAACGGCCTTCCGCCTGGGTATGGATACACATGATATGCAGGTGGTGTACAAATCAGTGGATGTAACGGTGGATTGTTTTGATATACGCCAGGCAGATAAGAAAGATCTGAAAAATATTATACAAGACTATCTTGAAGAGGAACGGAAAAAACCATTTGAGTTTGCTGTAGCCCCTTTATGGCGCGTTTCATTGTTCAGCAGACAGACTTACAGTGTAATGGTACTCCAGGTACATCACGCCATCCTCGATGGGTGGAGCGTGGCCTCACTCATCACCGAGTTATTACAGCTTTGTAAACGCCTGCTCTCTGCAGAGGAACCTGTAACGCTACTTCCACTGAAAAGTTCCTACAGGGATTTTATTCTTGAAAGCATGGCAAACAGGCAGGATAGCAGGAATAATGCTTTCTGGCAACTGGAGCTGGATGGGTACAAACGCCTGGAAATCTTTTCAAAGGAAGCAGCGTACCATACCTTCAGCCGCAGGTATGGAAGTGATTTTCTGCATCAACTGAAAGAAAAAACAAAACAGGATAATATTTCCCTGAAGGGCCTTTTCTTAGGTGCCTATCTGTTTTCATTAAATATGCTCACTTATGAAGAAGAGCTGACAATCGGGCTGGTGACCAATAACAGGCCGGTAAAAGAAGATGGAGATAAAGTGCTTGGCTGTTTTCTGAACACCATTCCCTTCCGGCTTGAGACGGATAAAAGGGAGGCCACGTGGCAGATGTATTTTGAAAATATCGAAAAAAAGCTGCTGCAGCTCAAAGAGCACGACAGGACCAGTCTTCTTGAAATTGCCAACATAACGAAAGAACCTGCTGCTGCGGGTAGGAACCCGTTTTTTGATGTCATGTTCAACTTTGTAAACTTTCACGTTTATGAAACCCTGGATAAAGATATTCAGGATGGCATCGTATTGGAAGAGGTGGATGCCAGTGCCTTCGAAGGGTACGATGTTACCAATACCTATCTCGATTGTACCGTAAGCCTGACTGCCGATGTATTTACCGTTAGCTATACACTCAGGCGAACATTAGCATCAGGTAAAACACCGGAAGAACTGGAAGTGTACTTTAACACGGTACTGATGCATTACCTGGAGCATTACAACGAACATATTGCTGAAGGCAAATTATTACCTGCCCGGGAGGAATCCCATCTGCTGAAAATGGCCGAAGGGGCGACGGTAGATTGTCCGCAGCAAAAGACATTGGTGAGCCTGTTTGAAGATCAGGTATTACAAACACCGGACGCTATTGCGGTCATGTATGAAGACACTGCATTAACTTACCGGGAACTGGATGAACGCAGCAATCAGTTAGGTCACTACCTGAGAAAACAGGGTGTAAGGGCGGATAAACTGGTACCTGTTTGTATAGACCGTTCACTGGATATGATAGTGGCTTTGCTGGGCATCTTGAAAGCCGGTGGTGCTTATGTGCCGATAGATCCAACCTATCCGGCAGCACGCATCAGCTTCATACTGAAAGATACTGCAGCAGATATATTGTTATGTCATTCAATAAATGCCTCCAGGATAGAAGGGCTGGTGGATAACGTACGGGTGTTGACGTTAGACCGTGATGCATCGCTCATCAGTGAGGAATCTGTATATGCGGTCAATGCTGATCTCCATCCGGATAACCTGGCTTATGTGATCTATACTTCCGGCTCCACAGGAATGCCGAAAGGTGTAATGAATGCGCATAGCGGTATTGTAAACCGTTTATTGTGGGGACAGGATTATTTCGGATTAAATGCCAGCGATGTTGTTTTACAAAAAACAACCTTCTGTTTTGATATTTCTATATGGGAGTTGTTCTGGCCATTGTCAACAGGAGCGAGGCTTGTATTTGCGCAGCCGGGAGGAGAGAAGGATGGTGAATATATACGCCGCACGGTAGAGCGCTATGGTGTAACCACCATCCATTTTGTACCCACCATGTTACAGATTTTTACCGAGGGCCTGACAGCCGGTGCCTGCCCCGGACTACGTCGGGTGCTTTGTAGCGGGGAAGCATTACAGGCCGGTCATATCAGGAGCTACCAGGATAAACTGACTGCACCGTTGTATAACCTGTATGGACCTACGGAGACTGCCATTGAAGTGAGCTACTGGCCTGCCACACCAGGAACATCGGTACCGGAAGTAGTGCCGATAGGTCGCCCGGTAGCCAATACAAGATTGTATATCCTGGATGCTTCCGGCAATCTGGCTCCTGCGGGCGTTCCCGGAGAACTGTACATTGGCGGCATACAGGTAGCACGCGGCTATCTGAATAGGGAGGATCTGACTGTACAACGATTTGTGAGCAGTCCTTTCCGTGCCAACGAACGGATGTACCGAACCGGTGATCTTGTCCGCTGGTTACCGGATACCAACATAGAATATCTGGGTCGTATTGATGAACAGGTAAAGATCCGTGGCTATCGTATAGAACTGGGTGAAATAGAAAGTGTATTGCAACAGAGTGGGCTGGTAAAACAGGTAGTGGTACTCGCAAAGGCTGACAGTACGAACAATAAACAATTGGTGGCTTACATCGTACCTGAACCGGTATTTAGCAGGGAGCAGGCAGTAAAATATCTTGGACAGCGTTTGCCGGAATATATGGTGCCTGCACTATGGGTAACTTTGGAGGCGTTACCGGTAACCGCTAACGGTAAAGTAGATAAGAAAAATCTACCTGATCCGGAGATAAATGTTGTTACGGCTGAATATGTAGCGCCACGCAACGAAACGGAACAGTTACTGGCCGAGATCTGGCAGCAGTTGTTGGGAGTATCACGTATAGGTATATACGATAACTTTTTTGAACTGGGAGGGCATTCCCTTTCAGGAATGCGTATAGTGGCGGCTTTGCGCCAACGGGAAAATATTAAGCTGTCTATAAGGGATTTATTCACTCATGCTGATATTGCAGGTTTAGCCGGGTTTATCCGCACAAACGGCATTGGCTCCGGGTTGCCAGCCATCACTGCATCGGTACGGCCGGAAAGGATTCCGCTTTCGTACAGCCAGGAGCGCCTGTGGTTTATCGATCAGTTGGATGGTAGTATACAATATCATATTCCGGCCATACTGCGCCTGAAAGGCAGCCTGGATCAGAAAGCTTTGGCGGATGCACTCACTGCTATTGTAAACCGTCATGAAATATTACGCACCATTATCCGATCGGAAGAGGGTAAGCCCTATCAACAGGTGTTGGATACCGGCTTGTGGCAATTACAAATCATAACAGATCATCCGTACAACGATTTACAGGAATATATTCACGCATTGATAGCGACACCATTTGATCTTTCTGCAGATCATATGCTGCGGGCGCATTTATTTGTGTTGAATGAAGCTGAATATATACTGGTCATTACGCTGCATCATATTGCTGCAGATGCCTGGTCCGCCAGTATCATCGTACAGGAACTGGTGGAGCTGTACAGTGCCCGCACTGGTGAGCGTGTGCCGGTATTACCGGTGTTGCCATTACAGTATGCCGACTATGCTATCTGGCAACGTACTCATTTATCAGGTGCAGTATCCGACAGAAAACTGGATTACTGGCAGGATAAACTGTCGGGCGTGAGTACACTGCAACTGCCTGTAGATTATCCGCGTCAGCTGTCACAGCAGCGTGAAGGGGCACAGGTAAGCTTTACAGTGGATACTGGCCTGAGGGATGAGCTGAAGCTACTGTCGCAAAAGCAGGGTATATCTTTGTTTATGACGATGCTGGCAGCATTCAAAGTATTGTTGTACCGTTATACTCATCAAACAGACATCTGCGTAGGTACTTCTACGGGTTCCCGCTCACACCCTGAGCTGGAAGGGCTGATAGGTTTCTTTGTCAATACGCTTGCATTGCGCAGTGACCTGAGCAATAATCCTTCCTTTGTATCTCTGTTACAACAGGTGAAAACCACCACACTGGACGCTTATGAGCATCAGGATGCCCCGTTTGAAAAGATCGTGGAAACAGTGGTAAAAGACAGGGATGCCAGCAGAAGCCCGCTGTTCCAGGTGATGTTTGTAATGCAGAATACACCGGATGTTCCTGAGTTGCGCTTAGGGGAAATTGTTTTGTCCACAGAAAGTTCCGGAACTGAAGCCGCAAGATTTGATATTACCTTTTTTGTAGAAGAACGGGCAGGAGGGTTGGAAGTAAGCATTGTATACCGTAGCCAACTATTCAGTGAAGACCGTATCCGCCGTATGGCAGGCCATTATGTGCAGTTGTTGCAGGGAGTGGTGAACAACCCGCTACAACAGATCAATTATTTGCCCCTGTTAACATCGGAAGAAAGACAGTTACTGCCGGCACTCACAGAAAAAACGGTGCCTTATGCCCCAGATCAAACGATCGTGGATATGTTTGCGACAGTGGTAGCCCGTACCCCGCAGGCCACTGCACTGGTGTTTGAAGGCCAGGCTATGAGTTACGAGGAACTGGATGCACGTGCTACCCGGTTGGCGGTTCATCTCCGCAAAAAC
>NZ_JBFTSK010000081.1:0-16276 GCF_056399985.1 Chitinophaga sp. 01L420
AGTTCTTTGCTTCAGTTCTTTGCTTCCTGCACTTTTCTTTGCTGGCAAATTTTGAAAAATAAAAAAGGCCCCTAAGAAGGAGCCTTTATAACTAATTGTAAATCAGGGTGCCCAGAACAGGAATCGAACCTGCACTCCCTTTCGAAAACAAGATTTTGAGTCATAAACTCAATTTGCAAGCGTGAGGCAACCAGACAATAAATCCATCAAAAGCATTTGATATCCAAAACAAACATTCCCATATTTCATCATTTAATAATACTGAAAAAACATACATCCATGATAGAGGTAAGAAGAAAAAGATTCACACTATCCATCGAAAAATAGATAAAACCATTCGGTAATAGTCTCGCAATTGGAACTTACGAATATACTCAAGATACCGAATCCAAAACTTACCAAGCCCAGGTCGACAGTTCAAGATCATTCTTATTTTTTAAACATAAGACTTAATTTTATAAAAAAACGAATGAGATTTTTTTGGGTAGCCGAAATAAAACGATAGTGATGGCGAATTTCTAAGCTTTCATAGATGCCCAAAGGTTTAGATGACACCCCACCTAAATAAAAGCTTGCCAAAATATTTTCAATAAAATAAAACCTGGCATTTTGTGTCCGTAATCTGAGCATGAATTCGTAATCTGAGGAAATTTTATATTTAAGATTGAAAGTGCCATATTTTTCATACGAAGCTTTTTTCACAAAGCAAGTTGAATGTTCTATCATTCTTTTACGTAAAGTTGAGCTATCATTACCTATTACGCGTATGAATTTCTCTGATTCTGAATAAACCCTCATTAAACCATGAAATACGTCACACATTGGATTTATCAAGTATGCATCTGCAATAGCATTTAAACATCCAGGTTCAAGATGATCACCACTATTTATTAGACCAATAATTTCTCCGGTAGCATTCCTTATCCCTTTATTCATAGCGTCATAAATACCTGAATCATTTTCTGAAATAAATTTTGTTATACCAGATTCATATCCTTTAATGATATCAACTGTTCCGTCAGTCGAACCACCATCAATGATTATATATTCTATCGCAGGATAATTTTGAGCAATTACACTGTCAATTGTTTTTGCAATTCCTTTTTTGTTATTATACACCACGGTAATAACGGAAATCAATGGTTTCTTCATAAATTAACTATTAGTTTCTAGCTCTTATTTAAAATAATCTTTGCCCAAACACTTGTATATCAATTTTGCGGATGATTAGCCTGTATACGATCCAGAATCCGGGTGGTCGATTTATCTGGTAACAGCGGCAATAGAATTATCTTCCCTCCCAGCTCTTCTACCAATGGACCTTCAGGAAGGGTTTCCTCTGTATAGTCGCCACCTTTAACAAATATATCTGGTCTTACCACTCGTATCAGCGGTGCCGGTGTATCATCGGCTTCACTACCAAATGAAACAATATGAGTAATAGCGCCTAGTCCGCACAAAACTTCGATCCGGTCCTGTAGGTAATTGATAGGCCGGAAGCTTCCTTTTATCCTGCGGATACTTTCATCTGTATTAATGCCTGCAATCAGTACATGTCCCAATTCCCGTGCGCGATTCAGATAATTTACGTGTCCGCTGTGCAGGATGTCAAAGCAGCCATTTGTGAATACGATCGTTTTTCCCTGCGCCTTATACATAGCACAAATATGTTCCAGTTGTTGCAGATCCGTAATATATTTCTCATTAACGGATAAGTAGGTATTTAGCTCCCGATAAGTGCAGTAGGCGGTAGTATTTTTACTAATAGCTACCGCAGCTACTGCAGCTGATATCTCTGCTGCAGTGGCGATATCAGCCCCCGCCAGGCAAGCCAATGTAAATGCACTTACATATGAGTCACCGGCACCTGCAACATGAGTGGGAATAGTACGGTGTGCACAACAACGATAAGATAATTCCTCTCCGGAAAATATAACAGCGCCTTCTTCGTCCAGCGTAACGGCGGTAATAACTCCACGGGTCAGGGAGAAAATCTGACGCCCAAAACTACTGATCTGTTGCGCCCTCTGGTTGTATTGGGAATCAAGACGCAGCAATTTCACTATTTCCTGATAATTAGGTTTAACAAGTGATGGTGAAAGATGCTTAAAACATTCGAGTCGCTTAGAATCAATAGCCATAAATTTTCCGTACCTGAGATTAAGTACTTTTAAAGCATCAATAACAGCAGGTGTAATCACTCCTTTATTATAATCAGCTACTATGATTGCATCATATTGCGGGTAGTGCTCTTCTAGTATCGAAATAAGCCAATTCTCGGCAGTTTCGCTAATGGGATGTACAGAACCACTATCGTATCGCACCATCAGCTGTGTACCTACCATGATTCTTGTTTTGACGATCGTAATCCTGCTCTCATCTTTTTGCACCATGCAATTGACACCCAAACCCGACAGTAATTCAATTGAACTATACCCGTCTTTATCCTTTCCGGTGACACTGCAAAAGGTGACACATGCACCAAGATGCTTCAGATTTGCAGCAACATTGGCAGCACCTCCCAATGCGGTTTCGGTATTCAGAATATCTACAATCGGAACAGCTGCCTCAGGCGCTAACCGGGTACTGGCTCCCTTGAGGTATACATCCAACATCAGATCGCCAATTACAAGAACGGAAAATCCTGTAAACTGCGAGATCAAGTGTTTATACATTGTTGAAGATTTATTTCCATGTGGCAGACAGGTGCCTACACAGAGATCAGAGAGTCTACAGGCAGTGTTATGTATTCTGCGTAACAGATCAAAACGCACCCGTAATTTTCATTTATATTTCAATTGAATGACTTCACAGGACAGTTTTGTTAATCCCTCTGGGTGATCGTTAACCACTATCAGGGTTGAAATTGATCTTCGGACACCCCACTTATCTAACCAACCAAATGTCAGGCAGATAGTATATTTCCTATATTTCGTTTCAATCCTTCGCGGTAATAATATCCACCAATGGCAATATCAAATATGGCCATCCCCATCGGATTAAACATCACTGTATCAAACTCCTTTCTGCTTTTTAAAACCTGTGAACAAACGACATCCGTGATAGAAACGGTATCCTGTTGACTAAGCCCTTTGTACTTATTCATGTTTTCAATATCTGTATTTTCCCTGCATACTTCTTCCCAATTATCAACGATGATCACATCCATGAAATCTTTCATTTCCACTGTATAATCTCTTAAAGACACATTTAATTGCAGTGAGCCTCTTACAGGTGGCCTGTTAATATAAGGCGCGGTAGATACTGTGCAGGTAATAAAAATATCTGCCTGATCGTAACATTTTTCCCAGCTCTCCGCGAGGATCACCTTGTTGCGATATGAGTCGGAAATAGCAGTTATGTCAACCGGCTTTAGATCGTAAATAAAAAATCTTTCCACGCGATCTCCGAACAGGTCTGCCATCATTTTTAAATGCATCTGCCCTATTGGGCCAAAACCAATGATACCAACTGTTAATTTCCGGCTATCAATAACTGTTGCCAGATACTCTTTCACCATCAGGCCGGAAACTGCTGCTGTCCTGATAGCACTCACGCCTGAAGTATTGATCATACAAATTGGGATGCCTGTATTATACTCATTCAGTACTGTAACGGAATTAGCTCTCAGCCTATTCTGATGGATATTATCGGGAAAACTGGCTATCCACTTGATACCTGCATATGGATGCTCTCCACCTATATAAGCCGGCATGGCAATAATTCTGTTTTTAGGGTTACTGTATCGCAGATAAGGCTTTACGGGCTGTGAATAATCTTTTTCGGATAATGCCATAATAGCTCTGCCAATGACGGTTGTTAGCTGTTGCCAGTCAAGACCAATCGTGTTAATGTGTGCGGAATTCAGGTATAACATAAATATTATTGAATAGTGGATGATGCTTTTAATTTAGCGGCAAGCTGATTTCCCCATTCTTTGTTGTAGATGGTATCCAGATAGCTATGCCCCTTATCAGGAAAAATCAAAAGTGAGATTGGTTTCAGGACGCCGGAAAGTGAAGTTGAATATTCTTTGGCCGCAAGATAAACGGCTCCGGAAGAAGCGCCGGCAAAAATAGCCTGCTCATCCAGCAACTCGAAGCAACCTTTGATAATACGCAATTGCGACAGTACTACCACATCGTCAATAAGTGCTTGAGCGATAATAGGAGGCACCTGACTTGCACCTATTCCGGAAATATAACGTTTCACGGGGCTATTATTAAAAATAGCAGATCCTTCCACATCCACTCCTATTATCTTAATATCCGGTCTTTTCTCCTTTATGCTTTTAGAGAGCCCTGTGATAGCACCGCTGGAGCTAACAGCAATAAAAATATAATCGAGCCTGTCAAAAGACAGGAGGATCTCATCTGCTAAACCATAGTACCCTTTATAATTATTGGAGTCATTATACTGATCTGCAATAAACGCATTGGTTGTTTCAGCAAATAGTCTATCCACAGTTTGTATTCTCGTAAGCAGGTACCCACCTGTATGATCCCTCTCTGTTACCTTTACTACTTTGTAAGAGATAAGATTGAGTAAAGATTCATAGGCCTTATTGATATTAGGATCAATCACGGGTACAAATTTCAGATGCAGGATTTTACAGATAGAGGCAATTGCGATAGCAAGGTTACCTGAGCTGGATGCAATAATGGTGGTATCAGCATTGATAAGCCCGCCTTTTATGCCATTATAGATAATACTGTAACCCGCCCTGTCTTTTGAGCTCCCCGAAAAATTGTTGTATTCAAGTTTGGCAAATAATTCTACTGCCTCATTTCTTAAGGGCATTAAAGGGGTATTGCCGATAAAGGCAGACAGCTTTTCGAGTTCTTTTAACATTGCTTGCTTATTTGGTAGGGTGTAGTGAATATTGCATGAAACGGTGAATGAATAATTTCAACACCTGTCTGAGAAAATGGGGTAGTTCCCTGGCGGGTATTACCAACGGGAACCTATATACAATATAAAGCCTGCCTTCGTAGCAAATGCTGATCGAAGGCAGGATCTGAGGTGTCAAAAAAGAATGGGTGCAAAAAATTTATACTGACTGATGTATTCGCTATGGCATTTGTATCACACCGCTCTTAAACTCTTGACGGGGTTTGTCAATGCGGCCCGGATAGATTGCTGACTGACGGTTACAATAGTAATCATGACAGCTAAGATGGCTGCTACTAAAAAAACCCACCAATCAATACCCACCCGATATGCAAATCCCTCTAACCATTTACTCATCATGAACCAGGAAACCGGCGCTGCTACGATGAAAGCAAAGATGACCAGCTTTAAAAAATCTTTGGACAACAAGAATACAATATCTGAAACACTGGCTCCAAGTACCTTCCGGACACCGATCTCCTTCACCCGTTGTTCCGTTGTAAAAGACACCAATCCAAATAATCCGAGGCAGGTAATAAATATCGTAAGAAAGGCAAAGGAAAAAAATATCTTACCCATACGTTGTTCCGCATTATAAAGCCGATCAAAATCCTCATCCAGGAAAGAGTACATAAATGGTTGTCCATTGCTCGCGTTCATTTGGTCGTATTCCGATTTAATCTTACTAATGATACTTGTGATATTTTTACTATCAATGCGAAAGGCCATTTTGCTTCTCGCATCTGTCAGAAAAAATGCAATAGGAGGTATCTTCGTGCGTAAGGATCCTGTATTAAAATCTTTCACTACACCAATAACGCGATATGCCTTGCCTCCATAATACAGGCTACCTGATAGTGGGTCATCCAGGCTCAATAGCTTTTCAGCAGCTTCATTTAAGATCATGGCTGTAGAGTCCGTTGGCATGTTGGAAGAAAAATTTCTTCCTTTGGCCATTTTCATCTCCAGCGCAGGCAAGTAATCCGTATCTACATGCCACTCTCCCAGCACCATCACATTGCCCGAGCTTCGGTCTGCATCCTTGGAGAACCCATGGGTGCTCCAATTTTCATCGGTAGGGAGATTATCCGTCATGGTACCGGATTTTACCCCGGGGATCTGAAGAACCCTATCCTTAAAGAGTTTTGCACGCGTATCAAGAGCACCGGTATTCTTTACTACCAGCACCTGGCTACGCTCATAGCCCAGGTCCTTATTTTTTATATAGTTTAATTGATTATAGATCACCAGCGTACCTACTATTAAAATAATAGCCGGAATAAACTGAAGCATGACCAGTCCATCTCTTAACCAACTTCTTTTGCCTTTTTGGGTACGATTTCCTTTTAGTACCTGTACCGGGTTAAAAGCAGACAGGATGAAGGCCGGATAACTTCCTGCCAGCAGGCCCACTACCACTGTGGTAAGCAATAGAACAAGCACCATCCACTTTCCTCCCAACAACAAGAGTGTCATCTTTTTTCCTAAAAAGTCGTTCAGCAGCGGCAATAACAATAAGGCGAATGCAACAGCAAGCAACAACGCGATAAAACTGGTAAGCAGCGATTCTGTCAGAAACTGAGCTATCAACGGGAATCGTCCGGAGCCCAGTACCTTGCGTATTCCCACCTCCTTAGACCGGCTCTCCGACCTTGCTGTGGATAGGTTCATAAAATTGATACAGGCAATTATCAGAATAAAAATTGCCACGAAAATAAATATATATACATACTGTTTATTACCAGAAGGTTCCGCCTCATTCGTCAGGGTAGAATACAAATGTATCTTGGTTAAAGGCATCGCAGCATATTTCAGGTGGCCACCATTATGCTCCAGATCATTGAGACCACCGCCCGATGCTGATTTAAGTGGCCCTTCAATATATTTCTGTGTAGCTGCTTTCAAATACCCATTCAGTTCCTCCTCCGTTGTTCCTGGTCGAACCAGGATATATGTATGATAATTATCACTTAACCAGTTGTCATTACGGCTATCGCCCAGTTCTGACATTGCCTTGATGAAATTCAAATGAATATGAGACTGGATTGGCATGTCTTTTATGACGCCGGTGATTTTATAAGGCTTCGTATAATCTGTTAGTAACACCTTTCCTACTACATCGGTACTTTTAAAGTATTTCTTCGCCATCGACTCGGAAATCACCATTGTTCCAGGCTCCACCAGAGCCGTTCTGGGATCACCATGGAGCATTGTCAGCGTAAAAACATCAAAGAACGTAGAATCTGCATAGGTACAGTTGTGTTCTGTAATCATCTCATTCCCATTTTGCAGAATTACATCTGCTTCCCCGGCCAACCGAAACACTTTTTCAATTTTCGGGTAATCCTTCATCAGGACAAATCCTAATTGGGCTGGTGAGTTACGCTGACGAAATTCTGTGCCACGGAAAAGTATATCTGCATCGATACGAAATATCCGGTCTGCATTTACATTGTATCTATCGTAGCTCAACTCATCAATAACACAGAGTGTTATCAGCAGGGATGTTGCCAGTCCGATGGTCAATCCCATAATATTTATGAATGAGAAGAACTTCTTCTTCCATAAATTGGAAAAAGCAATTTTCAAATAGCTTTTAAACATACTTAAAATGAATTAGAAGGGGAACTGAATTACAATCCGAGGATATTGAATAAGTCGTTTTTAAAATTTTTACCAATAGGTATTCCCACTTTGTTCAGAAATATAGTTTGCCCCTGAATAAAGGAAATTTTCGATTTATTTACGATAAAGGATCTATGCACCCTCACAAAATAATTTTGAGGCAGGATTTTTTCTACGCTTGTAAATGACATATTCAGTATGATAACGGCGTCACTGGTTACCACCCTGGTATAGTTTCCGTTTGCCTCTGCATATAGCAGGTCGTCATACTTAATTCTGTAAATTTTACCTTCTGTTTTGAAGGTAAGATATCCCTCATCAGGTATACTATCTCTTTGTGTTACGTCTTTATTAGCATACTCCAGTCGTTCCATCGCCTTATCCACGGCTATGATAAATCTTTCAAGCGAAAAAGGTTTAATCAGGTAGTCGCATGCAGCTAAATCAAAAGCCGTTGCAGCATATTCTTTGTAAGCAGTTGTAAAAATAATCTGTGGTGGATTTTTAATGGTTTTTAGAAATGCAATGCCATCCAGAACAGGCATATGTATATCTAAAAACAACAACTGAATGTCCTTGCCCAACATCATTTCCTTTGCATCGAAACTATTCCCGCAAACACCGGTTATTTCCAGCAATGGAATAGCATTGCAATAGTTAACAATGATGTTTCTTGCAATTGGTTCATCATCCACAATAAGGCATTTAATCTTCTTCATTCATTTTACTTTAAGCCGTAGATCCACTTTATAGTAATTATTCTCTTTTTGCTGACTCAGCGAATACTCCCCCGGATATAATAAATCCAATCGTTTTATGGTATTATCTATTCCAAATCCGGATGCTTCCTTCACACTGCTATGGTCATTTACATGGCTTCCGAAACTGTTTCCAATCCTAAAAACTATAAAATCATCTACTACCGATAACGCCAGATCTATCTGTATTTTGTCCCCGATTGTGTTTTTAGAATGTTTAAACGCATTTTCTACAAACATAATCAGCAACATCTGGGCGATCTTTGGCGTCCCATTACCTCCGGACATTTGCACATTGAGTATAAGCCGGTCTTCCACCCGTATTCTCTCCAGTTCAATGTAGTTTCTTATATATGCCAGCTCATCATCCAATGACACCCAATCCTGCCCCGTTCCATATACCGAATACCGCAATAGTTCCGAAAGCTGGAGCAACAATTTGGGGATCTTTTCATGATTCGTAATAGAGAGTCCATACAAATTATTCAATGTATTAAAGAGAAAATGCGGACTTATCTGGGAGCGCAGCAACCCTAATTCACTCTCCTTCTGCCGTTGACTCACCATATTCCCATGAATCTGTTCTCTCCTGGCAGACCTGCTGATCGCTACAAATCCTCCACCAAATAAAAACATAACGACGAATCCGGGTATTCCAACAAAGAAAACTTTAGAATCATTTGGATCGAATTTAAAATCCATCAGGTATATATAGCCTGCCACACCGAGAATAGAAAAGAAAGCGATGGCAATCGCATATAATAGCACCAACACAATCCAGCTATCCCTAAATAGCCATCTTCTGCAAATCCATCTGCCCGTATACACACAAATCAACAATAAAAAAAAGCTGAATATCGCCCTGGGAAGAAGGGATACTGCATGGCGACTTGAGAGGGTAATAATTGAAAATACAAACAGCAGCGCGCTCACAAAAAAAACATGTAGTCCAATACCCTTCTCAACCACTTTATAAAAAATATCTGTTATTGACTTCACCTGACGAATATCCTGAAATTTGCCTAAAGTAACAACTGATACGGACAGATGTATCGAAATGCCTTTCGAAATAACGAAAAAGGGCGACTAACTGACAGTCTACCTATTTGAACATCATGCTCAGGAACTGCTGATCCGAGCACACATTAAGCCAGCTCCAATGCCCCACCTCTTCATATTCGAAATATTCGACTTTATTCCCCTGTTTTCGGAGTGCCGCAACCGCTTGTCTTACGAAATCCAGGGGAGTGTCGTTATCCTTGGTCCCCACACTGATAATAAAACGGATATCCTTTATCCGCTTCATCTGGTCTCCATTAAGGCGTCTGATCGCACTCATCAGAATGGCTGTTTTAAATAATTCGGGATAGCGGACCACGGTCTCAATTCCTGCAATGCCGCCGGAGGAGATGCCGGATACAAAGGTCCTGTTTGTATCAATTGAATATTGTTCTTCCAGTTTTTTCATCAGTTCGATGCTCATCTGCAACGACTTCGTGGCTGGCTTATCTAAGGAAGTGCTGAACTTCTCGTTTCTCCCAATATGAGGTACCAACACAAAATAAGGATATTGACTGCGTATACTATCATTCGAAAATATACTCACAAAGTGAATGAGGGGGTCTTTTTTCCCGTGTTGCCCGTTTCCATGTAAAAAGAGCACAAAAGGGTATTTCTTTGCTGGATCATAGTGAAGGGGCTTTAATATTAAATACTTCAAGGTGTCGCTTCCCTGGATAAAAGAGAGTTCCTTTCCAAAAGCATCGTCCGTATGCTGCTCCTGTTCTTTTGAATAAAACTCCGAAGTAATCAGGTCCTGGCAAGGCAAAAATTCGAACTGATTGTTCCTGACTATCTTTTTGCCGGTAAAAAAGCCTTCGATATCAGCTACCTTATAGCCTCTGGCATAATTGTCGAGCAGCTCCAACTCGCAGGTGTCCGCATAGTTAATCGCACGAATTCCGGCCTGCAGGCCGTACTGGAATTTAATTTTCACGTCCCGGAACACATATCCTTCATTCGACATAAAATCCTGCATTTCAAAATCATCAGTAATCGCGTCATTAATTCTGCAATTGGCGATCACTCCTTTATAAAAGGTGATCATGAGGTTACCACCGGTACCAGTAGGATATCGCTCCCATTTTTTACCCCTGCTACCCGCCAGGAATATGCTCCGATAGTCTACTGCATTATTTGACCTTATACCGAAAATAATAATGTTGGATCGGTTGGATTCGGGTACCCACAACAATGCGCGATTAATATCAATATTTACCAGTCCAAAATTGGCATGTTCTTCACTCTCGATATCTTTAAACGCGGTATAATCCGGCGTACCGGCACCTACAAATGACGGTACATATTCAGGAAACTGAAACTTCGTAGGAGGCCTGTATTGACTATTTTTCGCATCGCGGATACCTACGGGATCAGCCCCCCTTAGTATCACGTTATTACTCACCTTCATATCGAAATTAAGAAAGTATTCACCGGGGCCGAAATACAATACACCTCCCCCATTTTTGGACATTTCCTTCATAGTCTGGTGCAAAACCGCCGAATCAATTTTGTGACCTGCACCAATCAATCCTTTCACCTTTGCTGCATTGGTAACATTTTTCCATGGCAGGCTATCGGTCCAATGTTGCCCGCTACGATATCTGGAACGATAAGGATTATCAGTAGGTGTCTGACAAAATACAACTGAGCCGCTTATAAACAGCGACAGGAACAAAACAATACTTGCTTTCATTTAATAAAATTAGAGTCGTGAAGAAATATGCTGGTTTAACAATTTTCTATTTGTCTTATACCACCTGTAAAAATTATTCAATCCGGATAACAGATCTGTGGCAGGCCTATAATGAAGTAAGCTGGAGGCCTTTGCAATGTCGGCATAGGTAATGGGAATATCACCGGCCTGATCGGGGAAACGTTCAATTGTAGCTTTTACTTCACAGATGGATTCTATTGTCTGGATCAGTGAATGAAGCGATATGGTATGGCTGTTTCCAATATTGACAATTTCAAAACCGGATGCACTATAATTCATTGCCGCCATTATCCCGGTCGTAATATCATCTACATAAGTATAGTCTCTTACCGTAAGTCCGTCTCCAAATACAGGAATGGGTGTATGTTGAAGTATGCGTTCAAAAAATTTATAGATGGCCAAATCGGGTCGCTGCGCAGGACCATAGACTGTAAAAAAACGAAGTGAAATAAATCGTATCCCATAGAGATGACTATAAACATGCCCCAGCATTTCAGCAGATAATTTTGACGATGCATATGGGCTTACCGGCAACAATTTTTCACTTTCATTCCAGGGCACATTAGGATTCATGCCATATACACTACTGGAAGACGCAAATAAGAATTGGGGAATTTTCCTCATTCTGGCAAACTCAAGAAGCGCCTGTGTTCCTCCCACATTAACATGAAGATATTGGACCGGATCCCTTATACTCTGCCTCACACCTGCCTTTGCCGCCAGGTGCACAATGATGTCTGTTTCAGGCAATCTGTCAAGATCTTCAGGATTACAAATATCTCCTTCTACAAACCTGAAATTACGGTGATCTAAAAAAGGCCGAATATTCAGTTCTTTCTGCTCTCTTGAATAAAACGGATCAAAATTATCGATACAGGTAATATGATAACCTCCTATAGCCAATAATTTCTTAATCAGGTTGCTTCCAATAAATCCAGCTCCGCCGGTAACAAGTACGTGCGTCATTTTAAATTATTGAAGTAAATAGTAAATGATTTTTTAAATGCTTTTCAGCGATAGCCCGCTGTCACTGGCCATCTGCTCCAGGATAAACAAATACCGGCTCCCTATCTGCCCTATTTCCTCCCGAGAGAATTTTTCAATATTGTAGTGTATTTTAATGGCAATACCATTTTTGCATTCATTAATCAGGCATTTGAGGTCCAGCACACCAGTACCTTTATCGCTATGATATGGGCGAAAATCCTTTATCTGATAATCAGTAGCCTTAAGAAGATTTATATAAACCGGAGCCAGCCTGTTCAATGGCAGATCCAGGTCTTCCATCATCTTTTCGTGGGGATAAAAACGAAAATCGGATGACTCCCATACGCTATCATTCACCCTCCTCACAAATTCCGCGATACCCATATTTTCATCTACCTCAAAACAAACAATCAGATTATGCGTCAACCAACCAACCATTTGCTCAAACTCCGGTGATACCCTGGTTGAGAAAGGAATACTTACCCTCACATTTTCTTTTGCCGGGGTGTGAAAGAGTTTTACAAATGCCGCGATAAGTGTTACAAAAAGACTGACATTACATTGGGTGGACAAACTCCTGAGTTGATTAGAAAGCACGTCCTCCACAAACAAGGTATAAGATGCACCTGCTCCCGGTGCCAGCGTTACAATCGTACCATAAGCATCCGGATATTCAGATATCCCCTTTCCCTTTAAAGTCATTTTCATTTCGTTTTCCAACTCCGCCTTGTAAGATCTTCCCATGTCATATCGCATGCTGCCTTCGTCACGCTCCTGCAATAAACTATCTGTTATTGATTGTTGATATAACATCCAACATGCTCTACCTTCCGGGCTATTGATTATTTTATTTATCCATTCAGAATAGTCTTTATACTGCAACGCTAACCGAGGCAATGGGTTTCTCTCCTTTCTGGAATAAGCCTCATACAGCATATGAATCTCTCTTTTCAGTACCTCTATGGACCCTCCATCAGCAATTACATGATGCATCGTAAATACCAGGACACTCATCTCTTCAGGCAGTTCTATCACTTTTACATTTGCCAGCGGGCCTTTTTCAAAATCGAACGAAATACTACTTAATTCCTTCTCTACTAAAGCTGGTATTTCACGTTGATCCATGGCCGTTAGATTTATATATGCTACTTCAAACCTGGCCTTCCGATACCGGTGTACTTTTTGTTTAATATCTCCATTCACCTGTAAAAAACTGGTTCTCAGACTTTCGTGTCGCTTATAAATTGTGCTGATCACATTTTCCAGGATTTTTTTATCCGGGTTTTTATACCGAACCGTAAATCGCAGATGGGAGGTATTCTTTCCAACTATCAGGAACCTCAGGTATTCTTTTTTCTGCTGGTGCATTACATTATAATGCTTTTGCCATTTTACAGGCATGCAGGGAGCGGCAATGGTTTTCAATAAAGAAGCCCTGGCGCTGTTGCTGGTTTCCAATTCCTCCAGATATTTCAGAATATCTTCCTTGTTACTTTTAAGTTCCTGTAAAAGATGCTGATCCAACGGGTCTCCCTTTCTGAATTTCATTTTCAGGTCATTGTCTTCCTTCCACAGAAGGATGTTGGTGTTTTTCGCGGCTCTCAACAACCGCTTGATATTTATTGTTTTGGATACTGGCATACGCGCTATAGCTTGGATACTTACAGGTTGATGGTTTCGTACTCGTCCGAATCTTCCGGGTTGGCCGGATCGTTACCGTTTTGCACGAAGGCAGCGATGAGTGAAATATTTGCCAGTTGAAATATTTCTTTGATTGGTAATTCCACCTGTAACTGTTTTCTTATAGCAGATATCATCTGTATTGCCAGGAGAGAGTGGCCGCCCAGCTCGAAGAAATTATCGTATATCCCTACCCGTTCTATTCCCAGCAACTCCTGCCAGATGTCTACCAATGTTTCTTCTATCGCATTGCGCGGCGCCACGTACTGTTCTTTCAGTTCTTCCGGTACATCCGGATCAGGCAGGCCTTTCCTGTCTACTTTACCGTTAGGAGTTAAAGGCAGTTCGTTTAACGCCACCCATAGCGCCGGCACCATATATTCCGGCAAACGATCCTTCAGATAATTTGTCAAAATTTCCTTGTCAAAATTTCCTGCTGCTACCACGTAGCCTACTAATCGCATATCGAAATTGTCGCCACGGGCCAGCACCACCGCCTGATTCACCAGGCCGCTCTGCTGTAATACGTGTTCAATTTCGCCCAGCTCAACGCGGTAGCCACGGATCTTCACCTGTTCATCCCGACGGCCCTGGTACTCGATATTTCCATCGGGCAGCCAGCGACCCAGATCGCCTGTCTTATACATCCTGGCTCCGGGTATTTGACTATACGGATCCGCTGTAAATTTTTCTGCTGTCAGTGCTTCCCGTTGCCAGTAGCCACGTGCCAGTCCGGCACCGCTGATATAGATTTCTCCTGTTACCCCTATCGGGCAAAGGCGACCCGCCACATCCAATATGTACATCCTGGTATTGGCAATCGGCTTGCCAATCGGGATGTGACCATCTCTGATCCGCCCCAAAGCAACTGGGTCAGTGGTATCGAACCGGTAGCTACTACAACCTACCGTTGCCTCCGTAGGACCATACTCATTCACAATCTCCATCTCTAATCCTTCATCTATCAGGTACTGTACATGACTCAGCTGCAATGCTTCTCCTCCCAGAACCAGGCGCCGGGTAACGATCTCTTCTGACCGCAGCGCGGCTTCCAGCAAAGGCAGATGCGCGGGCGTCAGTTTAATAAAATCATACACCCCATGACCGCATAGATGCTCTTTTCCCAGCAGCGCTGTAGCGGGTAATCCTGCCGGCGCTACCACCAGTGCCCTGCCCTGGATCAGTGGCTGGAAGAGCGCCGTTAATGACGCATCAAACGTGTAAGATAAATGATGGTAGCTACCAGGTATATTCTCTTGTGAACCGGCAACAGTGTATTGTGTTTCCTGATTGCATAAATAATGTACCAGACTGCTATGGCTGATCATCACCCCCTTAGGCATGCCCGTGGAACCGGAAGTATAGATCACGTAGGCCAACTGATCAGGATGGATCAACACAGCGGATGTCGCTTTCGGTGTCCAGCTGATACGATCCCAATCTCCATCCAGACTGACGATCCGGCAACCTACGGTTACGGGTAAACGATCTGCGCTGGTTTCACTGCTCAGTACCAGCGATGCCTGGGTATCTTCCAATATATAACGAATGCGCTCTGCAGGATATTCCGGGTCAACCGGTACATAGGCGCCGCCTGCTTTTAAGATGCCCCATATGCCAACCAGCATATCTACCCCACGTTCTACGCAGATTGGCACCAATGTATCTTCCTTAACGCCCTGCTGCCTTAAATAGCACGCCAGTTGATCACTACGTTCATTCAGTTCCTGGTAACTCAGCTCCTGCTTCCCGGATATTACGGCGGTGGCATCCGGTGTACGGGCTACCTGTTCTTCAAACAGGGTCACCACATTGTTATTTTCTGCCCCGGAAACTGTGGTATGGTTGAATATTGACAACAACTGTTCTTCTTCCGCAGCCCTTAACAGCCGTAATTCTCCGATCAGGCTAACTGTTTCCATCACTACCTGTTTGAGCACTTCTTCAAAATGCCCGGTTACCATCTGCACATATGCCTGTTCCAGTAAACTGCTGTTATAATTAAACTGAATGCTGATTTCTTCTGAAGCCAGGATACAAAGACTCAGCAGGTAATTGGTATGTTCTTTCATTTGTGCACCTCCCGCCTGCAACGCCCAGCGGCGTGAGGAGATCACCTTGTTTACAGGATAGTTTTCAAATACCAGCAGGCTGTCGAACAGATCGCCGGTAACACCCATCCACCGCTGAATGGTGCTCAGCCCTGTATATTGATATTCGCGACAGGCTAACTGACCTTGCTGAATACCGGACAACCAGGTTTCTATCGGCTCATCTCCCATGATCAGCGTATGCAGCGGCAGCGTATTAATATACAATCCCACCCGGCTTTCTACTTCAGATAACCCTTCCGGACGACCGGAAACGGTTACGCCATAAGTCACCGCGTCACTGCCGGTATAGCGCGACAACAGGTAACTCCACACTCCCTGCATCACCGTGTTTACGGTGATCCGGTGCTGTTGCGCATAACGATCCACGGATGCTGTTAACGTGGCATCCAATACAAGTGTTTCTCTTTTATAAACACCAAGTCCTTTGTTGCGCTCCGCTACTGATC
>NZ_JBFTSK010000082.1:0-15212 GCF_056399985.1 Chitinophaga sp. 01L420
TAAATGTACAGGTAGTCAATGATAACCTGGATATACAAGCGCCCAAAGGCGTACTTACATCCGAACTGCTGGATGAAATCCGGCAACATAAAGCCGGGTTGATCGGGTTTATAAAATCATACCAACAACACCGGAATAACTATAATGCCATACCGCTGGCACCGGTGCAGGATAGTTATCCGCTGTCCGCTTCCCAGCATATCCTGTGGGTGGTAAGTCAGTTTGAAGAAGGAAATGTGGCGTATAACATGTCCGGTGTGTATACATTCGAAGGACAGCTGGATAAACCCGCTTTTACCCGTTCTTTTGATACACTGCTGCAGCGTCACGAAAGTTTACGCACGGTATTCAAAGAAACTGAAGAAGGACTGAGGCAATTTGTGCTTTCACCCTCGGCCACTGGTTTCCAGGTACGTTATGAAAACTTGCAGGATAATCATAGCACCACGCTTGATACGCTGTTATTTAATTCCGCACATCAGCCGTTTGACCTGCAACACGGACCATTGCTCCGGGCAGAATTATACCAGGTGGGTACGCATAAATGGGTATTCAATTATGTGATGCACCATATTGTCAGCGATGGCTGGTCTATGGATGTACTGATCAGAGAACTTTTACAGTTATATAATGCCTTCATCAGCGGATCTGCGGACCCATTGCCACCATTAGAGATACAGTATAAGGATTATGCGGTGTGGCATCAGGAGCAGCTGAGTGGCACCACGTTGGAAACACACAAGGCTTACTGGCTGGAAATGTTCAGCGGGGAGCTACCTGTACTGGATCTGCCGGCAGATAAAGTGCGTCCGGCATTGAAAACATTTAATGGTGCTTCGCTGAGTACAAAAATAAACGCACAGATTACAGCCGGCATGCGGGCGCTTGTCCGCAAAGAAGATGTAACACTGTTCATGGGATTACTGGCAGCGGTAGAAGCTTTGTTATACCGTTATACAGGGCAGGAGGATATGGTGATCGGTACGCCGGTAGCAGGCAGGGAGCATGCAGACCTGGAAGATCAGATCGGATTTTATGTGAATACATTGGCATTAAGAAATCGTTTTAAAGGAAATGATAGTTTCCTTGAACTGTTGGAGAACGTCAAAAAAGTGACGTTGGCAGCCTATGAACATCAGATTTATCCATTTAGTGAACTGGTAGAAGCATTGCACCTGCAACGTGATATGAGCCGTAATCCGTTGTTTGATATACAGGTGATCCTGGGCCAGCATGCAGCCGATAGCGATATGCAGCAAACGTTGGGCGACCTGCGGATTAATCCTTATGAGGGCGGCAAACACCAGACCAGCCGATTTGATATGGTATTCAGTTTCGCGGAAGTGGCCGACGAATTACACCTGGATATTCAGTATAACAGTGATGTATATACGGAACAGTTGGTGACACAGTTATCTGTTCACCTGGAACAACTGTTACTATCCATTATCCGGACCCCTGAAAATTCGCTGAATGAGTTGCCAATGCTCACTGCTGCCGATAAACAGCAACAGCTCGTTACCTTCAACGGACCCATCGTTGAGTATGATAAAAGGATTACCATCCTGGACCTGTTTCAGCAGCAGGTGCGCCTGCACCCGGATGAAACAGCAGTGTTCTTTGATGGCATCAGCCAAACTTACCGGGAGCTGGATGAACAATCCACCCGGCTGGCACATTACCTGTTGCAAAATCATGAGGTAGCTCCTGATGAGCTGGTGGGTATACTACTGGACCGTTCAGAGAAAATGATTACAGGTATACTCGGCATTTTAAAAGCGGGAGGCGCTTACGTTCCGGTAGATCCTGAATATCCTGCTGCGCGGCGGTCTTATATCCTGAATGATACCAATATCCGGCTACTGCTCACGCAGACCGACTATATGTTTGATCTGGGAGATTATAACGGGGCCATTTTTGCAATGGATGTGCAGTTAGATACGCTGGAAGCGGTATCCTCGCCGTTGCCGGTCATCAGCCCAGACCAAGCAGTGTATGTGATTTATACTTCCGGTTCTACGGGTAATCCCAAAGGGGTAGTGATCAGGCATAACAATCTGCTGCATTCACTGGTGCCACGTTACCAGACTTATGGAACGCCGTCGTCCTTCCTGTTGCTGTCATCGTTTTCTTTCGACAGCTCTATAGCCGGCATCTTCGGTACGTTGTGTTATGGCGGCCGGTTATGTCTGACCCGAAAAACGGATGTAACGAATGTGCCCTTACTGGCGGAATACATCATTCGTCATGAGGTGAGTCATCTACTCACAGTGCCTTCCTATTACCAGTTGTTACTGCAGGAACTGGCTGGTAGCGCCAACAAACTGAAAGGAGTGATTGTGGCAGGAGAAACCTGTCCGGTTACGCTGGTAGAACAACATTATAAGATATTGCCGGAAACGTTGTTTTACAATGAATACGGCCCAACAGAAGGAACGGTATGGAGTAGTGTGCATCTTTATGAAAAGAACGAACCGTTTAAGCAAACGATAGGCAAACCAATTGCGAATACGGAAATTTATATTTTGGGCGAAGACCAGCAATTGCTGCCGCTTGGCGTGCCCGGAGAGTTGTGTATTGCTGGAGATGGTGTGGCGGCAGGTTATTTGAATCAGCCGGCGCTGACAGCAGAGAAATTTGTGCAGCATCCATTCCGGGATGGCGCACGGATGTATCGTACGGGCGATCTGGCCCGCTGGTTTTGGGATGGTACATTGGATTTCCTGGGTCGTAAAGATGACCAGGTAAAGATCCGTGGTTACCGGATAGAGCTTGGAGAAGTAGAACAGGCATTGCAACAATATGAAGGTATCCGCTTTGCGGTAGTGCTGGCATATCAGGGTACGCTGGTGGCCTATCTTGTAGGTGATGAAGGATTGAATGTATCATTGATACAAAATTACCTGGGTACCGTTTTACCGGCGTATGCCATTCCAGCAGATTATATACAGCTGGATGAATTGCCGCTGACACCCAACGGTAAAGTAGATAAGAAACGTTTACCAGCGCCGGGAGCGGGCAGCATGGATTCGGGAATAGCCTATGTAGCACCACGCAATACCACAGAAGAGCAATTGCTTGAGTTGTGGAAAGAGGTGCTGGGGAAGGACCGGATCAGTATAAAAGACAACTTCTTTGAATCCGGCGGACATAGCCTGGTGGCTATCCGGTTGGTTGGATTAATTCATAAAGCATTCGATGTAAAACTTGAACTGAAAGAATTATTCACGCATCCGGTACTGGAGCAACAGGCTGTACTGATAGCCGCTGCAACAGGCGTATCATTCGTCCATATTCCCGTTGCACAGGCGATGGTGGGTTATCCTCTTTCTTCCTCACAGCGCAGACTATGGTTGCTGGCACAAATGGAAGATGGTAACGTTGCTTATAACATGCCGGGAGTATATGTATTTGAGGGACACCTGAACAAAGACATCCTGGAGCTTTCCTTTCTGCAGTTGATCGCCCGTCATGAAATACTGCGTACTGTTTTCCGAAACCAGCAACAAATCATTCTTAACAGGGAAGAAGCCGGATTCAGTCTTCATTACAGCGATCAGCGTGCTACTCCCGCCCAGGCAGAAAAAGTAAAAGAACTGGTTGAACGTTCTTTTGTGCAGCCATTTGACCTGGCTGAAGGTCCGCTCCTGCGCGCAGGATTATACCAGTTGAGTGATCATAAATGGGTGTTCAGTTATGTAATGCATCACATCATCAGTGATGGGGTATCTATGGATATTCTCATCAGAGAATTGCTGACATATTATAACGCTGGCCTGGAAGGTAGTATCGCACCACTTGCTCCGTTAAGGATACAGTATAAGGATTATGCAGTATGGCAGCAGGAACAGTTGGCCGATGAGCATGGAACCGCTGACAGAGAATACTGGCGCAGTCAGTTCAGCGGCGAATTACCCTTGCTGGATCTCACGACAGATAAACCCAGACCAGCCATCAAGACCTATAACGGCGCCTTTGTAGAAAAACATATTAGCGCCGCCGCTGCCGGCAAACTCGGGGCACTCGCTGCGGAGCAGGGTGGTACTCTTTTTATGGGACTACTGGCACTGGTCAACGCGCTGTTGTACCGGTATACGGGTCAGGAAGATATCATTATTGGAAGCCCGGTTGCCGGAAGGCAACATGCTGATCTGGAAGAACAGATCGGGTTTTACGTGAATACGCTGGCATTGAGGACCCGCTTCAAAAAAGAGGATAATTTCCGCAGCCTTCTGGCAGAGATCCGGGAAATCACCATCCATGCCTACGAACATCAGTTATATCCTTTCGATGAACTGGCAGGCATGTTTAACCTGCAAAGGGATATGAGCCGGAATGTGCTGTTTGATGTGGGTATGATTTTACATCGCCATGATACTGCTTCCGAAGCCGCGCAACTGGCTGTAAAAGATCTGCAGGTAAGTGCTTACCATGATGGTGAATATCAGTTGGCATTATTTGATCTCACGTTCATCTTCACCGAAAAAGCGGATGGTATTACATTATCACTGCAGTATAACACCGATCTCTATTACGAAAGTACCGCCACACAATTGGCTACTCACCTGGTAGAACTGCTGAATGTGTTACTGGATGCAGAAGAGCAGCCACTGATGTTGACGGATTTTCTGCAGGTAGCAGAAAAACAGCAATTGGATAACTTCGGTGGTCATATTAACCCGGCTTCCGCAACGGACAATATCCTGGATCTTTTTGAAGAGCAGGCAGTGAAAAATTCAGATCGCATTGCACTGGTGTCTCAGGAGTTACGGTTGACATATCGGGAGCTGAATGAAAAGGCCAACCAGGTAGCGCATTACCTGCGTACTACGTACGGAATTACCGCCAATGACCTGGCAGGTATCCGGTTGGAGCGCAATGAATGGCTGATTATCGCTATTCTGGGCGTGTTGAAAGCTGGTGCGGCATATCTGCCCGTTGATCCTGACTATCCGGACGACAGGGTCGATTACATGTTGTCCGACAGCGCCGTGAAAGTACTGATCGATAACGTATGGCTGAATACGATCAGCAATGAGCTTGATCATCATCCTATACAGAATCCGGTAAGGGCTACCGCCGGAAATGACCTGGCCTATGTCATCTATACATCCGGCTCCACAGGTAAACCAAAGGGCGTACCTATCCGTCACAGTAATCTTTATAATTTCTTCCGGAATATTATCCGCGAGTATCCGGGTAATCAACCGGTGGTACAACCGTTTATTGCTTCCAGTGCTTTTGATATTTCCGTGTTCCAGTTGTTTACACCATTACTTACCGGCGGTACCGCCGTAATGGTGGATAAAGACCAGTTCCGTGATATCAGCAGGTTTACGGATATTTTGAAAACGGTTACCTATATCGATACGGTACCGGCCGTGTATAACCTGATTTGCGGATATATACAGGAGCAAGGTATTGCGGCTGATTTCAAACAGGTAGAGAGATTGTTTATCGGAGGAGATCTTATACCGGACAGCCTCTTGTTAAAATTATCCGACATCTTCTGTCATGCAGTGATTACGGTCACTTACGGCCCTACAGAAGCCACTATATTCTGTACACAGTTATCCTATGCGCCAGGCACTATTCATTCCGCTACAAAAGGTACGGTGATTGGCCGGCCGCTGAGTGGAACACATATCAGCATCGTCAATGAACAAGGGCAGTTGTGCCCGGTAGGTGTCACGGGCGAGATTTGTATCAGCGGTAATGGACTATCAGGTAGCTATCTCAATAATGAAAAACTAACGGCAGAAAAATATAACGTGGGCCTTTCAGGACAGCTGCTGTATAAAACGGGTGACCTGGGCCGTTGGCTGCCGGATGGCACCATTGGATTCATGGGCAGGAATGATACACAGGTGAAAATAAGAGGATTCAGAATTGAACTCGGTGAAATTGAAAAACAACTGGAGGATCATCCGGATCTGAGCCGGGCGGTTGTCATCGCAAAGAAAGATGATAGTGGGCAATCCCAGTTGATTGCCTATATAGAGAAAAGAAAAAGAGTGCTGCTGACGCCTTCCACGTCTGAGTTTTTTGTATATGATGACCTGCTGTATTTTGCACTCACCACCAACCAGAAAAGAAACGGACATTATATCAGGAGCTTTAACCGTCATCTGAAAGGTAAAGTAGTACTGGATTTGGGGACAGGAGCGGATGCCATATTATCCCGCTTTTGTATTGATGCCGGCGCGAAAAAAGTGTATGCCGTAGAGATCCTGAAAGAAACCTATGATAAAGCGCAGAAACGGATACGTGATTTAGGTTTGGAAGATCGCATCACCCTGATCCATGGAAATATTATGGAGATTGAGCTGCCGGAAAAAGTAGACTATTGTGTATCTGAGATCRTGGGTTCAATAGGAGGGTCAGAGGGCGCAGCCAAATTGATTAATGCCACCAGGAGATTCCTGAAAGATCCTGCCAATATGCTGCCGGTAAGGAGCCTGACGAAAATAGCCGCAGCACACCTGCCGGATGATATGCATGATTTCACTTTTGATGAAATAGGCAGGCATTATATGAACCGGATCTTTGATGAAGTAGGTTACCGATTTGATGTGAGAATGTCGGTAGAACATTTCCCTGTGGAAAATGTGATCAGTAACCATCAGCCATTTGAAGACCTTGATTTTACCAAAGAAGTTAAATTGGAAGACACCCATCCTGTGAGGTTTGAATTTACCAGGGATGCGGTAGTGAATGGTTTTATCGTTTGGTTGAACCTATATGTGGATGAAGACGAAGTAATGGATACGCTGAGTGAAAGATATAATTGGCTGCCCGTTTACCTGCCTGTTTTCTATAATGAAACACGGGTATCCAAAGGAGATTATATCGAAGGATTTATTGAGCGGAAGCTGGCAGAAAATGGTTTAAATCCGGACTTTATCATCACCGGTACTTTGTTCCGGAAAGGAGAAGCGCCGTTACCATTCAGTTTTACCTCCGCCAACCAGGGAAAAGAATATCGCAGCAATCCTTTCTACGACAAATTGTTTGAAAATGATGAACTGCGTTTAACGGAAGATATCACGGAAAGCGGCATGCGGGCCTACCTGGAAAATACATTGCCGGGTTATATGATACCGTCCAGGTTTGTACAGGTAGAGCAGTTGCCATTAACATCAAACGGTAAAGTAGACCGCAGAAATCTGCCCGATCCGGTAAAACTTGCAGGAGAGGAAAATGACAACTACCTGGCGCCGCAAACACCGATTGAACAGCTATTAACAGAGATATATGAAGATGTGCTGAAAAAGCAGCGTATCGGTGTTAAGGATAATTATTTTTCCCTTGGAGGGGACTCTATCAAATCAATCCAGATTGTATCCCGTTTAAAACAGCGGGGTTTTGAACTATCTATACAGGATGTATTGCTATATCCACAGATAGCAGAAGTAGCTTTGTATGTAAACAGCCAAAGCCGTAGTATCAGTCAGGAAACCCAGACAGGTATTGTTCCTTTAGGCCCTGTACAACTTTCTTTCTTTGAGCAAACAATCCCGCAACGCCACCATTTTAACCAGTCGGTGCTGCTGAAGAGTGATACAGAGATATCTGCAGAAGGACTACAGCAAGCCATTGACAAATTGCTCCTGCATCACGATGCATTGAGAATGGTATTTAATAACACCGCGGATGGATGGGTACAGGAGAATAAAGGAGAGGAGCAAAAATGCAGATTGGAAGTGATCACTACACACGATGAAGCCACCTTCCTGCAAGAGAGTACAAGCATACAGACTTCCATTAATCTGGCGGAAGGTCCCCTCTTCAAAGCGGCGTTGTTTAACGGCGCAGAAGGTACACGGGTATTACTGGTGATTCATCACCTCGTTATAGATACGGTGTCGTGGAGAATACTGCTGGAGGACCTTGCAACGCTTTATCAGCAATATCATAGCGGTGAACCGTTACAGCTGCCGCTAAAAACAGATGCATTCGGTTACTGGCAGCAGAAACTCCGGGAATACGCAGCATCGGCGGTATTGCTGGAAGAACAGCCATACTGGGACGCAATAGCCACCGCAGATGTGCCGCCTTTACCAACAGCATATGCAGGGACCAATCTGCTGTGCGATGTGGCGGTGTCATCTTTTTCCCTGGATGAAACATTGACAGAAACCCTGCTGACAAACTGTTACCGCGCATACCGCACAGATGTAAATGATATTCTGACCGGCGCTTTTAGTATAGCCGTGTCCGATGTATTCGGACTGGATAAGGTATTGATTCAGCTGGAAGGTCATGGCAGAGAGCATATCGGACCGGATGTTGATATCAGCCGCACAGTGGGATGGTTCACCACCGTATATCCGGTGCTGTTTGATATGCGCTACCAGGACGATATCGTTCGGCAGGTAATAGAAGTGAAAGAAAGTTTACATAGGATTCCTAATAAAGGAATTGGTTATGGTGTATTGCGCTACCTGTCGGGAATAGACTATAAGATTACCCCGCAGATATCTTTCAATTACCTCGGTGATATGGGGGCTGTTGGCGGCACCGGTGTATTCCATTTTTCAGGTGATGATAAAGGAGCTGACATGGCCGCAGATACCAGCAGAGATATGCTGCTGGAGGTAACAGGGATGGTGCTGGAAGGTAAGATGCACTTAAGTATCAGTTATAGTGATAAACAGTATGAGAAGGAAACGATAGCGCAGGTGACAGATGCATTCCGGGAAAAGTTAGTGCAACTCATTGGTATTTTTTCTGAGGAAAATACGGAGCACCTGACACCTGTAGACCTTACCTGGCAGGGACTTAGTTTTGAACAACTGAACCAGTTAAACAAAACCTTATGAAAATAGAAGATGTATATCCTTTAAGCCCTTTACAGGAAGGCATGTATTATCACTGGGCACGGGAAGGCGCATCCTACGTGGAACAGATGTGTTTTCAGTTGCAGGGAGCGGTGAATGTAACCGCATTGGAGAACAGTTACCGGTTACTGGTTAAACGTCATGCTATTCTGCGGACAAGTTTTACGCAGGATTATGGGGAGGAACTGTTGCAGGTGGTGAAAAAAGAAGTGCCCTCTTCCTTTTTTTATAAAGAAGTCAGCAGCATAGCAGGTTTTGATATCAAAGCATTTAAGCAGGAAGACCGCGAACAGGGATTTGATCTGCATAAGGATTCCCAGATGCGATTAACGGTGTTGCATACCGGCAATGATGTACATGATTTTATATGGACTCAGCATCATATCCTGATGGATGGCTGGTGTATCGGTATTCTCATCAATGAATTTTTCCAGTTGTACTATGCACAGCTGGAGGGCAGAACACCATTACTCAGTAAAGCATATCCTTATGCGGGCTATATCAAGTGGCTGATGAAGAAAGATAAGGAGGAAGCCCTCGATTACTGGCGGCAGTATTTGTCCGGATATGACGGACTGGCAACGATACCCGGGCGACAGAAAGATACAGTGGAATATACGCCGCGTAAGATGTTGTTTTCACTGGATAAACAAGTCAGTGATCATATCAGGCAATTATGCAGCGAAGCAGGCGTCACAGAAAATATATTTATACAGGCAGTATGGGGACTGTTGTTGTGCCGGTACAACAACGCCGATGATGTAGTGTTTGGTGCCGTAGTATCCGGCAGGCCACCAGAGGTACCGGGAGTGGAAAGTATAGTGGGGTTGTTTATCAACACCGTTCCGGTGCGTGTGCAGATAGACCGGCAGACTACCGGCAGGGAGTTGCTGAAAGGAGTACAGCAGGCGTTTATCGGCGGTACAGAACATCACTATACACAGTTGGCACGCATCCAGGCGGAAAGTGGCGCCGGCAGGGAATTGCTGGATCATATCCTCGTGTTTGAGAATTACCCGGTGGAGGACATGGTAGCATCTCAGATGAAACAACAGGGGGCACTGACATTGTTATCTTCGGAAGTATCTGAACGAACCAATTATGATTTTTCTATAGTAGTAGCGCCGGGCGAAAGCTTCATGATGAAACTGGCCTATAACGCTGACGTATATACTGAACAACAGGTGAACAGTGTCAGACAACATTTTACGCAGCTTATCGGCGCGCTGGTATCCGCACCTGATAACGCCGTGGATACCTTGTCTTTCATCAGTGAAGAAGAAAAAAGATCTTTACTTGAATTTTCATTTTCAGATACACATCATTCATCCGATACCACTATTACCGCTTTATTTGAAGCGCAGGCGTTACGATCACCTGAGCAGGTGGCGGTAGTAGCAGGAAAGACTTCACTTACCTATGCTGCATTGCAACAGCAGGCGAGACAGTTGGCAGCTTGTTTGAGAAAGGAGTATTTCGTACAACCCGGCGACGTGGTTGCCATAAGATTGGAGAGAAATGAAAAATTACTGATTGCCATATTAGGGATACTGATGGCCGGTGGCGCGTATGTTCCGGTAGATCCGGAGTATCCACAGGAACGTGTGGAGCATATGCTGTCGGACAGTCATTGCAAACTGGCAATAGACCAGCAGTGGTACGATCAATATAATGAACGCAAAATTGCTTACGAAGGGATCACCGTGCCGGTTGTAAATCAGCCATCAGATCTTGCTTATGTGATCTATACTTCCGGTTCAACAGGCAAGCCCAAAGGAGTAATGATCACGCATCAGTCACTCGTAGATTATGCAAATGGGCTGCTGGCAGCCACCAATATTGGTGATTGTAAAAGTTTTGGACTTGTTTCCACGATTGCTGCCGACCTGGGGAATACCGTGTTGTATCCATCTTTGTTGACCGGAGGAACCTTACATCTTTTTACAGCAGCGGAGGCGATGAGCCCCGAAAGTATGCAGCACGTGCAGATAGATTGTCTGAAGATAGTGCCCTCTCATTGGAAACTGTTACTGCTGTTGCCTGCAAAATGCMTGATCTTCGGAGGTGAACAACTGACGGGTGATGTGATCCGCACAGTGACACAACTGGGCGGAAGTTGCCAGATTTATAACCATTACGGCCCTTCGGAAACAACCATCGGCAAATTGATTAAGCCGGTATCTTTCGCGGAAGACAAAGGTAATCTCGCATTGGGAAAACCATTTTGTCAGGGAGCAGTATATATTCTTGATAAGAAGCAGCAACTGGTTCCCGTTGGTGTTGAAGGAGAGATCTGTATCAGCGGAACAGGTGTGGCAACCGGATACCTGCATCAGCCGGAGCTGACCGCTACCCGGTTTATGGCTGATCCGTACCGGCCTGGAGAAAACATGTACCGTACCGGTGATCTCGGTGTGAGACAACCGGATGGTAATATCCTGTTTGCAGGAAGAGTGGATGACCAGGTAAAAATCCGTGGTTACCGTATAGAGTTGGGTGAGATAGAAAAAACATTGTTGGATTACGCCGGTATGCAGCATGCGGCTGTTGTTGTCAGAACTGCAGAAAACGGTGAGCGGGAGTTAGTGGCATGGGTAGTGAATGATGAAGTATTACAGGCGGCGGCCCTACGTGCATTTCTCCTGCGTTCTTTGCCGGAGTATATGATCCCCGTTACATTTATACAAACCGATAAATTGCCGGTTACCCTGAACGGAAAGCTGGACAGAAAAGCCCTTGCGGCCAGCAAAGAGGAAGGTGTTGGCAGCGGTTTTACTTATGTGGCGCCCCGTAATCCTACCGAAGAAAAACTGGTCATGATATGGGAGAAGATACTCAACAAAACGGATGTTGGGGTATTACATGACTTCTTTGCGCTGGGTGGACACAGTTTGAAACTGATCCGGTTGTCCAGCGAGATACACCGGGAGTTTAATGTGAGACCCTCATTGAAAGATCTTTATGCACATCCGGTAGTAGAGCAGCAGGCATTACTGATCCGGCAGGCAGCAGGCAATGGTTTTGTTGCCATTCCGGCTGCACCCGTACAGGAAAGTTATGTGTTGTCTTCTTCTCAGCGCAGGATGTGGATGCTCAGTCAGTTTGAGACCTCGAATATTGCCTATAACATGCCCGGCGTTTTTGTATTCACCGGCAAGCTGGATACGGTAGCACTGGATTATATATTTGCGCTGCTGGTAAACAGGCATGAAATATTGCGTACCGTATTCCACGAAGATGAAACAGGAGAAATCAGGCAGTTCATTTTACCGGATATCCGTTTCGGGATCAGCAGCGAAGACCTTCGCCTGCAGCCGGAAAGTGTTTTACAGGAACGTATACAGGATACTTCGTTAACTCCTTTTGATCTTTCCGAAGGCCCTTTGTTAAGAGCAGGATTGTACCAGATAGAAGAAGAGAAATGGATATTCACTTTTGCGATGCATCACATTATCAGTGATGGCTGGTCTGTTGAAGTGCTTGTACGTGAACTGATGCAATTCTATCACGCCTTTGTCAATGGCAGCGCTAACCCGTTACCACCATTGCAGATCCAGTATAAAGACTATGCCGTATGGCAGCAAAACCTGTTGAATGCGCCTGGCTTTAAACAACATGCAGCTTACTGGCAGGAACAGTTCTCCGGCGAATTGCCGGTGCTGCAATTAACGACGGATAAGATCCGTCCTGCCGTGAAGACCTATAATGGAGGAGTGATTAAAAAACATTTTTCTATTAAAGACCTGAAAACCTTTTGCCAGGAGCAGGGAGCCACCCTGTTCATGGGGTTGCTGGCAACAGTGAACGCCCTGTTATACCGTTATACAGGTCAGAACGATATCATTATCGGCAGTCCCGTTGCCGGCCGTGAACACGCCGATCTGGAAGATCAGATCGGGTTTTACGTAAACACCCTGGCGTTAAGAACACGGATGAATGTTGCCGCCGGATTTACGACTTTATTGCAGCATATCAAACAGCTCACACTGGATGCTTATGATAACCAGATTTATCCTTTTGATGAATTGGTAGACGCGCTGCAACTGCACAGGGATGTAAGCCGCAGTCCATTATTTGATGTGGTGCTGGTGGTAAAACATCCGGCTGTTTCTTCTCCGGTACAAGGAGAATTGCAGTTGAGCACCTATCCTGCCGATGATGCTTCTCCGGCAAAATTTGACCTGTTGTTTGATTTTACAGAAGAAGGAGAGGAAGTGATCTTAAGTCTTTCTTATAACAGCGATCTTTTTTACGCCGCAACAGTAGAACGTTTGGCAGATCACCTGCTATCTATATTGTCGGCTGGGTTAGCCGCTCCAGATGAACCGCTGTCTACGCTCTCTTATCTGAGCACGGCAGAACAGCAGCAATTACTGACAACATTTAATGATACGCAGGTACCATATCCTTCTCACAGCACTATCCATGAGCTATTTGAGGCACAGGTGAAAGCTACACCGGATCGTATTGCATTACATTTTGAAGAGCAAATGCTTTCCTATCAGCAGTTGAATGAACGCGCCAACCAGGTAGCACATTATCTGCATGAACAATATCATCTTCAGCCAGATGAACTGGTAGGGTTGCAGGTGGAAAGAAGTGAATGGCTGCTGATCGCTATTCTGGGCATCCTGAAGGCCGGCGCGGCTTATGTGCCACTGGATATGGATTATCCGAAGGAAAGACTCAGTCATATGCTGGCCGACAGCAACTGCAAATTATTGCTGGATGAATCATGGCTGCAATCGCATAAGGAAGAAATATCCGCACAGCCACAAACGGATCTTTCCGGCAGGGTATCTGC
The DNA here is from genome assembly GCF_056399985.1 of Chitinophaga sp. 01L420. Taxonomy (NCBI): domain Bacteria; kingdom Pseudomonadati; phylum Bacteroidota; class Chitinophagia; order Chitinophagales; family Chitinophagaceae; genus Chitinophaga; species Chitinophaga sp. 01L420. Next base: position 13,645 of record NZ_JBFTSK010000082.1, read on the forward strand.
AGATAGCCTGGCTTATGTGATGTACACCTCCGGGTCTACAGGTGTTCCCAAAGGTGTGATGGTTTGCCACCGGAGTGTGGTACGGCTGGTACGCCCGGGCAGTTTTGCAACGCTGGACGGCAGTGAAATATTATTATCTACCGGAGCGGTATCCTTTGATGCCACTACGTTTGAATACTGGGGCATGTTACTGAATGGTGGCAGCCTGGTGCTGAGYMGCCGGGAAGTATTACTGGATACGCARCAGYTGGGCRAATTRATCCGGGCCAARGCMGTGAACATGATGTGGTTTACAGCCGGTTGGCTGAATCAACTGGTGGAAGAAGACATCTATCTCTTTGGTGGTTTGAAGACAATACTGGCAGGAGGCGATAAATTATCAGCAGACCATATCCGGTTGTTGCAGCAGCTGTACCCGGATGTACGGATTATTAACGGTTACGGCCCAACGGAGAACACCACTTTCTCGCTGACGTATGAGATACCGGTAAACGGAGATATCCTCATTGGTCGCCCTATCAATAACAGCACAGCTTATATCCTGGACAGTGCCCGGCAGCTGGTGCCGGTAGGAGTGGAGGGAGAGATCTGCGTAGGAGGAGATGGACTGGGCCGTGGCTATCTCAATAATCCAGTGCTGACGGCAGAGAAATTTATTCCACATCCATTCCTGAGCGGAGAGCGGTTGTATCGCACCGGAGATCTCGGGCGGTTGCTTCCGGACGGAAATATTGTATTTGTGGGTCGTTTGGATGCACAGGTAAAGATCCGTGGGTACCGGATAGAGCCCGGAGAGATAGAGCATCTTCTGCAACAACACGAAGGCATAGACGGAGCGATTGTACTGGCCAGATCCACTGGCGGTCAGGATAAAGAACTGGTGGCGTATCTCACCGGAGCATTGATCCCTGAAGTGAGTGTGTTGCGTGATTACCTGAAACAATATCTGCCGGATTATATGTTGCCGGCGTATTACGTGCCGCTGGTATCTTTCCCTTTAACGGCCAATGGCAAGGTAGACCGCCGCTTATTACCGGATACAGGAAATGCGGTAGCCACTACTGTCTATGTAGCTCCGCGAAATGAAACAGAAGAAAAACTGGTAGCTATCTGGGAAGAAATCCTGGGGAGGTCACCAATCGGTATACAGGACAACTTTTTTGAATTGGGTGGACATAGTCTGAAAGTAACAAAAATGGCCGGTCAGGTACGAAAACAATTTGATGTGAGTATCAGCCTGCGGACCGTTTTCATTCACCCAACCATTGAAGGTATTGCGGGGGAAATTGAGAAGATATATTGGGCCAATAACGAGCTCCTGGAGCTGGATGACGTAGAAAAGATCACTATATAATCATAAACCAAGATCTAATTTTTTTATGATAGCAGATTTGTTTGCAAAACTGAAAGCACTTAAAATAAATGTACAGGTAGTCAATGATAACCTGGATATACAAGCGCCCAAAGGCGTACTTACATCCGAACTGCTGGATGAAATCCGGCAACATAAAGCCGGGTTGATCGGGTTTATAAAATCATACCAACAACACCGGAATAACTATAATGCC
>NZ_JBFTSK010000083.1:0-14648 GCF_056399985.1 Chitinophaga sp. 01L420
GTAGTATTGATGAGCACATTTTCACTGTACGTCACTGTAAAGTTCAATGTACTACCTGCTTTATAATAACCATTCGCAGGTACAATTACCTGTGTAACTACTGGTGCCGTGATATCTGCCGTTACACTGATGGTGTTGCTCGCAGTGTTGCCGTTGTCACCAATATTCACCGCTACATCTGCAGGCAATGAAATACCAACAGCCCCATTGGCTGTTGGCGTTATATCGATGGTATAGGTAATGTTGTCGGTGGTTTGCAGCGTAGCAGCAGTAGCATTGGTTAATACGAAGTCTGCTACCGTAAGACCAATCACCGCTTCGCTGAATACAGCAGTTACTGTAAACGACGCATTGACAATAGCCGCAGCAGTGGTGGACAGCGCTACTGTTGGATGTACTGTGTTTACGAATACGCCCGCAGTATTACTGACACTATTCAAGAGGAGGGCTGCATTATTATTAGCTGCATCCTTAATAGTCGCACCATTCAGCAACAGGYTAGTACCAAGTGTGATACCGTCCATATCCAGATCGCCGTTCTGAACAGTGTAACTGAAGGATAAATCCTGTGTACCGGCGCCTCCAGTATAAACYGCTGAAACATTTGTRCCTCCTATATTTACACTAATCGATGGCACACCGCCAGTAGTATTGATGAGCACATTTTCACTGTACGTCACTGTAAAGTTCAATGTACTACCTGCTTTATAATAACCATTCGCAGGTACAATTACYTGTGTAACTACTGGTGCCGTGATATCTGCCGTTACACTGATGGTGTTGCTCGCAGTGTTGCCGTTGTCACCAATATTCACCGCTACATCTGCAGGCAATGAAATACCAACAGCTCCATTGGCTGTTGGCGTTATATCGATGGTATAGGTAATGTTGTCGGTGGTTTGCAGCGTAGCAGCAGTAGCATTGGTTAATGTAAAGTCTGGTACGGTAAGGCCAGTGACCACTTCGCTGAATACAGCGGTTACCGTAAACGGCGCGTTCACAACGGCTGCGGCTGCGGTAGACAGTGTTACTGTTGGATGCGCCGTATTCACAAATATGCCACTTCCATCCACATTGCCAGGGAAAACCGGGTTCAGATTATTACCCGCAATATCCCGGATGGTGGCGCCTGTACCTAATGAAATGGCAGGGCCAATTGAAACACCATCTACATCCATATCTCCATCCTGTACCACATAGCTGAATGTCAGCGCATTGGTACCAGAACCACTTACATATTCAACCGGAACGGTTGCTGCATCCATATTAATAGCCATTAGCGGAATGCCATTGGTAGTATTCACGATTACGTTTTCATCGAAATGAACAACAAAGCTCAACGCCTTTGTGGCATTATAATATCCATTCGCAGGTATATCTACCTGCGTCACTTTAGGCTGCTTAAAGTCAGCAGTCACCGTAATTTGATTCGATGCCGTGTTACCGTTTTGCCCCACATTCACCGCTGCATCTGCAGCAAGTAATACACTTACAGGGCCATTTGTCATCGGCGAAATATCTATCGTGTAGGTAATGTTGTCTGTTGTTTGCGGCGCATCTGCGGTCGCATTAACCAGGTTGAAACCTGCTGCCGTGAGACCCGTCACCGGTTCGCTGAAAACAGCCGTTACGGTAAATGTACTATTCAGTATCGCCGGAGCAGTTGTTGATAATGTTACAGTGGGATGTGTTGTGTTGACTAACACTCCATTGGTAGGGGCGACATTTTGCAGTGTAAGCGCAGCATTATTGCCTGCTACATCGCTGATCACCGCGCCATTCAACATAAGATCTGCACCAACAGCAATACCATCCATATCTCCATCGCCATTCTGCACCACATAATCAAAAATCAGCTGAGAGGTACCGGAACCGCCGGTATATTGCGCCTGTACCGCTGTTCCGCCGATAATCACCACCAGAGAGGGTGTACCACCTGTTGTATTGACAATTACATTTTCATTGTATGCTACTGTAAAGCTTAACGTACCGGAAGCATGGTAATAACCATCGGCCGGCACGCCTACCTGTGTAACTACCGATGGGGTAAAATCAGCAGTAACAGCAATCTCGTTAGATGCGGTGTTGCCATTTTGCAATGCATTTTCTACAACATCTGCAGGAAGCGATACGCTAACAGGGCCGCCGCCGGTAGGTGTTACCCATATTGTATAGGTGATATTATCGTTCGTTTGCGGAGTAGTTACGTTCGCATTTGTCATAATGAAATCAAACGCGGTAAGTCCCGTCACTGCTTCACTAAAAACAACCGTTACCTGGAATGGATCTTTTAACACAGCTGGTGCCGTAGTTGACAAAACAACTGATGGGCGCGTAGTATTCACCGTAATGCCAACAGTATTATTTGCTGGTAGTCTGGTGAGTGCATCATTTCCTGCCAGATCCTTAACGCGTCCACCGCCCCATCCAATATCACGCCCCAACAATATGCCATCCAGATCTTTGTCACCATCTTTTATGGCATAACTGTAAACCAATGCATTGGTACCGGATCCAGAGGCATAGAAAGCCTTTACCGCCTTTGTTCCTATGGTAATGGGTATATTAGGTGTGCCTCCGGTTGTTGTCACATACACCACTTCATTATACTCCACTGTAAAGTTCAGAACGCCCGTGGCATTGTAGGTACCGTTGACAGGTAAGGTCAGTTTTGTGATTTTGGGGTCCGTATAATCAGCCATCAGGATGATTTCATTAGAAGCACTATTTCCACTTGAATAGTCATTCACGGCTCCATCAACCGGCAACAATATCTTTACCGGGCCATTATAATTTGGTGCTACGTCTAAAGTATAGTGGATATTATCTGTTGTGGTGATCCCATAAAAATTGAGATTGGTTGTCTGGAAACTTGATGTTGTTACCCCTGTTACGGCTTCACTGAAAACAAGTGTTATGAAAAACGGATTATTTACCAGGGCGGGTGCCGTGGTGGATAACACCGCTGTTGGGCGTACTGTATTCACAACGATGCCACTAAGATCGATACCGGCAGGGAATGTGAGATTCGCCTTGTTCCTGGCGGCATCCCGGATACGGGCGCCATTCAGCAACAGGTTGGCTCCCAGTGCAATACCGTCCATATCTGTATCGCCATCCTGTATCTTATAGCTAAAGGTCAACGCATCATTACCTACCCAGGCAGTAAAGTCTGCCACTACTGTTTTTCCTCCGATACTTAACTCCAAAGTAGGACTTCCATTGGTTGTTTGCACGATTACATCTTCGCTGAAATGAACGGTAAAATCCAACGTATTGGTAGTACCATATTTTCCTGCAGCAGGAATATCCAGCTTTGTAATCGTGGGTACCGTCAGGTCGGCGGTCAAATCCAGCTGATTAGAAGCGAGGTTACCATTCGGCCCCGTATTCACCGCCGAATTTGCAGGAAGTGATACACTCACCGACCCATCAGTAATAGGGGTGATGTCTACAAAAAAATTAAGGTTATCGGTAGTTGTTGGTTCGGTAGCGGTAGCATTCACTAATGTAAAGTCTGATGCGGTAAGTCCGGATACGAAATCGCTGAATACCACGAGGATCTGAAAAGGACCATTTACAATTGATGGCCCCGGGCCACTTATATCCACAGTCGGGATCCTCGAATTAATCAACACCCCACTGGCATCAGTTACATTATTCAGCGTCATCACGGCATTGTTCTTTGAAGCATCCTGTATCGCCCCCGATGAAATCGTCAATGCAGGGCCTACCACTATGCCATCGAGGTCCTGGTCTCCCGGTTGTATGGTATACTTGAACATCATACTCGTAGGACTAATAGGAACATATAAGGGGATCATCACTTGTCTGGAACCTATCGTTACTGGTAAATAAGGTGTTTCACCAACAGGATTGATAACGACAGCTTCAGAAAAATCAACAATAAAAACAAAGGGATCTCCTGTTACATATGCTCCCGCTGCGGGCACGCTTACGACTGTAATCACCGGTGCTATATTATCCACCGAAATACTCACAACGCTGGAAGCTACATTATTCTCTCCAATGGTGTTAGTTAACACCCCTGCAGGCAAGCTAACAGAAAGTACGCCGGTTACAGCAGCAGGAAAATGTACAGTGGCTGTATATATATTGGGATCTGACGATGCCGTGATGTTATTCACATAAGCACCCGGCATTCCGCTTAAACTGAAATCACTTGCCGTAAACCCTGCCACCGGCTCACTGAATGTAACCGTAATAATAGCCGTGGTGGAATTGGATGTCGGCGGCATTGACAGCGTCGCTGTAGGAGGCACACGATGAGCTACATCTGCGGCCTTTACCAGGTAGCTGCCGAACAGCAAACTAAATACAGACAGCAGTAACTTAATATTATTGAGTAGAGAATGATTCATATAAACTCATTAAAAAGGCATAGAGGAAGGATACTACTCTTCGGAAATCCGGAGAATAATAATGACGTATAGACTAAGATTATCTGAACAGGTGGATGGTAGCCCCTATTTCATAAGTATTATTAACATAGGTTTTGATTCCCCCGGTCTGAGCTGTGTACAAAACCCGGAGGGCTAAAGTTTTCATGATATCTACCCCAATTCCGGCAGTCACGCTTTTAGAAGTATGATATATTGCCAATACGTTGGCGACATCATTTAGTACGGCCACGTTGACGCCTATATCAAAGATGTTATCATAGCCTCTTACGCCGCGATAACAAATCTTCGGTTCCACGCTGCTGATCACCGCATCGGATCTAAACCGGTAGGAGGCAGCGGAATAAAAGGTATTACCGCCATCTACTTCATTATTGTCTCCTGTAACCAGGCCTCTTATATTAGGGACGGCGGCTTGCAGGTTCCAATGGCCATCTGTATAGGCCATTCCAAATTCGCCTTCAAAATAGTCATCCCGGCGGTTGAATGCCCCAATAGAAGGATCGTTAGGGTCTCCACTCAGGTCTTTAGTATTTAAACGTTGCATGTTAAGCGCAAGCGAAAGTCCGAAACTTAACTGCTGTCCCTTATCACTTAATGGTAGGTGATAAGCATAGGTGAGTGCTATTCGTGTGCGGTTAAGTAAACCGGCAACATCATTAAACACCCGCAATCCCGCACCCACTCTGTTACCGATGTTCCCATCGGCCGACAAAAATTTGGTGACGGGTGCACCCGCAACATCCCCCCATTGATTCCGGTAGGAAGCATTGATGTGCAACCCCGTATCTATGCCTGCCATGGCAGGATTGGCCAGGTACTGATTTTGAAAATATTGGGTCCCGGAAGGCTCCAGTAACGCCGCTGCTTTGCTGAAAGATTGAGCCATACCACGTAGGGAGAGCAGGAAAAGACCGGATAACAGGAATAAACAGATATAGGATTTATTACGCATAATCTCTTATTGGTTCGATTTTAACCCAGGATGATCGCTACATAAATAATTACCTGTGCTATTACAACAGGTAAATAGATGCGTTGCTCTCATTCGTCCTGAATAAATAAAACAGGCAAATGAGTGCACTTCCAACCATCTGGAATTTTCTGTAAAGAGATATCATCCACGATAAATAAACCAATAACAGGTGTCGACAAAGTGTATACACATAGAAAAACTTTCGTTGTATACACAGATGAACAAGTCTGCAAATAATTGATTATCTACTAGTTATATAAACCGAGATTAATTTTGTTCTGAAGAGGAGGGAATGGAACCTGTGGGGTTGCTCATTTTTTTATTTAGCCTTGCTTTCGCCTGTCTTACACTGGCGGGTTCTATATTAAGCAATGCGGCAATTTCTTTGGTAGACAAATGAATATGGAAATAGGCGTACAGTCTTAGTTCGTTTTTGGTCAGGGTAGGGTGACTGGCCTGCAGGTTTTCAAAAAAGTCAGGGTGCACCTGCTCAAAATGCAATTTGAATTTATCCCATTCTGCGTCCAGGTGCTGCCCATCTTTTAGGGAAGACTTAATATTTTTTAAGCCGGGATGTTTAACATGTGGATAAAGATTATCAATATCCTGTAGCTGATCTTTCAGATCTGACAGCAATCTGTTTTTTTGATGTATATACAAACTGTTACCAACGAGTTCCCGTTGATTGGCTTCCAGCTTTTGTTGTAACAAATCATTCTTGTCCTTTTCTTCCTGGATAGTCAGCACGATCTGCTCATTTTCCTTTTCAATCACCTCACATTTGTACATGGCCTGTGCAATATCTGTTTCCAGCTTCTCCAGCTCCAGTTCTTTTATTTTCAACTCCTCATTCACCACCCGCATACGGGCCAGTAGTGCTACCGCAAATGTGAATATCTGGGAAAATATGGCCATTTCAGGCAACAGCAAGTGGTTTTCTACATAAGGTGGCGATGAATGAATAATGAAGTAGGTAGCAAAAATGACAATGAAAAGTAACGGCAACATATTCGCCAGTAAAAAATGCTTGGCGGCTCTTACTTTATATTTATAGGCAATTAAGCAGGTGAGGATAACGGTTAACATAATGGATACGACGAGAATATTATCGTACAACAATGTGAAACTATCTGAGTAATATAGTCCTGTAATGGTAATAACAGCAGACACTAATGCAAACAAGACGTAACCATAAGTAAGATATTTAAGCCCCTTATCACAGCGAGGCAACAGTTTTTCCGTACGCAGGTATATCCGGGTTAGCTGAACGGCCCCCGAAACAATAATCACGGATGCCACATGTAAAAAGAAAGCATTGAGATCATAGGCATAGACGGTTCCGTCAGGGTTCAGTTTTACATTGTATATGGCAACTGGAAAAAACAGGTTAAAAAAATGCTTGAAAGAGGTAACAAAAATAATTCCGCCAATCTGTACCGCCAGGTAACAGCCATAAATATTATCCTTTAACTGCAAATAAGTATATAAGCTATAGCCGCAGAAACTGAGTAATATAAACACGCCCACCAGCCAGGAATACCATAAAAAGCTTTCCCGCCCATCGAAAGAGATCTCTTTTTCAAGTATAATAAATGGTTGGATACTATATCCATAAGATTGTATGTCGCGGATATCGATTTTTATATACAGTGTATTTTTGGTGTCTCCCTGTAAAAAAAGTGGCACCATCTCTCTTTCCCTTTGTTGGGCCGGTACTGCCAAACCAGCGCGGTGACTGACCCATTTGCCCTTATTACTATCAAAAAAATACAGGGTATAATTTAGCCGTAGCGATAACGAAAGTCGATAACTCTCCTTATTGGGGTAAGGATTTTCCACCACCACTTTCACCCAATAGTAATCAGTAGCAGCAGTGCTTAATAAGGTATGCTGTGAAAAAGCCAGGGTGGTATCTGTCAGGATCCGATCAAAGCTATACTGACTATCCCGCAGTACATCATACGCTTTAATCTGTAAAACAGCATCATTTGTTAAGACATGCGTGGTCTGTGCGTTTAACCTGGTAACAACACAAAGCAGTATAAGGAATAAATATTTTATTTTTCGGGTTGGCATCCGGACCTATGTTACGAGTATTTCGTACTGACGTTAAAGTTAGTAGGTTTAACTTTATCATAGGGAAATAATTTAAAGAAAAAGAAAGGAGAGGAGGGTGGTATTAAACGCGGGTTGAGAAAATAATTTCATTTATGCAATTGATAACATTTCAATATGTTATAAATACTATTATGTAATTCATTCTATTCTCTCAGCTTAGATTTTAACACCTCACTTATTTCCCTTTGATTCAAAAAAAGAAAAGGCTTTCAGTGTTTATACCCTGAAAGCCTTCCAGAGAGACGATCGTTTTCGGCTACTTTCTTTTTGTCATCTGCTTTTCTGTATTACGCTTCAACACATCTACCTGCTTCTGCAGATCAATAACATACAGTGTTAGTTCTTCTATCTTTTGCAGATATAATTTGTTTATTTCTCCCAGATCTATTCCTTTTTCGAGCACTTCTTTTTCAGAAGGGATACCGGGAAGATGTTTATTCTCTTTTATAAACTGCTCTACAACAGGAAGTTTCGGGAGGTTATAATCTGGATGAAATACATAATCGGCCCATGCTTCCTGGCTTACTTTTACGCTTCTCGCGCCGATGGCGCCATTCACCGTGAGTTTGTAGGTCGGATTATCCACGCCGATACCTACATTTTTGTTACCGGCAATTACCATAGAAGACCCTATTGTGGTACCGATTCTTCCATTTTCGAAAATAATTTTGCTGCCGATATTAGCGGCCCCGATATGCAGATCCCTGTAGCTTTCGATGATATTGGAATTACGCTGAGTAATTACAGGATAGGTGGGTGCAATATTTCCGATATACAATTGAGTGTTGCTCATCCCTCCATGAGTAATCGCCATTATATTAGAGTAAGTAGTGTCACTGCCCGCGAGGACCAGGCGATTAGAAGTTGCGGCATTTCTTATCACTACAGCGCCCTGGATTCCCACTTCCTCTGTGGCATTGAAGATGTTTACATCAGTGACCTCATTACCCCGCACTAGTTTTAAAGCATCATTCTGAGCATATCCTGTAAAGGAGAAATTGGTAAGAGTTGACGATTGGGGAATGGAAACCGCCAGATATTGAATCGAATTGAACGTTAGTGTCACCAACGCAGCACGATCACTAAAAGATACCAGGTTACCGGTATTTTTATTGTACGCAGAAGCTGTGTTCACATCAACGATCCATTTCCGGTTTGATGCACCCTGACCTCTAATAGCACTAAAACGTCCCATTACATGATAATCGGCAGGCAAAATAGTACCCGTATACATAACATGTAGCAGGATGTAATTTTCAGTTATGTTATCATCTGATTGTCCGGGAATCCCCCTGTCTACATAATAATTCCTGCCATTGTCCACTACCTGCAATCTGCTGGTGGGAGTGGCCGTTCCAATGCCCACATTCCCATTGGCGGCAGGCAAAGCATTTTGTGCAAAAACATTCAATGAACCTGATAAAAGGAACAGCAATAATAATTTTGAAAACTTCATAGAGAGATAAATTTGAAAATATAATTTGATGATTAGGTTAACACAAACTTGATTTTAAACAATAGCTATCAGATCAGAATTTCCTGGCACAATACAATTCTTTTTTAGCATTTAATTTTAAGGAATGTATGCCTTCATTCGATGCCACAAATATATAACAGATATCGCTGAAATGCTAACGGCTCTATCCCCCTTTCCACCTGCCTCATTTTACAACATTCAATTTACTTAGTTTTAAGAAATTGAATTTAGATAATTCTGCTGTAGTATGAGATGACAAGAGCAAGTGATAAACCGTTTAAAAAAGGATCACTAAAAGGATACAGGATTTTATGCATCGATGATGACCCTATACAACAACATATTCTCAAAGTAACAACCCAAATGGCAGGGGCGGAGCCTATAATAGTAGACAGTGGAGATGCGGCATTTGATTTTATTAATATTGAAAAACCAGCACTTATTATCTGTGATGCAAACATGCCATTAATGAATGGCAAACAATTTTTATATAAATTAAAGTCTCACACAGAATTTAGCCATATTCCTGTTATAGTTATTTCGGGAGACGCATTTGAAACTGAAAAGGAAGAAATGTTAAAGGCTGGTGCGGATGAATACCTTACTAAACCTTTTCATTTTACTACATTTTATTCAATATTGCAGAAATACCTCCCGCCTATTAGAATTCTATTATCCAACAAATGAGAAAACGAAGCTTTCACCTATATTGCTTTCCGCCTGTTATAAATCCTTCCTAAAACTGCCTCAGCTAAGGAGCTGAGTTGATGGGGATGCTATTTATTTCAGGAATAATGTAATGGTAAAAGACAAGCAATTCCTATTATGCCTTCTTCCGCTTCTTCCTTAATATTTTGGCTTCTTTCCTCGCTAAGCCATTGAGTATTTCATCATCAATCCCTATTAAATCCGCGAGGGCATTTAATTCGTCAATGGTAAACAAGCCAGGATTGTCCAGCTTTTTTAGGAATGTCAGATAGCCCAGTCCTAACAATTTATAAACATTCGTTTTGGGAACGTAATCAAATATATCAGCAATCCGGGAGATCCCTCCGGCCTCTAACAATGCCTTTACTGCTGCATATTTCTTTTCTTGCGCCATTACTGAAATGTAATAACATATTGATTATATGCAATAATATATTGCTATATGAGAAAATAATATTCCAATTCAATAATTAAATATTCTCAAATAAGAATTTTATTTAGATATTTTTACTAACTTAGGCTTACAAATGTTATTTTGCAGCTTCATAAAATATTGAAGCTATCGCGCTTTCAAATGGTCCAGGGTGTGGAAACTTTTAGGATACCAGATGTTAGGCGGTGCTCACGCTACGGCGTGGGTACTCGCTTCCGTCATCCGGATTCCACACCCTGGGGCGGTAAGTAGAGGCCCACGTTTTTTTATTCCCAAAAGCCCCGGTTCTCCACTTATAAATAATCCAATTTTATAAATCCCTTTTCAGGGTTAAGCACTTTCATGCTATATGAAAGCGGCTTCCCATTGTGCCTATCATACAATCGAAAACAAATCATCATTCAAAATATCCATTATGACAGACCAAAAAACAAACCCACAAAAAAACAAAAACAAAGAAACAAACCAGAATTTACTTACGAACCCCGGTAACATGCTTTTTGATCTACACACCATGTTGACGGACTTACCTATTCGTTTCAGGGAGCAAGTTATGAAGGAGTGTGGCCTTTCAACACCCACGTATTACAGATATATGCGTCCATCAGTCAGAATRGTTGCCGGGGAGAAAATACATGTTGTTCAGAGCTTTTCAAATGCAGAGAGATATATGATCCGGAAGGTTTACAGTGAATTATTTAAATATTTCACCGACTACTATATGGCCTTTATGAAGTCTGAATAATGACCCTGCATCTAAAAAAATACGGTGAGAGATAAGAATATTAACACGGGTCAGTTTTGATAATTGTAACAAACATAGAAATAAACGCCCTGACTATTCCTGGTCGGGGTTTTGCTTTTTAGGAGTTTTCCGAGTCCCTAAAAGAATTCACATATTGACAATTGTTAAGGTTTGCTAAGGTTTTGGATATAGCGGATGTAGGAAATGTAGTTGTCAACAACTAAATAATTTAAATGCTCTGGACCAGGCACGTATCGCTAAAACTCTAAATCAACCTTTTGACGCCCTTTGTATGCAAACATGTATCAAATAAAAAAAGGCTTCCTGCGTCAATCCGCTGAAAGCCTTTTCTGTCGTGTGGTCCCACCTGGGCATGATCCAGGGACCCCCTGATTATGAGTCAGGTGCTCTAACCAACTGAGCTATAGGACCCGTTCCGAAGAACAAAAATTCCCCTTTTCAAGGGACGGCAAAATTAATTATTTTATTGAATTAACCTAAAATATTTTTTTGATAACAACGCGTACGACTATACTTTAATAAATTTGTCTTCAATCTTTCACCATATGCAAGGCATCAAAAACATCATTTTCGATCTGGGTGGCGTAATTCTCAATATTAACTACCAGCTTACCAGCGACGCTTTTACCCAATTGGGGGTAAAGAACTTTAAGGAGCTGTATTCGCAGTTTCACGGCTCCAGCTTATTTAACAGACTGGAAACAGGGCATGTGTCAACGGAGGAGTTCCTCGCAGAAATGCATCAGCATGTACCGGAAACCGTAACAGATGAGCAGTTAAAGGCCGCATGGAATGCTATGTTACTCGACTTCCCGTTGCAGCGCCTGCAGTTATTGCAGCAGTTGCGGCAGCATTATAATCTTTATTTACTCAGTAATACCAATGCTATTCACCTGGAGGAATTCAACAGGATGCTGCAGGAAACCCGGGGAATACCTTCTCTGAGCAGTTTCTTTGACCGGGCGTACTATTCTCATCTGATGGGGCAGCGGAAGCCGGATAAAGCATCTTACCAGATGGTATTGGATGAAAATGGGCTGAAAGCGGCGGAAACGGTGTTTATAGATGACCTTTTACCTAATATAGAAGGGGCTAAAGCTGTAGGGTTACAAACCATTCACCTGGAATCTCCCAAAACAATACTGGATATTTTCCGCCCGGCAAGTGCGGTATAAAGAAAAAGGCTGGTTTAGTAAACCAGCCTTTTTTGTTATTTAATTTCTTCGAAATCAAGATAATCTCCTTTATCCACTTTCTTGGGTTCAGGAGGAGAGGAGGGCTGCTTGGGATTTCCCGGCTGCGCACCTTGTTGGCTTTCATATTGCTGCCGCATATGATCTTGCATATCGCTCATCTGCCTACGTACTTGCTTGGTCATTTTATAGCCCGGTATGAGCAGGTCAAATACCAACTTGTACAGCAGCCAGGCAATAAATATGGAAAAGAGAAATTTCAACATAATGGTGCGAAGTTAGCGGAATATAGTATCCGGCGCCTTGAAAATCACCTCATTTTAAGGTTTTTTTAACTTTCCCGGGTGGATTAAAGACCCAGCAGGGCGGCGGAAGACATGGCCTCCTTTTTATTGAATTCCCAGGTCATTTTGCGATAGTTGACAGCGTCAATGATAGTGCCTACAAAGCAAAAGCCAAGCGTTACCACATATAAAATCCCCATGGCGATCTGGTTCAGCAAAAAGCGTTGAATACCTGCTACTGCTACAAAACCGATCAGGCTACAAATAAGAATAGTTTGCGGATCTTTGCGCCGGTTCTGGTATACAGACAGGAAACGTTGTTTATTTTCTGCAGAATAGCTTTTCGTAAGTTCTTGTAACCATATCATTTCCTCGGTTTCAATTCCGGGAAGCATCGCAAATGAAAAATCGCTCATAGTATTGGGTTTATTGTTGTTTAAGGTCAGTGTATTGGAGGCGGGCCAGTTGTACGGTGCGGTATAGCAATACCACTACTACCAGGGGCGACAGCCAGTGATGGTGGATCGCAGCAGACCATTGACCGTGTAAAAAATAATGAATACCGTGGCCTAAGCCGCAGCCGGGACAAAAGGGGATGCCCAGGTTTTTTAGTAAACATAAGCTAGCGGCATTTTCATTGGGTGTCATTAAATATAGCAGAACCAGCCCCAGGGGCCAGGCAATCAGTTCTATATTTATTTTTTGCCAGAAAGCAGTGCTCACATCAAATATTTTAAAAATACATATGAATGATGGCAGAGCCTCTCATCTAAATATTTATATACAAGTTAAAGAAATAGTTTTTCAATCAAAATAAAATCCTAATTTTGTACGAGGAAAAATGATTCAAACGAAGGGGACGAGATATTGTCCCCTTCGCGCTTTTTGTATGGCAAACGAACACGTGATAAAAACTATCCGGGAAATGGCAGAAGGACTGCTGGCTAACGATCCCGACAATTTTTTGGTAGACATCAGAATTAAGCCCACTAACAATATCAAGCTCTTTCTGGACGGAGATAAAGGGGTGCCGGTGGCTACACTGGTGTCGTTTAACCGTCAGTTATATCCTTTGCTGGAAGCAGCTGAACTGTTCCCTAACAATGATTTCTCCCTTGAAGTCTCGTCTCCCGGACTGGATGAACCGCTCAAACTGCACAGACAATACCTTAAAAATATTGGACGCAAAGTGGAAGTAACCCTGCTGGATGGCTCAGTAAAGGAAGGTACCCTGCAATCAGCAACCGAAGAAGAGATTAACATTGAAGAGTTGATTGGCAAGAAGAAAGAGAAGAAATCCACCGATTTAAAACTTAATGAAATAAAGCACACAAAGGTGTGCATCGTGTTTTAAAATATAACAACTAAACATGGCTAGTATTAACTTGATTGAGTCATTTACCGAGTTCAAGGAGGCGGAAAATATCGACCGTCCTACATTGATGAAGGTCCTGGAGGATGTGTTCAAAACACTGCTGCGGAAAAAGTATGGCTCAGATGAGAATTTTGACGTGATTGTAAATACCGAAAAAGGTGACCTTGAAATATTACGCCGTCGTACCATCGTAACCGATGGAGAAGTAGAAGATGAAAACGCACAGATCGCATATTCCCAAGCTATCAAGGTAGAACCGGATTATCAGGTAGGTGAAGATTTATATGAAGAGGTAGAGATCATGGATTTCGGTCGCAGGGCTATCCTGGCGGCTAAACAAACTTTATCTGCCCGTATCGGCGACCTGAAAAAGAATATTCTGGTTAAGAAATACGCCGACAAAGCAGGTGAAATTGTAAATGGTGAAGTATACCAGGTTTGGAAAAAAGAAGTTTTATTGCTTGATGATGAAGGGAATGAGTTAATTTTGCCTAAATCTGAGCAAATCCCCACAGATTATTTCAAAAAAGGGGAGAACGTAAGAGCGGTGGTGAAGAAAGTGGAAATGAAAAACAACGCACCACTCATCATTCTCTCCCGTACACATCCATCCTTCCTTGCTAAATTGCTGGAAATTGAGGTGCCTGAGATCTTTGACGGCCTGATTGTGATCAAGAAAATAGTTCGTGAACCTGGTGAAAGAGCCAAAGTGGCAGTAGAATCCTATGACGATCGTATCGATCCGGTAGGTGCCTGCGTAGGTATGAAAGGTAGCCGTATACATGGTATCGTGCGCGAACTGAGAAATGAAAATATAGATATCATTAACTTTACCACCAACATTCAACTGTTGATTCAGCGTTCATTAACACCCGCCAGAATCAGCCGCATGGAAGT